>DASTBQ010000031.1:0-2980 GCA_035711995.1 Acidimicrobiia bacterium | reverse complement strand
CGTTCTCACCATAGGGGAGTCCCGTGAGGATCATGGGAAGTACTTCCTCGGTGAAACTGCTCAAGGTGGCGGTGTTGCGGAACCAGGTGAAGTCCTCGAGGAGACTGGCGAAACCCGGATAGCGGGTCGCGTCGATGTTCCCCTCGGCGTCCATGAGGGTCTGGACGGGCAGTTCGTCGAGCACCAGGATTACTACGGGAACCGGGTTGCCCACACCCGAGGTTTCCTGGACGACACGGTCGGGAGCCATCACCAGCGCCGAAGCTGGTGAGATGAACACGAACATCGCCAGGACGACCAGGGGCACCACTGCTCCCCAACGCAGCAGGGTCTGTAAGCCACGGAAGCGGAGACTGGCCCATACCACCAGACCACCCAGAGCTAGGGCCATGGCGACAACGAGCCAGGTCGTGTCGACCATCCGCTCGACGAAGGGCAAGGAGGCTGCCGCGGCGAGGAGGCCAAGCACCAACCCGTAAGCAACTACCCCGACCCGTGGGGCGAACCGGATGAGGACGACGATCGGCAAGGCCACAATCAGCGGGATGACGATCGTCAGCAGCAGGGCGAGACCGATCACGTCGAAGGGAATTGCTTGATGGGCGGTGAAAAAGGCCAGGTTCTCGGAAAGCAGGCCTAAGACCGGATAGGACATCGCAAGAGCAACCGCAAGCACGAGCGAACCGACCACATCCCATAACCCGATACGCGGCGAATCCTCCACTGGTTCGATTGGCACGCCGCCCGCGGCTTTCTGTTCAGCTCCTGTCGAGATTCCCAAATCGTTCTACCTGGCTTCGGGGTACTGCTGCGTGGAGTCACCGATGGGATGCATGTTCATCGAGGCTCGGGATCATCGGAGTCCATCGCACCATAACCCCGCACATATCCTTGCGGAAAGCGCCGGCCCCGTGTCACGGGAGACTCCAGGTCGCCTCCTCAGGTCAGGTCGACTCGAACCTCCGTGACAGCGAAGCAGAGCATTCGCGAGTCGTCCGATACGCCGTTCGATAGCGGGGCGCTGGCATCGGGCAGATCGAGCAACAGATGGCCCTCAGAACCCGACCCCTCGACGACGAGCCTCACCGACTCTCCCTCATGCCACGAATGTGTCATCTGATGTCGACCCGAGCCCACTCCAATCTGCACCGGACCATTCGGTGCATAGACCCGTCCGGCCAGCGTCGCTCGCCATGCGCGCCCCGCCGGTGCCGGGATTCTCAGTCGTGCCTCACCACCGTCCGTCCAGACGCCCCAGGGCTCGACATCACTCCATCCGAACCCAAGGATCGCGGAGAGCGCCTCGTCGTCTAGTGAGAGGATGACAGCACCTTGGCGGTCGAGTCTGTCTTCGAGTTCCGCCCTCAGCTCGAGATTGATGCGCTCCTGCTGGAGAGCGCCGAGCACATCCTCGTTCACAGGACGCTCTAGGGAGCCGGGTCGGCTTCCGGAAGGCCCCAATTCTTCGTAGCCGGCCCCTGAGTAATCGACGAAGTCTCTGACGAATCGGGCCACGCCCTCCCGATGTTGTGGCGGCAGGTAGAAATGCCCGCGTCCGACGCGGGAGACGGCGAGTCGGTCGGCGATCTGAGCCAGCACCGTTGGCCAAGCTTCCGTGGGCGAGAAGCGTCGTGCGATGTGATACATCCCCGAACCCATCGACAGCCATCCCCGCCTTCGGCGCCAGTCTGGGAAGCCGAACCAGCGCTTGAACACATTCGAAGCGTGCAGTCTCTTGAAGTACATGGCGGTGCCGGTGCGCACGAAGGCGCCCTGGGCCGCCATGTGGGTCAGGAACACGAACTCTTCCTGGCAGCTCTCGTCCTCCGTCACCGGTATGGCCGGGCCATCCTGGGGAAGCATCGAGGATCTCATCAACCCTCGCAGTGGCTCGTAGCGAATCGCCTCGATGTGCTGCATGACCCGGGACAACGGATCACCCTCGATGCTTGGTGTCGAGGTCCGGTCGAAGCTGGCACCGAACCATTGCACGTCGCTGTGGGCGATGGCGGCGTCGGGCCTCGCCAATAGCTCCCTGCGGAGATTCCCCAGGTAGCCGGTCGTGGCCAGGTCATCCTGTTGCCAGTAGCAGAAGAACTCCCGGTCACAATTGTCGACCAGCCAGTTGAAGTTCCCGGGCCAGCCCAGTCGTTCCTCCTGCACCACCACGCCGATCCGGGGATCCGATGTGTACTTTCGGCACACTTCGACGCTGGGATCATCCGCTCCGTCCACGCTCATGACGAGGTGGAAGTCGTCGTATTCCTGATCGAGAATGGAACGAATGGTCTCGTCGATGACCTCGGCGCCGCGGTAGACCGGCATGGCGATGAACACGCCGTCGGTCACCGGGCCCCCGTGATCCGATCTGCCACGAGCTCGGCGAAGAGCGGGGCGGTCGTGTACTTCCCGGTGTCGACGGAGTGATATGAGCCCGCAGAGCGCAGGCCGACATCCGAGCGCCTATGGAACACGCTCTTGGGATCATCCACGTCTGTGTTTCCGAGGGAGTAGATCACTCCACCTCGCACGTCGGGCCCATGTGGCCCGAAGATGCTCAGTCCGGCCACTCCGGGGTGGACGTCCCTGAGATGACTCACTGTCAGTTCGGTGATCTCGGATGCGGCACCCGGGTCAGGTCGGGTCGGCCAAGCAGGTGGAATCAGCTCGGTCGACCAGCCCCGGCGACCCGCCGGGTACCACGACAAGTAGACGTCGCCGTCGCCGTAATCGACGATGTCACCGAAGCCTCCTAGGACGACCGTTGTCGATGGGAGCACAGGAGTGTGAGGAGTGGTGGAGGCCGTCACGAAGTACTTCATGCGGAACGTCCATGGATTCCCAAGGTTTAGCCCCGCAGACCTGTCCAGGGCAGGACGTCCGGCCCAGGCGCAGTTAACGATGTGGTCGTAGGGGCCCATCGCGCCCTTACCATCCTCCATTGTCGATACCTCAACTCGACGCCGTCCCGCATCGACGC
>DASTBQ010000030.1:0-3458 GCA_035711995.1 Acidimicrobiia bacterium | reverse complement strand
CCTCGGCACTGGCAGGTCTCGCCGGGGTAATGGTGGGCCTAATCGGAAATGTGCATTCGGAACTGGGATGGTCCCAGATCCTGATCATTTTGGCTGCGGCGGTCCTGGGCGGTCTGGGCTCGATCTATGGCGTCTTGGCCGCAGGCCTGTTGCTCGGCTTGGCGATGGATCTGAGTGCGCTAGTGATCCCTACCTCTTATCGGACAGTGGTGGCATTTGGTGTGCTGATTCTTGGCTTGTTGCTCCGCCCCCAAGGATTGTTTGCCGCCCAGGGAAGGCGTGAAGCCTGATGCCCGGTGTCATCCTCTTCCTGGTTGGCGTGATCACGCTCGCAGGCATCTATGCGATCCTGGCGATGATCCTGAATCTCGAAGCTGGTTGGGCGGGGATGTGGGACCTCGGCTTGGCGGGCCTTGTCGCCGTTGGCGGCTACGTGTTCATCATCACCACTCAAA
Source organism: Acidimicrobiia bacterium (assembly GCA_035711995.1). Lineage (GTDB taxonomy): Bacteria > Actinomycetota > Acidimicrobiia > Spongiisociales > ZC4RG35 > JANQRA01. Next base: position 3,003 of record DASTBQ010000030.1, on the reverse strand, counting down.
CAACGCATGAAGACGTGGTGTTCGCGCCTGGATGGCCGATGTGGGCCGGGGTCATCGCAGGCAGTATCGCGAGCGGAATCGCAGCGCTGATCATCGGAATCCCGTCGTTACGAGTTCGAGGTGAGTACTTCCTGATCACCACACTTGCGTTTGCGGAGGTGATTCGCCAGCTTTCGATCAACCTGGGCACAGTCACGAGAGGCACGGTCGGGTTCAACCAGTTTTCCCGCCCGTTCGAGAGCATTGTTTCAGGTAGCGCCTTCCGATGGTTCTTCATGGGCATGGTGTGGGTTCTCGTCCTGGTCGTCTACCTGCTCATGCGTCGTCTTGGCCACAGCCCTTACGGGCGGCTGCTCCGAGGGTTCCGGGACAACGATCCGGTGGCCAGGTCGCTGGGCAAGCACACCAATCGGCACAGAATCCAGACTTTCGTCCTGGCCGGCCTCATGTACGGGGCGGTCGCACCGCTCTACGTCTGGTTCATCAGGACGGTGACGCCGTCCCTGTTCACATCAGAGGTGACCTTCGTGACATGGACCGCATTGGTCATCGGCGGGATCGCTTCGCTCCGCGGGCCGATCATCGGAGCCGCCATCCTGCTCATCGTCACCGAAGCGGCGGCGCTGGTGCAAGGGTCCGGGGAGATGGCCGTCGTCCTGGCCTCGGCGCGGTTCATCATTCTCGGCCTCGTCCTGATCATCGTCATGCGATACCGCCCTGAGGGCTTGGCCCAAGAGCGAGACGCCTTCGCCGGAGCGTCGCGGCGGCTCGAGGCATGAGTGCTCCAATTTTGGAGGTCCGTGGGGTAACCAAGCTGTTTGGAGGTGTCGCCGCGGTTGATGGAGTAGACATGGAGATAGAGCCGGGCTCCATCACCGCCGTGATCGGACCGAACGGAGCCGGCAAGACGTCGCTGTTCAATGTGGTCACAGGCTTCGAGGTGCCGAACGAAGGCACCGTCAGGTTCCAAGGCGAGGACGTGACTGGCTCTCAGCCATGGCAGATCGCCCAAAAAGGACTGGTGCGCAGCTTTCAGACGCCGACCGGTTTCCCGGCACTCTCCGTGTGGGAGAACCTGATGGTCGGAGGATCAAACGCCCGAAGTGAAAGTCTGCGGTCTGCCCTGATCGGCGGTTGGCGGCAAGCCGAGATCCAAACCGACGAGCGAGGAGGTCGGCTTCTCGACGACCTCGACCTCTCGAAGGTGCGGGACACTGTCCTCGCCGATCTGCCGCCCGGAGACGTCAAGCTGGTGGACTTCGCCCGGCAGCTCATGGCGGAGCCAGTGATGCTCCTCCTCGATGAGCCGGCATCCGGTGTGGATCCCGGTTCGATCGATCGTTTGTCCACCTTGATTCGTCAGATCCGAGATCAAGGGGTCACGGTCCTCGTCATCGACCACAACATCGGGTTTGTGCTCGGCATCGCCGACCGGATCCATGTCATGTCCCTGGGAAGAGTCATCTCTTCGGGGACTCCAGATGATGTCGTGAGTGATCCAACGGTGATAGAGATCTACCTAGGTCGCTCGGCATGAGTCTTCTCGAGGTGAAAGGACTCGAGACCGGATACGGAAAGCTGCCGGTGCTCCATGCCGTCGACTTGCGAGTCGACGAGAACGAGATGGTCGCTCTCATCGGGCCAAACGGCGCAGGGAAGACCTCCCTGGGCAAGGCGGTGTTCGGTCTTCTCCCGGCGATGAGTGGCTCGATCTCATTCGACGGCGAAGATCTCACCGGTGCTACGACGGCGCGTCGAATGCAGATGGGCATGGCCATGGCACCACAGGTCGGTAACACCTTCCCCGAGCTGACGGTGGAGGACAACCTGATCACGTCTTTTTCGACGCTGTCACCCGAAGAATCTCAGGTGGCCGTGGACCACGCCTACGCCCTGTTCCCCCGCCTCGCCGACCGGAGACGGCAAGCTGCCAGGACCCTCTCTGGGGGTGAGCGTCAGATGCTTGCATTCGCCTGCGCCTCAGGCACCAAGCCCCGGTTCCTCCTTCTCGATGAGCCCACCACTGGGTTGGCGCCGACCATCGTCCACTCTTTGGTTGAGAGGATTGTCCAGTCGAAGGAAGGCGGCGCCTCAATCCTCTGGATCATCGAGGAGAACCCGTTGGAAGTTCTCCCATATGTCGATCGGGTCTACGTGTTGAGCAACGGAACCGTCCGAGCCGAGACCGTGGCCGAGGATCTCCTCTCCGAGGAGGCGCTGAGAACGCTCTTCTTCGGGCTGGAGCAGTGACCGGGGACATACTTTTCCAACCCGGCCGGGTGGGGTCGGCCACCCTGCGCAATCGCTTGGTCAGAGCGGGGACGTCGGAGTCGATGGCAGATCCGGAGTCCGGCGAGCTGACAGACTCACTCCTCGACCTGTACGCGGGTCTCGCTTCCGGTGGGATCGGCGCCATCATCACTGGTCACCTCTATGTTGAGCCACGAGGCAAGTACGCCCGGGGGCAGGTGGGCATCCATGACGACGGTGTCCTCCCGGGGCTGCGCGAGCTGGTGGGGAGAGTGCACGAACATGGTGCGGTCATATTCGGACAGCTGGCCCATGCCGGGTCGCAGTCGAGGGTGCCGGGACTCACCCCGCTCGCGCCCTCACCTGTCCCCAACCCCCTGACCGGCCAAACCGTCGCCGGCGGCACCGACCAAGATATCGAGAGGGCTTTGGAGGCATTCGCGGCTGCGGCGAAGCGAGCCGTGGCAGCCGGCTTCGATGGAGTCCATATCCATGCCGCCAACGGCTATCTGATCAGCGAGTTCGGTTCGCCGCTGACCAACACTCGCAACGACAACTGGGGTGGCGACCCCACGCGGCGCGGCGAGTTTGCCCGAGCGGTCGTCGAGAAGGTGCGAGCGTCGGTTCCGCAAGGCTTTCCCGTCACTATGAAGGTCGGCATGTTCGACGCGGTCGCGGGGGCCTCGGGCTGGAGGAGACACTTCCCCGTGCGGCCAAACTGGTGGCGGCCGGGCTCGACGCGATCGAGGTGTC
>DASTBQ010000029.1:0-21392 GCA_035711995.1 Acidimicrobiia bacterium | reverse complement strand
TGTGGGCGGGCAGCGACGATGGTCTCGTTCACGTCAGCCGGGACGGTGGGGAGAATTGGACAGATGTCACCCCGGCCGACCTTCCCGAGTGGAGCTTCGTCCGCACTGTCGAGCCCTCGCCCCACCAGGAGGGGACTGTCTACCTGGCCGCCACCCGCTACAAGCTCGACGACAACACGCCTTATCTGTTCCGCACCGACGACTACGGGTCTACCTGGGTGTCGATCAGCGGCGAGGGCGACCACGTCATCCCCGACGACGACTACATCAGGGTGATCCGCGCCGACCCGGCCCGGGAGGGTCTCCTCTACGTCGGCACCGAGACGGGGATCTACGTCTCCACAGACGACGGCGCCACCTGGGACCGGTGGGAGTCGGGTATCCCGGTGACACCTGTTTATGACCTGACGGTCAAGGGGACCGACCTGGTGGTGGCCACGCATGGGCGGTCGTTCTGGATCCTGGACGACTTGACGCCATTGCATCAGCTTGTCGACGACGCCGCCACCACGGAGACCAGGTTGTTCCAGCCGCGCCGGGCCTGGCGTCTCCTCCCCGACCTGTTCTCACAGTGGATCAAGAACGAAGGCAAGGACTACTGGGTGTCCCTGGGCAAACAGGCCACCTTCATCGCCGAGAAGGACGAAACCGGTCAGGTTCGTCGGATCTTCCACGACGCCGGGGAGGCGGCTCCGGTCGGGGCGACTATCACCTACTTCCTCTCCGAGGCGGACGCCGAAAGGGAGGTCACCCTCGAGTTCAGCGACTCCGATGGGAACGTGGTGCGGCGCCTCGGAACCAAACCCGACGACTATGACGATCTCGAGGAAGACGAGAAGGCTCATCAGGCCGGACCCTGGATCACTGCCAAACCGGGTCTCAACCGGTTCCTCTGGGATCTACGCCACGCCGGGGCTACCCGGGTGCTGGGCAACAAGCTGACCGGCGCCGCCGACACCGGACCACTGGTGGTCCCCGGCACTTACCGGGTGAAGCTCATCGTGGGAAGCGGTGACGACACCACGAGCTCGAGCGAGAGCTTCGAGGTGGTCAACGATCCCCGGGTGGACGTGTCCCAGGAGTCGCTGCAGTCACAGCTGGGTGCTCTTCTCGAGATCAGGGACAAGATCTCACAGGCCCATCAGACCATCATCGATATCCGCTCGATCACGGCTCAGCTCGACGTCTGGTCGAAACGATCCGATCTGTCCGAGGAGCTGCGATCGCTGGCCGAGACCCTCCGGGAACGGCTGGTCGCCGCAGAAGGCGAGTTGATCAAGCCGGGCAAACACGACGACATGTTTGGCGGTCAGGAACCGGCCCGGCTCAACCAGAAGCTGACCTCGGTGATCAGTGTCATCTCGAGTGCCGACGCACCCCCCACCCGACAGGCACTGGAGCTGGCGGACAAGTACTCCGAGGAGATCGACGAGCACCTCGACGAGGTCCGCCGCATCGTCGCCGACGATCTCGCCGCCTTCAACGAGGCGATGGCCGAGGCGGGTCTGCCTGCAGTCGAGGTGCTGGAGCACGCCGGTTGATGGAACCGTGGGTCATCGCCTTCACGCTTTTGGCGGTGACCTTCTCCTTCCTGGTGTCGGCGTCGGCCGGTCTCGGCGGTTCCCTGATCCTTGTCCCGTCATTGGCCTTGGTCCTCGGGACCAAAGAGGGCGTGGCGCTGGCTGCGCTGCTGTTGGCGACGAACAACGTGGTGAAGGTCATCGCCTACCGGAAGACACTCCCTTTCAGGAAGTCGATCGTCGTGATCCTTCTCGTCTCTGCCGGAGCTTGGGTGGGGGCGCGGCTTCTCGTCTCCGCACCCGAGGATCTGGTGACCGTGGCGGTCATCGCCAGCTTCGCTTTCGCACTGGTCACCGAACGTCTCGAGTTGAACCGGGTCCGGAGAGTGGAGGGGCCGGTCCTCGCCTTCGCTTCGGGAGCCACATCGGGGTTCTCCGGGACGTCGGGACCGTTGAAGGGGATGGCGCTGCGTCAACTCGACCTCGCCCGGGCCCACTTCGTGGGTGCCGCCTCGCTGGTCTCGCTGGCGGGTGACGCCACCAAGACGGTCGTGTTCACCGAGGCGGGGTTGCTCACCGGGGACAGCCTGACCGTGACGATCCTGGCCATCCCGCTGATGCTCATCGCCACATTCACCGGGCGCCGGGTCAACTTCTCGATCGGGGAGCGGGGCTACAGCTATCTGTTCTGGGCGGTGATGGCCGGCTACACACTGCGTCTCGCCACCGGTTTGGTGGCCTGAAGTTCTTCAGCTTGTCGACGGCTCGGCTCAGTATCGGAGCGCAGGAGAGGGCACCGGCGTGAACCGGTGCCCTCTTGGCTGCCTCTAGCTGTTGGCTGCGTTCAGAGCGTTGACCACACCATGTCCGAAGAACGATGTACGGCCACCGTTGCCGGAGCAGGTTCGTGGGTCACCGTCGAGTTGCTCGGGAGGACACGACAGCTGGGTTGCGGTTCGTTGCAGGGCGGCCGCCACCGCGCTGGGGCCCCAGGTCGGGTGTTTCTCGACGATGAGGGCGGCCACGCCCGCGGCATGCGGGGAGGCCATCGAGGTGCCGTTCAGGAACCCGTAGCGGTACCCGCCATCGGCGAGAACGGTCAGACCGTCGAACTGAGGCAACCCGGTGTTCTCGGCAGCGTCGAAGATCTCCCAGATGCTGTGGTCGGGATCGCCTGTGCTCGACAACGCACCGAGCACGGCATCCTGACGGGTGTTCGTTGCCCGGAAGTAGTCGCCGCCGGGGGCCGCCACGTCGACTCGTGACATCCCGACTGAGGAGTAGTCGGCGATCCAGAGGTCATAGCCGGGGTAGCCGACCGGACCGATTGCCGACACCGTGACGACACCGGCGAGCTCGGCGGGAGCCACCCGACAGTTGTTCTTCACCTCACGCACTTCTGCTGTGTCGGGTGGCCAGTCGGGGCTCACGTCGTCGATGACCGGATGCTGCAGGTCTGCCGCCTCGTTGCCGGCGGAAGCGACGATGAGGACACCCTTCTGTTGGGCGTACTTGGCAGCCGATTCCAGTTCCTTGAGAATCGCCCGCTGTCCAGCTTCGCTCTTGCAGTAGTACAGGTATGGGTCTGCGAACAAGCTGAGGTTCACGACGTCGAGACCGACGTCACCGGCATAACGCAGCGCCGCCGCCACCGAATCGGCGAAGCAGAACCCGACCTCGGTGCAGGCCTTCAACGCCACGATGGTGGCTTCCGGTGCGACACCTGCGATCCCGATCCCGTTGACCGGTGCCGCGATGTTCGACGCCACATGAGTGCCATGACCGCCCAGGTCCTGTACCGCTGTCTTGTTCGTACAGTCCCCGTTGGCGATCTCGGCTGGGTCGGCGGTAGGTGTGTCATCGAAGATGAACGAACACGACCGGTCGACGTCGAGGTTGGGAGCGATGTCCGGGTGACTGAAATCGACGCCGCTGTCGATCACCCCGACACTGACACCGGCACCGGTCGCTGCGGCGAAGCTCTCGTCGCCGGCATCGATGACAGCCATGTCCCATTGACAATCGGCGAGTGGCTCGCTGTTTGGCGCTCCGAACACATCTCCAAACAGCGCCTCACACTTCGCCACGATTTCGGCCTGCGATGCCGCGGCGGATCCCGGTACTGCTGGAATCAGCAACAGGGACAGCACTGCGACGAGGCCGAGTACCTTGCGAATCCTTCGCATGAACTTCACCTCCGTTGGCTCGGGGACCCCCCTTGTCCGGCGGCCTGGATACCCACGATGCCCACCGCCCAAACGCCAAGGACGGTCGGAGCAGGTGCGGCCCCCCACCCGACCCCCACCTATCTAGGCGGGTGTCCGCTGCTCCAGCTCCGGCACCGTTGCCACCACCTGGGTTCCGGGCGGTGGTTCACCCGCCGTCGCGCTCGGCTCGAGATCGGAGATCGGGACTATCTGCTTCCCGAACGGGGCGAGTGCCAGGCCGGCCATCTTGAAGTTGGCGAGGCCAAGGGGGATCCCGATGATCGTGATCATCAAGAGGATCCCGGTGAACACGTGGGCGAGCAAAAGGAACCACCCGCCGAAGATAAACCAGAACACGTTGCCAATCACTGAGACGGCAACTGCCCTGTCAGGTCTGGAGACCACCATCCTCCCGAACGGCCAGAGGGCGTAGCCCGCCAGCTTGAACGCCTGAATCCCGAAGGGGATACCGATGATGATGATGCAGTTGAGGATCCCGGCGATCACATAGCCGAGGGCGAGCCAGAAGCCGGCGAGGACCAGCCACAGGATGTTGCCGAGGGTTTTCATGACCCGCTCAGTTTGGCTGCCTGCAGAGTCTGTCGGCCCGGTGGTGGGTCAACCGATGAAGGCGTCGACCGCGGTCTGATCGTTTGAGAGGGTCCAGAACTCGACGACACGACCGGTCTCGTCGAACCGCATCGCATCGGCCATGATCACGTCGAGTTTGCCGTCCTCGCTCTCTGCCGTCACCTTCGTGAAAGACATGAGGTGGTCCTCACCTTCGAGCAGGTCGATGGGAACTACCTGCAACCGGCCATCGGTCAGCCGATGAAAACCACTCAGCAACTCGAGCACCTCAGCTCGTCCGTTGTACTCACCGCTCACGGAGCAGCTTCCCGGCCAGTGCCACGTGACGTCGTCGGCGAGTAGCAGGTCGCCGAAGCCGTCGACATCGCCCTTGCTGACCAGGGTCATCGCCTCCATGAGTCTCTCGGCCTTGTCACCCATCCCGTCCTCCTAACTCCAGAACCGGTCTATCGAGTCCTGATCGGTGGCGTGTGCCCAGAACTCACTGATGCGCCCGTCTTCGTCGAACTGAAACGCCTCCGCCATGGTCACGTCGAGGTGGTGTCCACCACGGTCGCCGACGACCCGGAGGAATGCGGCACCACGTTCTTCGTTGGCGATCAACTCGAGTGGCTCGAGGTGCAGCGTCCCCCCGGTCTCGTTGCTCACAGTCTCGAAGTAGTCGAGGATGGAGGCCGCTCCCTGGTAATCACCACTGAGGCGATGAGTTCCGCCGACGTGCCAGACGGCATCGTCAGCCAGACAATCACGAATCGCGGGGCCATCCATAGCGGCGTATGCATCGAGAAACTTCTCCAGTCGTGCAACGTTCGGGTGCATCATCTGTTATCTCCTCCTTCTTCTCGTGTCACTGCCAGATCGCGCTGGCGGATCATCCATTGCTGGACGTCGAGTGCATCGGGGTGAATGGCCCGAGTCGGCGTCGTATCCGTCGAGAAATCGCCGGTTTCGACCCATCGCCAGATGGCGGTGATGTCGCCACGGGTGAAGCGGTCGAAGAGCCAAACCGGCATAGGGAACGTCGAGGGATCTCTCCCCATCACGTCGCGGTAGATGTCACGGCACTCGGCGAGGCTCTTCACGTCGGCCACCAGGACCAGACTCTCCCCGACGTACTCATCCGGTTGAGCGAAGACCGACGCGGCGATGACCCCGAGGTCTTCTACCGCCAGCCAGGCGATCCCCTTGTCCTCGCCGCTCATCCTGGGCCAGATCCTCCAGGTCCCGACCGACGGGTAGAACTTCTTGTCGGTCATCAGTTCCATGAACGCTTCGGGCCGCAGGCTGGTGAAGGGCAACCCGATCTGATTCATATGATCTTCGACGTCGAGTTTCGCCTCCCACGATGCGATGCCGGTCCCCCGAACTCCGGTGCCGGCGGCACCGTATACCAGGTGGGGAACACCGCTCCGTGCTGCGGCGTCGGCGACGTTGATCCCCTGTGCCACTTCCCTATCGAAGCCGCTGATCAGACCGTTCTGGACACTGAAAACGCCTGACGCGTCCTGGAACGCCCGATGTAGAGATTCGACGTCTTCCATGTCGGCCTGGACGATCTCGGCGCCCAGTTCCGCCAGGCCAGCCGCAGGCGCGCGATCGGGATGTCTCGTGATCGCCCGGATCCGCCACCCGTCTCTGAGGAGGGCGCGGGCCACTGCTCCGCCCTGGCGTCCGGTCGCCCCGCAGACAGCGATGATCCGATCCATCGAAACACCCCCTGATCCTCACGAGAAGGTAGGCGAAAAAGTAGCAACTCGCATCGGCCGGCCACGTCTGAGATGCCGCTTCGTCACCGACACAGCCAGACTGTCCTGAGATGAGAGACGAGCTGTTGCAGTTGGCCGCGCTGTTGGGCCGGCGGGCCGAGACCGCCGGACCCGAACGCTCCGGGGATGCGCTGCGTCTCAAGGGTCACATCGAGGAGTTCCTGCTTCCTCGTCTCTCCGATCTCGAAGCGCCTCTGGTGGTGGTCATCCTCGGCTCGACCGGCAGTGGCAAATCGAGTCTCTTCAACGCCCTTGCTGGGGAGAACCTCAGCGCGGTCGGTGTTTTACGGCCGACGACCCGTGTCGCCCAGGTGTTGGCCCGACCCGGTCAACCGCTACCCGATGTGGTGGCAACCCTCCGTGACCAGGGTCTGGCCAACGTCATCGAGCGCCCCTCGGCGCGCCGGCATCTGGTGATCGTCGATTCGCCCGACTTCGACAGCATCGAGGCCGCCAACCGGGCCCTGGCACGTCGTCTCCTCGAGGCCGCCGACCTCGTTGTGTTCGTGACCACCGACACCCGCTACGCCGACGAAGTCCCCTGGGACTTGCTTCGCCGCGCCGGGGAGCGAGGCGTTCCTTTGCTGACGATGATCAACCGTCTCCCCAACGATCCAGCCGATCGTGACGCCGTTGTGGCCGACTATCGCCGTCTCCTCGTCTCACACGGTGTGGAGACCGGTGAGGTGACTGGTGTCGAGATGGGACATCTCGACGAGACGGGGCAGGCTATCGCCCGGTCGGCGATCGCTCCGGTGGAGCGTGCCTTCGACCACCTCGTCGAAGACGCGGCCGCCCGCCGCCAACTGATCGAACAGAGCTTGGAGGCGGCGCTGGGCGCCATCCCGGCCCAGGTCGCCCGGATCGTGCAGACCATCGAAACCGAAGCTGCGACCCGATCCGATCTGGTCGAGTTGGCCCGACGCAACTACAAGATCCACAAAGCGGAGATCGCCGGTCAGATCGACAGGGGCTCGTTCCTGCGCAGTGAAGTGCTCCGGGAGTGGCAGGACTTCGTCGGCGCGTCGAAGGTGGCCCGGGTGATCGCCGAGGGTGTCGGCAAAGTGGCGGCAACCATCCGCTCCGCATTCCAGAGCGGGCCTTCGGTGTCGCCGGGCGAAGTGCAGGAGAGCGCCCTCTCCGACCTCACCGAGCTGGTGATCAGCGAGACCGATCAGGCGGCCTCTTCGACCGCATCTGCGTGGTCGGAACGACCCTTCGGTGAAGAGGCGATCGTCTCGCATCCGGGGCTGTGGGCGGCGTCGGCCGACTTGGGCGAGCGGTTCGAGAAGCGCCTCGAAGGCTGGGCGGCCCGGATCGGAAGCGACATCATGGAGATGGGAGAACAGAGACGTGGTCTGGCCCGGGCGGCGAGTCTCGGGGTCAACGTCGTCGGGACCGGTGCGATTCTCGCCGTCTTCGTCCACACCGGGGGTCTCACCGGGGCCGAGGTGGGGATTGCCGCCGCCACGGCGGCGATCAACCAGGCCTTGCTCGACGCCCTCTTCGGGGAGGCCAACGTGGCCCGGTTCGTCGAAGACGCCCGGCACCGTCTCGACGTGATCATCGAAGCGGAGCTGACAGCAGATCGACAACGTTTCGAGAAAGCTCTGTCCATCGACGCCGCGTCAACCGAGCTTGCCGCGGAGATGGACGCCACCCTGGAACGGCTGGGCAGATGAACTTCGAGGAGCACGTCGAGGGATTGCGGGAGGCGGTGACTCACGCCGAAACCCTGGGATTGGTGACCGAGGCCGAGCGGGGCATGACAACCCTGGGTGAGGTCGAGGAACGGCTGGGACTCTCGGGTTCCATCTACACGCTGGCGTTGGTCGGGGGGACCGGGGTGGGCAAGTCGTCGCTGTTGAACGCAATGGCAGGCGCAGTGGTCAGCCCGGCGACGGTGCTACGGCCCACCACCGAAGATCCGCTCGCCTGGGTCAGCCGCGGCGACCTGACCGAGGTCGAGCCACTGTTGGGCTGGCTCGATGTGGGGCGGACCGTCGAGCACGACGTCGAGGCCCTAGCCGGCGTCGCCGTAATCGACATGCCCGACTTCGACAGCATCGTCACCGAGCATCGGGAGACGGTGGACCACCTCCTACCCCGTCTCGACTCGGTGTTATGGGTGGTCGATCCCCAGAAGTACGACGACGAGCGTCTCTACGAGTATCTGCGGCCCCTCGCGGCACGGAGTGCAAGGGTCGAGATCGTGTTGAACAAGGTGGATCAGCTGACGACACCGGAGTGTCAGGAGGTGACCGCCGATCTGAGACGACGTGCGATCGCGGCCGGCCTTGGGCTCCCCGATATCCGCTTGGTTTCGGCGACCAGCGGGGAGGGTGTGGTCGACCTGTTGGCTGCGATCGATGCCAGGGCCGATGCCAAACAGATGGTGGCCGAAAAGCTGGAGGAAGACATGGTCACCGGGATAACCGCGATTGCCGTTGCTGCTGATGCCACCGGTGAGATGGACACACGACCGCACAGGGAGGTCGAGCGGCAAAAAGCGAAGGTCACCGACGCCGTCCTCGATGTCATCGACCTCGATGGTCTCTCCCGCCAGGTGGCCGCGGCCCACCTCCACCGCAGTGCTTTTGTCGCCGGATCGGTGCTCAACCGGCTTCTGGGGATATTCCGGGTGCTTGGCGGTACCCGGCGACGCACTGCCGACCCGGTCCGTTTCCTGAGAACGTGGCGGCAGCGGGGTGACCTGAGCCGGGCGGCCAACGCCCTGCGCGGTCTCTACGTCGAGGTGACTTCGTCCGCACCCCCGGCGTTGCGCGCCGGGATCCTGGGCGACATCGACCAGGCCAGGGTCAAACAGTCCCTGGCTACTGCGGTTGACGCCGCCGTGGTCGAGGTGAGCAGGGACATCGAGGTTCGCACCCCGTGGTCGTGGCGGATCCTGGCAGTTGCTCAGTTCATCGCACTGGCCGGTGTGGTGGTCGCGCTTCTCTGGTTCCTCACCCTTTGGATGGGGCCTGCCAACCTCCTGGTGGGGACGGTCGACGTCCCACTGCTCGGTCCGGTTCCGACACCGCTGGCACTGCTCGTGGTCTCAGTGGTGGTCAGCCTGCTGGTGGGCGGGTTGGCTCGTCTCGATGCGTCATGGCGGGGGAGAAGAGCAGCGACAACAGTGGAGGTGGGCCTGCGTCAGTTGATCGACCGTGAGATCGAAGAACACGGATTTGCTCGGTTGACCGAGATGGACAGCGCCCGCGCCTCGCTTGCCTCGATCTACCAGAAGACCAGCGCGGACCGCTGATCGCAACAACGTTGGACCCGGGAGCGGATCTACTCCTCGACCTCGAAGGCGATCTCGACCGTGACCTGCCATCGATCGACCATGCCATCGTTGCCGAGGTTGGCGCGTAGGTCGACAATGGTCGCCCACTCCTGGCCACGAACCGCCTCAGCCGACGTCTTCAGTGCCGCTGTTACGGCAGCTTCGATGCCCTCGTCGGATTCCCCAACAACTTTGGCCATCTTGTACGTGCGTTCCAAAGGTCGCTCCTTTCGATGCGGCCCCTTTGCCCATTGGGTCAGACCACGAAACTTCGAAGGCCAGGCCGTGGTGGTGGACGGGTGCCTCTCCAGATGCTGCTCAGTCGTCTTCGTCTTCGAAGTCCTGGGTGATCTCCACCCCGATCGAAGTGGCGATGATCTCCAGCAGGGCGATGGCGTCGCTGCTCTGTTGGGAGTCCAGCTTCTGTCCGAAGTCCGCGGCCAGGGCATTCAGGTCTTCTTCCGCACCTTCTGTGTCGCCCGCTCGTGCCGATGCGACTCTGTCCTCGATACGTCCGATGATCTCACGGGCCTCCGCTTCCTTGTAGTCCGAGCGCGGCGGTTCGAGAAGGATTGCCTCGAGGGCGGCGATCGTTTCTATTGTCGGATCCTCCTCGACAGGGGTGGTGGTGGCCGGCGGTGACGTTGTGGTCGTGACCAGAGTCGACGTCGGCGTCAGCAGCGTCGAATCGGTGACTGACGCGGTCGATTCGCCGGAGTCGCGATCTGCCACTGCCAGCAATGTCCATATCGAACCCAGAACGAGAGCTGCGACGACCACTCCGATCAGCCAGCCCGACCTCGTCTCGTGGGGCGTTGACTTCGTTCCGCGCCTGTCTGGCGTTGGCTGATCGATAGCCAGGATGAGGGTCGGCTCGGGAGTCTCAGGACCGGCGGAGGGTGGGATCTGAGCCATGGCCACGGTTGGCACACCGTCGCGCAGGGCGGCGGCGAGAGTTGCGGCATCGGGGCGATCTTCAGGAGAGTCGGACAGGGAACGTTCCAGGACGCTTTCGACACCGGGATCTACACCCTTGGCACCGGCAGCTAGCTGCTCGACCACGAGAGCGAGGGAATAGACGTCGGAGGCCGGAGTCGGGGGATTGCCCGAGAGGACTTCGGGTGCGGCATAAGACGGCGTGGCCAGCACGGTGCCCGGATCGGTTATCTGTTCGTCTGAGCCGTCGAAATGGGCGATGCCGAAGTCGGTCAGCATCGGCCCTCGTTCCGACATGATCACATTCGAGGGTTTCACGTCGCGATGCACGACCCCTGCAGCGTGGATGGCTGCTAGGCCATCGGCGAGTTGGGCGCCGATCTGGAACGCCTCGCCGGCCGAGACGTCTGGAGCTTTCTCCTGGAGGGTTGGTCCATCAACGAGTTCCATGACCAGGAATGGGCCCACTTCGTCGCGTCCGTAGTCATAGACGGTGACCACATTGGGATGGTTGAGACCGGCGGCCGCGCGGGCCTCTCGTTCCATCCTGACGTCGACATCGTTGTCGGGCGGTCCGGGATGTGGCCGCTTGAGGGCTACGGGACGGTCGAGACGGAGATCAACAGCCCGGTACACGGTTGCCATCCCCCCGGAGGCGATGACCCCGAGGATCTCGTAGCGGTCGTCGACTACCTGCACGATCCCGATTACCCGCCGAGGTCTCGTGTGAATCTCTCCGGGTGGCCCGAATTCACCAATCCATCCGTAACCAACAGCCACCTCAATCCGTCTTTCCCAGGTGACGAACAGCCAGACTCGAGGAGGACGGGAGTCGTGTGGGCACAACGTCGATCGAAGACTTCTATCGGGAACACGCCATGGCCGTGTACGCCTTTTGCGTCTCGTTGTGCCGTGACCGGGTCTGGGCCGAGGACCTGATGCAGGAGACCTTTGCCAGAGCTACCCGATATCTCGGCGGCTACCGGGGTGGGAACCCCCGTTCGTGGCTCTTCACCATCTCCCGGAGCGTCTTCATCGACGAGATTCGTCGACGTCGACCGATTCCGACCGATCAGACCCCGGAGATCCCCGTCGACGACGTCGACATCGCCGAGGTCGATCTGATCGACCAGGCCCTGGGTGCTCTCCCCGAACGGCAGCGGATCGCCTTGCTGCTGGCCGACCAGGTGGGTCTGCCCCAGGCCGAGGTCGCCATGGCGGTGGGGGCGACACCGGCGGCCGTCAAAGTGCTCATCCATCGGGCCCGGATCAACTTCAGGAACGCGTACACGAAGGCGAGCCCATGAACCACACCGAGATCCAGGACCTGCTGGAGGACTACGTCGACGACAGGCTCGGTCGTGCCACCCGGAAACAGGTCGATGAGCATCTCCGCTCCTGCGGGGAATGCCGCGCCCTGCTCGACGAGGTGGCTCCAGTCGAAATCGCTGCCCTGGGCCCCACTCGTTTCGATGAGCGGGTGATGCGACGCACCGCCCGGCGCTCGATGGTGCGCACCGCGTACAACACCCTCCTGCTCCTTCTCGGCGTTGTCATCGTCGGGTGGCTCTTCTCCGCATTCGTCTTCCAGCCGCTGGTGATCAATCGTGGGGGACGGGCCGGCGACGCCGCCCGGGCCACCATGGACGTCACCGCGATGACCAACCCGGGGGCTGTCATCAGCGAAGGCCGAATCCAGTCCGGACTCTTCGATCGGGACATGGCATTCGATGCCGTCCTCCAGGTCGGCAGTGGCGCCGAGGACCTGGGGACCGTGCAGGTCAGCCTGGGGGCATTTGGCCTGTCCGGGCCCGAGGGGACGGTCCCCTGGCCATATCTGGGCGACCAGGACTTTCAAGACGCCCGTGATCAGATCAGCCGGCTTGGTCCGGGGACTGTGACCACCGTGCAGGTCGAGTTGGTCGACCCGATCACCGTCGAGCAGGCCCAGGACATCGCCGATGACACCGAACACGACACCCGGGTGACCTGGGCCGGGTTCGTCACCGACTCGGAGGGGGATCCCAACCCGCTCGCCCCCGGCGGGCTCCTCGGCTACGGCACCTGTCTCGATGCCGGACAGATTCCCGACGAGACCCTGGAGGCCACCTCGGCCGGCTTCGGGAGTGTCCCGGGAGGAGCACCGTCGTCGATTGCAGGGGCCCTCGACTCGGTGATTGCGGCCCTGGAGAACCTCGCAGAACACCCCGAGTGGCTGCGGCACCTCACCTTCGAGGAGACAGACGGCTCCGAGTTGGATCTTGTCATCGCCGAGCTCAACCAGAACCCGAGGGTCCGATCCCTGGTCATCACCGGCCCCTCCGACGAGGTCGCCCGCTATCTGGCGGATGACACCGCCGAGATCGGGTCTGCGCGGGTGCTGGCCATCGATTTCTACAACTGGTCACCAGGAGTGTGTGGGAGATAGGTATGACGACATATCGCGACATCAAGGTGGGGCGGGGACTGGTCTGGGCCGGGATCGTCCTCGGCTACGGGGCGGCGGTGATCATCACCGTGATCAACCTGACCAGTGAGTACGGGACGGTGCTCTCTGCTCTCGCCTTCATGATGATGCTCTCCATCCCCTCGACCCTGGCAGTGCTCGCCCTGGACCGTCGCCCTTCGCTGCTGACCGTGGCCACCATGTCTGCCGTCTTCACAGGTGTGCTGTTGCTCCTATCCCTGGTCGGTCTGGTGTACGTGGTGATGGCCATCCTCTGGTACCTGGCCGGCCAGCGACGACCCCGACCTCCCGTTCCACCGGCATGGGCGTCTTGGGCCCGCCCCCTGTTGGCGGCGAGCATCGTCCTACCCCTGTTTGTGATGATGATCCACCTCGACCCCCGATGCACGCTCACCGATGCCGACGGCAACGTCACCGTCACCTCGGACACCGACCTCCCCACGGGGTGGGGGTGGGCCTTCGGGTCGAGCGAGACGACGACGTCAGATGAGAGTGGTTCGAAGAGTTGCGTCACTGACACCACCCAACCCTGGGAGGCCCTGGCCTCCATTGGGGTCTCGGTGGGTCTGGTGGTCGCGGCCTCGAGATGGCCAACCGCATCGAGTCTGGAGCGGGAGCCTGCTCCCGGCCTGATCCGCGAGGTCAACTGAAGCGACACACGCTCGCACTTGTCCTATAGCGATAAATGCAGTCGCAAGGCTTCGTCGACACCCAACATCAGCGTCGCGGGCACGGAACCGAGTGCTCTCCTCACTCTCTCGACAGAGACTGAACGGACCTGTTCGGCTTGAACTTTCGAGTCATGTTCCAGACCGCTTTCGTCCGCAGGCACCAAGACCTGGAAGGGGTACACACGACTCACGTTCGACGTCATTGGGGCCACGGTGACAACTCCTCTTCCGAGGCGGGCGGCTGTCGAGTTTGCGCCGTCGTTGCTCACGATCACAGCCGGTCTCTGGTCCGTGGATTCAGCCGGCAACCCCTGACCAAAGTCGACCAGCCGGATCTCTCCGCGAAGCATCAGGCGAGGCCGTCAGTTGTGGTTCGGTCCCAGAGTTCCGCGTCGTCAGATTCCTCCCACTCGAGCCACGCGTCGGCATAAGCGTCCCCGAGCTTTGACGAGCGGAGCATCCTGACAGCGGTGTGGACAACCGCCGACCGAGACTCGAAACCTTGAGACCGTGCATAGCTGTCGAGAAACTCGACATCCTCATCTGGCAAACTCACGCTTATCTTCATACCAGGATCCTACCCGAGGTAGGCGTGGTTAGCTACCATCGTCGCCGAAGGCGAGGTGGCGATGAAACCTCTGGTGATCCGCGCCAACCGAGTAGCTTCAGGGTCCTGGGAGGATCGATGCCGATCGAGACGATCGAGAGTCTGCGCAGTCATATCGAACTGGCGATACGAGTTGAGCTCTCCACGATTCCGCCTTATCTGTTCGCGATGTACTCGATCGAGGACCATGGATCGGAGGCCTCGAGTCTGATTCGGAGCATCGTCGCCGAGGAGATGCTTCATGCCGCCCTGGCAACGAATCTGTTGCTCGCCGTCGGTGGCACCCCCTCGTATGGCGATCGAAGCTACTTGCCGACCTACCCCATGGACCTTCCCCATCACAAGCCGCCGCTCGCACTGGAGTTGGCTCCCTGCTCGATGGAGACGATCCGCGATGTCTTCATGAGGATCGAGCAACCCGAGCTCCACGACTCGCCACCGGAGCCCGATGACTACGAGTCCTTGGGGCAGTTCTATCACGCCCTCGAGGTGGGTCTCGAAGAGTTGTCCGGACGGCTCGACTTGTTCCAGAATCCACAGATCGAATCCCAGATGGGCAACCCGACTTACTACAGGCCGGTGACCTTCGATACCGAGGACAGTGGTGGTCTGCTCCTGATCTATGACCTCGTGACCGCAATCGACGCCATCGAGATCATCATCCATCAGGGTGAAGGTCTCAGCGAGGACCGATGGGCCGACCCGACCCACCAGGAGCTGACTCACTTCCACAAACTGGTCCAGATATACGAGGGGGAGAGTCCACTGGGTCGTGTCGTCCCGGTGCGTCGGAACCCGACGACGGCGGGTTACCCGGAGGAGATCAGGGTGGTCTCAGATCTGTTCAACGCCCTCTACCGGGGGGTATATCTGACGTTGGATCAGATCTTCAGAGGCGGGGCTGAGCAGCATCGCGCCGTGGGGCTGCTCTACGTGGTGATGGGAGACCTCATGTCGCGAACCGCACGGTTTCTCGTCGAGCAAGAGCTCGAGGACGGCACGTTCGCTGCACCCACGTTCGAGTACTTCGAGTTCAGCGGTCCTTCAGCGGTGGATGTGGTTCGCTCGTTGGCCGATCGGGCTGCGACTCATTTCCCCGACATGATGTCGGTACGTGACGGGATAGAGGGGCTGTCTCTGATCTTCTGAGCCATAACTGGCCTGAAGATCCGCCGCGCTGCGTCCCCGCCCCGTTTCTGAGGCTCTTGGAGGCTCGATACCCGAATCAGGTAGATGGTATCGACGCGGTCGGTAGGCGCTTTACCACGTCAGGGTATTGAGTTCGCTACGGGCGGTGCGATTAGATCCTCCCCACCACAAACAGTGGGATGCATTTACTCGGCGGCCAGGGCGGGCGTTCGGGGCGAAAGGTGGAGGTTGAGAATGGGATGGACGGGCAAGCACGTGGCTCCGCGCCAAAAGGGAAAGGGGCTGCGTCGTTTCGGGCGGGCGATACCACTAGCGCTGGCATTTGTGCTCGCAATGGGTGCGGTGGCCTTCGCAGACACTGTCTTCATCGAAAACACCATCGGGGTCAACGACAACGTGACGAAGGCGCCCGGCAGCACCGGGACCGGCCATGTCCGGCTCGAGGTGACGAACGGTACGCCGGCAACTGATACGAACGGCTGTAACGCTACTGGCAGTGAGTCGTTGACGGTCAATCTCCAGTCGAGCAATCCCAAGGTCACAATCACGTCAAGCTCGGTCGTCGTGGCTGGCTGCGGCGTGGCGTTTCCCTTTGATTACAGCATTGCAGCGGATGCGACCGGCTCCGCGATCATTTCGGTCTCCAGCGTTAGTGGGGGACGCACGGATGGGACGCGGCTGTACGCGACATCGGACACATTGGTCATCACGGTCTCCGCACCGTCCGACACCGAGAACCCACAGAACGCATCCATCACCATCAACGATGGTGATACCTGGACGAACAGCGCCACGGTCAGCCTGGACATCTCGGCGACCGACAACGTCGGCATCACCCGGTACCGCCTGGCCGAGAGCTCTGCTGGGCTCGCCACCGCCACTGACGTGGCCGTCGACCCCGCCGAGGCGAGCTTCAGTCGCACGAACCAATCCTTCACTCTCAGTGGCGAAGATGGAGCGGCGAGAGAAGTCTGGTTGCAGGTCTTCGATGCGGTCGGCAACTCGGCGACGGCGAGCGACTCCATCGGGCTGGACCGGGTCTTGCCCACGGTGACCTGCAACGCCGCGTCGTTCCTGCTCAACCAGCCGAACGCCGAGGTGACCGCGACCATCACCGATGGGTTGTCCGGGCCCCTGAACACCACGGAGAGCGCGGCAGCGGACACCACCTCTGCGGGGACGGGCCAGACGGTGTCGATCACCGGCTATGACAACGCGGGCAACAGCGCGTCGGCCGACTGCGCCTATAGCGTCGGGTACAACTTCGATGGTCTGTACGCACCGGTCGATCGTCCCAACACGCTGAACGTCTCGAAGGCTGGGCAGGCGGTCCCGCTGAAGTGGCGTCTCACCGATTATTTCGGAACGGGAGTGTCGGATCTGACCGCGGTCAGTGTCAGCGTCGCTGGCCTCAACTGCTCTCTGGGCACCACCGTTGACACCCTGGAGGAGTACGCCAGTGGGTCCTCGGGCCTGCAGAATCAGGGAGACGGCTACTACCAGTTCAACTGGAAGACGCCGACGAGCTACGCGAGCTCCTGTAAGAGTCTGAGCATCAAGATGGGGATTGCTGCGAGCAACGCACCGGTGCACAGCAATCTCGCCAACTTCCAGTTCAAGAAGTGACAGCTGTCCGCAACCTGAAGGCCGGCCCCAAGGCCGGCCTCAGGTTTGCCAAGTCTCGGCCTCACGATTCGGAGTGGAGCAGGAGCACCAATTCCCGGCGACTCTTCACCCCGGATTTCTTGAGGATGTTGCGCACGTGGGTGGCGGCGGTGGCGGGCGAGATGTAGAGGACTTTGGAGATCTCCCTGTCGGACATGGTGCCCTGGGCGATCACTTCGAGGACCTCCAGTTCACGTGTCGTGAAGCCCAAGTCCTCGAGCGATGTCTCACCCAGGAGTCGCTCGGATAGCACAGAGACGATGCGGTCGGCTTCTCTCAGCGATCTGCCCGCCTGGCGTATCACGACAACGGCGAAGATGCCGACACCCAAGGCGAGGAGCGACTGGACCAGGACCCACCCCGAGTCGAGGAACTCACCGAGACGTCCTGGAATCCATCCCAGACCGATGGCGATCAGAGCCAGGCGGGTCAGGCTGGAGAGGACGAAAGCGACCGATACTGCAACCAGGGCCCATAAAAGGGTGCGAATGCGGGGTGAGATCTCTCGCAGCGCGCGACGCAAGCCCCAGACGGTGAGGCCTCCAAACAGGATCACATTCCCCACCACGATCAGAAAGACAACGTCGGCCAGACCCACCCCCAAGGTTTGCTCCGACTAGAGATTAACTGAGCTCCCTTGGCCTGCCTGTAGGCCAAACGTCTTATGCGTCCGGATTGGGAACTAGGCGCGGTAATGGGGGAGAGCCCGTTGCTGTCAGTCACTCCCGAGTCGGCGCGGTCAGGTCAAACACGCGTCGAACGTCCCTGCTGGTCTCGGGAGTCAGAATCGCAAGACGCGTCCGCTCATTTCTGCATCGGTGAAGCAGGCCCTGGTCAGCTCGGCGGTTCCCTGCCGTTCCTGGCCGTAAGGCCGCAGACTCGCGGGACGTGACTGTCAACTCGACCCTGGTCTGGTCCGAGCCTGCGCCTGGATGAAGAGATGGCGCCAACGCCGCCAATCCAGAGCCGTAACACCCTGCTCCTCAACCCTGAGGTGTCGACCCCCCCGTCGACTCGACAGATCTCCGGAGGCCCTCAGAAGTCGTGACCCCAAGGGCCGACGCCGTAAATCCGCTGCACCTGGACCCGGGTGACGAACCCGGGAGGGACATCACGCATCGGGAACTCCGCCCCAGGCCCGATGTAGAACTGGCAGAGATGATCCATCCAATCCAATGCTCCTCCCTCGGACACCGTCGCGGTCCCCTCGATCACCGCATAGGGATGCAGGCCCGGGCCGGTGTGCTCCTTGGCCTGGAAGGAGACCACCACACGCTCGTCGCGTCGGATGCTCTCCAGCTTGTGCTGGTCGGGAAAGGTGGCGAACACCAGGTCCTCGCCTTCGAAGCCGGCCCACACCAGGGTGATGTGCGGAGTGCCGTCCTCGTCCAAGGTCACAAGGTGGCCCAGCGGGCCGGTGGCGAGCAAGTCACGCACTGACTGAGGGATCTCCATGCACCGAGGCTACCCACGGTCACGGTGGGCACCGACGGGGCGCAGATGTGTATCTTTCGGAGAGGAGCGAGAAGCGGCTACAGGTGGCACCCGGGCACGGTCGAGCATCGAAAATTGGCCTTCCCGGGAATGGCCGCCCACGGGCCGCCGATGGGAGGTTCGTCATGCTCACGAGAAGAGATTTTCTCAAAGCGACCGCTCTGTCCTCGGCTTCGGTGATGGTCGTCCCCGGGCTGATGATGCGTTGGGGGCACCGGGGAGCGGTGTTCTTCCAGATCCCCGGCGGGACGCTGACGCCGGGCGACGTCGACAAGTATGTCCTCCCCCTGGTCAAGCCGCCGGCAATGCCCCTCAGCAGGGGCTCTAACAAGAACCGGGACAAGTACAGGATCGGGGTCCGGCAATTCCGCCAGCGGATACTGCCTTCGCCACACCCCGAGACCACTGTGTGGAGCTACGGGTCTAAAGATTTCCCGGGCACGGTCGCCGAGGGAGGAACCTTCAACTACCCGGCGTTCACGGTCGATGCCGCTTGGGACAAAGAGGTACAGGTCATCTGGTCGAACGACCTGGTGGATGCCCGCGGCAATTACCTGCCACACCTGCTGCCCGTCGATCAGACGTTGCATTGGGCCAACCCTCCCGGGGGCACGACCGGTCGTGACTCCCGTTCATCGGACCCACCTCAAGACCCGTACACCGGTCCCGTGCCCATCGTTACACACGTTCACGGGGCACACACCTCCGAGGACAGCGACGGCTACGCAGAGGCCTGGTATCTGCCCGACGCCGACGACATCCCGGATGGGTACGCCCGGACTGGCACCTTCTTCGACTATTTCAACGCCAAGTACTCCCATGGCTGGGAGCCGGGGGCGGTGTCGTTCAAGTACCCCAACGATCAGCCGGCGGCCACTCTGTGGTATCACGACCACACGCTGGGTCTGACCCGGGCCAACGTCTACGCCGGGCCCGCCGGGTTCTGGCTGATCCGCGGGGGTCCCCACGACCTCGACCTCGGTTACACAGCCCCCGGAGTCGGCGACGACCCCTTCGGCGAGTACACGGAGATCCCCATCGCCATCCAGGACCGTTCCTTCAACACCGATGGTTCTCTGTTCTATCCGAACAGCCGGGCATTCTTCGAAGGGCTCAGTCCCGCCGGCGGGGGATTGCCAGAGTTGGACATCCCCTTCATTCCGGATGAGGCATGCGACGGCTCGTCGAGCGACATCTCGCCGATCTGGAACCCAGAATTCTTCGGGAACATGATGGTGGTCAACGGCCGCACCTGGCCCTACCTGGAGGTGGAACAGCGACGCTACCGGTTCCGCTTTCTCAACGGCTGCAACTCCCGCTTCCTGGTCCTCAAGATGACGACCACCCCGAGATCTGACAACGACGGGTTCAACGAGCCGGAACTCTCCTTCTGGCAGATCGGAGCCGACCAGGGATTCCTCCCGACACCTGCCGAGCTCGACTATTTGTTGATGGCGCCCGCAGAGCGGGCCGACGTGATCGTGGACTTCACCAACGTCCCGGTTGGGACCGAGGTGCACCTGGTGAACGACGGGCCCGACGCCCCCTTCGGTGGGATCGGAGTCGAGGACCTGTCGGACTGGGAGTCGACCGGCCAGGTGATGAAGTTCGTCGTCAAAGCAGCCACCAGCGCCGACAACACCACCCCGCCAGGTGACCTGGTGCTGCCCGCCGCCGCCGGTCTCGGAGCGAGCTCGGTCACCCGACAGCTCTCACTGAACGAAGAAGAGTCTGCCACGGTGCGAGTACGTGACGACCAAGGGAGCATCGTCCTCGACTGTGAGAACGGGGAGGCTTTCGGACCTGCTGCGGCCCTGCTCGGAGTGCTGGACAACGGCGTCGGCGTGCCGCTGGGTTGGAGCGACCTCATCACCGAGAACCCGGACCTGGGTTCGATCGAGACCTGGGAGTTCCACAACTTCACCGAGGATGCACACCCGATCCACATCCACCAGGTCCAATTCCAACTGCTCGGCCGGGGTGTCGACGGCACCCAGGACCCTGAGTCGGGGGAGACGGGATTCAAGGACACGGTGATCGCATACCCCGGCGAGATCACCCGGGTGAGGGCGTTGTACGACCTCCCAGGGTTCTACGTATGGCACTGTCATATCGTCGAGCATGAAGACAACGAGATGATGAGGCCTTTCCACGTTGGACCCGTCCCAGGAGACGCGCCTGCGCAGTGACTGCGAACCCGCCGATCGAGGAGCCAGCGCAACGAGCGCTGCGGTAGTCGAACCATCTCAGGAGGACGATCGCAACCTCGCAGGCATCTTGAAGGCGTCGACAGCAGAACGTAACCCAGGCGTACGCTCTCGTGACGCCACCATTCGGGGGACTCGAATTGCCCAACATGACCGACTACGAGAAGACGCGGGCTTCGTTCTCGCTCGAGGTTCCGGAGCGCTTCAACGCGGCAACGGACATCGTCGACGCCCACGCCGGGAGCGATCCCGAGGGTCTGGCGCTCAGAATGGTCTCGCCGGATGGCACGACCGCAGACGATTACACGTTCGCACAGTTGAGGGACCGATCCAATCGGATGGGACGTTTTCTCGCCGAGCAAGGGGTCACCAAGGGCGATCGAATCTTTCTCATGCTTCCTCGCGTCATCGGCTGGTATGACACGGTGCTCGGGGCCATCAAGCTTGGTGCGATCCCGATGCCGGGGACCACTCAGTTGAAGGGCAAGGACATCGTCTATCGGGTGAATCGGGCCGAGGCAACTGCCGCCGTAACCGACCCCGATGGTGCCGCGGTCATCGGATCGGTCCTCGACCAATGCCCAACACTGAGGACACTCGTGGTAATGGGTGGCCAGGTCGACGGCTGGGTCGACGGAGACACCGCCCGGAACGCAGCCTCCTCAGATGCCCTTCCAGGTGATGTCACCGCATCGGCAGATCCGATGCTGATCTATTTCACGTCGGGCACCACCGGCAACCCGAAGATGGTCCTGCACACTCATGCTTCATACGGCATCGGCCATCAGATCACCGCCCGGTTCTGGCAGGACCTCCAGGCCGG
>DASTBQ010000028.1:0-23782 GCA_035711995.1 Acidimicrobiia bacterium | reverse complement strand
GTGGTGACGAGTTCTCTGTTCGCGAAGGCGCGGTGACTCCGTACGCATCTCCAAAGTCCTTCGAACTGGAGACCCTTCTCGCCGACGCCCAGGAGCGTGGGAAGGACTGGACCAAGGTCAACGAGCTGGTTCCCAACCTCGACAGCGCCATCCACTTTCGACGGGACCTCGGCGAGCGTCAGGAAGTCACGGTCCGGAGCGACGACTGGAAAGTGCTCTCCGAGATTGGAACCGGGTCTTCGATATCCGCAATCGCCGACCACCTCGGCACCACCGAGTTCTGGGCAGCCCGCGTGACTGCTCGCCTGGTCAAAAGCGAACTGATCGACCTCGAAGGTCCACAGACGCCGGCGGAGACCGATGAGCAGACCGCGGTATGGGACGAGCCGACCGCCTACGAAGAAGTCGTCGAAGTTCCGCAGAGCTCCCACGACGAGTCCCCTTCGTATGAAACGGCATACATTGCCGAGCAGCCACAGGCGACAGACAGCGCGGATCAGGTCTTCGCCTCCCAGGAATCGGGAGCCTCCGAAGGATGGTGGCAGGAGCCTGCGGACGATTCCGAAGGTGACGACGATGCCGGGTATTCGAGCGACGTCGTCTCTGAGGACTCAGAAACTCCCGCAGCCCCTGTCGACGAGGAAGTGGAGGAGGACACCGAGGCGTTCCTCGAGAAGGTGTTCTCAGAGCTCGACTCGACAGAGCCGGAGGCGGAAGAGGGCCACGGTCTGCTCCGACGGCGCCGGATGGGCACCCTTCGGGACTTCTCGTCCGACTCCTAACCTCAAATCATTACTTCACGGTGGCTAGTTTGCTCCGGCGGTGACTTATGTCCTCGTCGGAGCAATCGGGTTTCTGATCGGGCTGGCAGCCCACGATCTGGGGTCCCAGTCTCTATACACGGCCACATCGCTGCGACCGCTCGCAGGGACCTGTCCGTCCTGCAGCACGGACCGAGGCTGGTCACGGTTGGTTTGCCCCACATGCAGTCGGCGGATCTCCCGGGAACCGGTTCTCGCAGTGGTCACCACGCTCACGGCCCTCGGGTTCACCAACACGGTCGGGCTCACCTGGGAGCTTCTCGCGTACCTCGCCTTCCTGCTCCTCAGTGCGGCTTTGGTGGTCACTGATCTCGAAGCGTTCCGGATCACCGATCGTCTCAACCTCCGTGGCAGTCTCGCCATCGCGGTGCTGCTCCTGGGCACGGCGGCCATAGAAGCCAGCTTGTCCGCGTTCTTGCGCGGACTTGGCGGCGCCACCGCCTACTTCGCTGGCACTTCCCTGCTGTTCATCCTGGTGCGAGGTCGCGGCTTCGGCGCTGGTGATGTCAAGCTCGCACCACAGCTCGGACTGTTCACCGCCTATCTGGGATGGAGTGTTTTGGGATGGGCCGTGTTTGCCACCGCACTGATCGGCGGAGTTGTTGCGTTGACCCTGGTCCTCAGTGGAGAGGCGGGAAGGAAGACCGAGTTGCCATACGGACCCCCCATGGTGTTGGGGGCATGGGTCGCCATCGTGATGGTCGGAGTGGGAGCCATTCCAGTTCCCTCGTAGTCTGTTGGTGATGCTTCGATTCCTGACCGCCGGTGAGTCTCATGGTCCTGCTCTCGTCGCCATCGTCGAAGGTCTGCCCAAAGGTCTCCGCGTAGATGTCGACGGTCTCTCCGATGAGTTGCGTCGTCGCCGTCACGGCTATGGGCGAGGCGCCCGCATGACCGTTGAGCAAGACGAACTGGAGTTCCTAGGTGGTGTTCGGCACGGAGCCACGCTGGGGTCACCGGTCGCAGTGCTGATCCATAACACCGAGTGGCCCAAGTGGGAGAGAGTCATGAGCCCCGGCCCAGGCGATGCCGGCAATGAAGTGACGAGACCAAGACCGGGTCACGCCGATCTGGCCGGAATGCTCAAGTACGACACAGACGACGCCAGGGACATCCTCGAACGCGCCTCGGCTCGCGAAACCGCAGCACGGACCGCTGTCGGCTACCTGGCCAAGAGACTCCTTGCTGAGTGCGGCATCGACATCGTCAGCCATGTGGTCTCCATCGGCCCGGTGTATGCCAAGCCACTTCTCGCCACGCCGGCCGACGCCCCCGCTATCGACGCCGACCCGGTCCGCTGTCTGGACCCACAAGCCTCGGCGGCAATGGTCGCCGCGATCGACAGGGCGAAGGACGACAAGGACACCCTCGGTGGGGTGTTCGAGGTCGTGGCTCATGGAGTACCCGTGGGTGTCGGCTCACACGTTCACTACGACCGACGACTCGACATGCTGATCGCCGGAGCCATGATGTCCATCCCGGCGTTGAAGGGGGTGGAAGTTGGCGACGGTTTCGACCTGGCCGCCTCCCCGGGCTCCACCGCCCACGACGAGATCATCCGCATCGACGGTGAGATATCCCGGGAGACAAACCGCGCCGGCGGAATCGAAGGGGGGATGAGCAACGGGCAACCCCTGAGAGTCCGCGCCGCGATGAAGCCGATCTCGACACTGATGCAACCCCTCAAGACCGTGGACATGGCGACCGGTGAGCCCGACCAAGCGGTCCGTGAGCGATCCGACGTCTGCGCGGTTCCAGCCGCCGCGGTGGTGGGCGAGCAGATGCTGGCGTTTGTCCTCGCCGCCGAGATGCTGCGCAAATTCGGTGGGGACACGATCGAAGATCTCACTTCGGCTGTGGGCTCGTACCGGGCTCGCATCAACGATCGGATCAGTTGAAGCTCGTGACCGCTCTCACCGTCGCCGGTGTGACCGAGATACTCATCGATCATGGTCTGCCCGATGAACTGCTTCCCGAGCGCGAGGGTCGTTCCCGCGTGGCAATCCTCACCCAACCCGGCGCGACGGACCTGGCGATCGAAGTGTCGAGAAGGCTCATCTCTCCCGGGTACAAGTACGAGGTGATCGGTCTTCCCGACCGTGAGGAAGCGAAAACTCTCGAAGTCGCCGCCTCCGTGTACGACGCTCTTGCCAGGTTCGGCCTCGCCCGCTTCGACACGATCGTCGCTGTGGGCGGGGGGAGCGTCACCGACCTCGCTGGATATGTGGCGGGAACGTGGCTGCGGGGTGTCGAGGTAGTCCATGTCCCGACGACTCTTCTCGGCGCGGTGGACGCTTCGATCGGGGGCAAGACCGGCGTCAACGTCGGAGGGAAGAACCTGGTGGGGGTCTTCTGGCATCCGACGAGGGTGTTGATAGACATCGCCCAGCTCGAGCGGCTGCCACATTTCCTCGTCAGGGAGGGCATGGCGGAGGCCTACAAGGCTGGTTTGATAGGCGACCCGGACCTGGCGGACCTCATTGGCGCACATGGGATGCAGGCCCCGCTCGGTCAGGTGGTCGAGCGGGCGGTGCGGGTGAAAGCGGCCATCGTCGATGCCGACACTCACGAGCACGGTGTGCGAGCATATTTGAACTTCGGTCACACCATCGGCCACGCCATCGAGTACGCCTCGGCTCTGAGTCACGGTGAAAGCGTCGGGCTCGGCATGGTGGCCGCGTCAGCGGTTTCGGCGAAGCTGGTCGGCTTCAGCAGCACCGACGAGGTGGTGGCCACGGTCAACGAACTTGGTCTACCCGTGAAAGTGCAAGGGCTCGAGCTGGCCAGGGTCCTCGATCTGCTGGGCAGGGACAAGAAGCGAGACTCTGAAGGGCTGCGAATGGTTCTCCTCGAGGCGGTCGGCCAGCCCACGCTGATGCATGTGGACGAGGCAGGTGTCGGTCTCGGCCTCGCCGCCATAGGGCTCTGATCACGGTTACCGTCCCGACCTTCGATCTATAGGAAATCCTCGATGATCAGCACCAATGACGTTCGTCCCGGAATGGCCCTCGAACTCGACGACGGACTCTTCTCGATAGTCGAATATCAACACGTGAAACCGGGTAAGGGTCGCGCCTTCGTCAGGATGAAGCTGAAGAAACTCGACACCGGGCAGGTGCTCGACAGGACGTTCCGCGCTGACGAGAACGTACAGCAAGCGATCATCGACCGTGCCGAGCACCAGTACCTCTACAGCGACGACCTGGGCCATCACTTCATGAGCCAAGAGGACTACAGCCAGCTGGTCCTGACACCAGAAGACGTCGGTGGGGCGGCCGGCTATCTCGTCGACGGCATGACCGTGGTTCTTGCAATGTTTCAGGGAACGGCGATCGGCGTCGACCTCCCTGCCGCCGTCGAGCTCGAAGTGACCTACGCCGAGCCGGCGGTCAAGGGAGACACCCGCACCGGAGCCACAAAGGGAGTCAAGGTCGAGACCGGCATCGAGGTGCAGGTCCCGCTCTTCGTCGAACAGGGAGATCGCATCCGTGTCGACACCCGCACTGGTGAGTACCTGACACGGGCATGAGCAGCGGCGGGACCCTGATCATTCCCGCCCGCGTCACGACCCGTGACCTGGCGACACGGATAGGTCGGAGTCTCGAAGAGGTCCAATCAGTGCTGAAGGCACGAGGAGAGCCTCAGGCACCCGAAGACCTTCTCGGGGCCGAGCTCGCAATCGACGTGGCGGCGACCCTTGGAGCTTCCGTGACGGTCGAGTCACGAGATCTCGCCCTCGAGCGTCTCTACGAATACGAGACGAAGGGCGAGATCGCGTCGGACATCGGGGGTAGGGCGGGCGCGATCGTGGAAGGAGTGATCTCGGATCTCGACGATCTCGATCAGCTCATCGAGTCGGTGTCCGAGCACTGGACAGTCTCTCGAATGCCGGTGATCGACAGAAATGTCTTGCGTATCGGGGTGTATGAGCTCGGTGACGACTCGATACCGGCGGCAGTGGTGATATCGGAGGCGGTTCGTCTCGCCCGCACCTACTCCACCGAGAAGTCGTCGTCGTTCGTCAACGGGATCCTGGCGACGCTCGCCAAGACTCTGCGAGATGGTTAGCCGAATCATGTGACCGCGGTTATGGTCGGGGAGAACCTTTAAGAACGGTCCAGTGAGGCCGGGAAGGACGCCCATGCCACAGGTGATGACGGGGGACGACATCACACGCGTGGTTCGCCGTATCGCTCACGAGATCCTGGAGACTCATAGCGGTGCCGCCGATGTCGTGTTGGTGGGGATCCACACCAGGGGAGCGGTGCTCGCCCGCATGCTCGGTGACCTGATCCGTTCGTTCGAGGGATGCGACGTTCCAGTTGGCTCCCTCGACATCGGTATCTATCGCGATGATCGAGACATCCGGGGAGAGCCGGCACCACATTCGACCCAGATCCCGGTGGACATCTCGGGCCGGCACGTGATCATCGTCGACGACGTCCTGTACACGGGACGCACCGTTCGAGCCGGGCTCGATGCTCTCACCGACATCGGACGCGCCCTGACCATCGAACTCGCCGTTCTCGTCGACAGAGGCCACCGAGAGCTACCGATAAGGGCCGACTACATCGGCAAGAACGTACCGACCTCACGCGAAGAGCGGGTGAGGGTCCGTCTGGCTGAGACCGACGGTTCGGACGGTGTTTTCATCGAGCGAGCGGAGGCGGCGTGAAGTCTTTTCTCTCGGTGCGTGATCTCGGTCCTGACGAGATGCGGTCCCTGGTCGAAAAGGCGTCGGAGCTCAGGGACGTCCTGGACCTGGGTGGCGAAGTCGAACCGGTCCTGAGGCAAAGGTGTGTCGCCAACCTGTTCTTCGAGCCGTCCACCAGGACCCGACTCTCCTTCGATCTCGCCGCCCGACGTCTCGGTGCCGACGTGATCACCTTCAACCCGGAGACTGCATCGACTTCGAAAGGTGAATCGCTACGTGACACCGCTCTCACCGTCTCTTCGATGGGTGTCGACGTCCTCGTGGTCCGCCATCGCGATGACGGTGTCCCGCGGGCGGTTTCGGAGTGGACCGGCGTCCCTGTCGTGAATGCGGGAGATGGCACGAACGAGCATCCAACCCAGGCCCTGGTGGACCTTGTGACCATGCAACGTCATTTCGGTGCCCTCGAAGGCATCCATCTCGGCATCGTGGGCGACATCAGCCACAGTCGAGTGGCCGGAAGTCTCGTTGCAGCCGCCATGTCGCTGGGGGTGCGTGTCACGCTGATCGCCCCTGAGCACTGGTTGCCGTCTGGGGTCGCAGTGCCTGCCCGCAATGACCTGGACGGGGCACTGGCAGATCTCGACGTCGTCTATCTGCTTCGAGTGCAAACCGAACGTGGGGGCCAGATCAGCGACGAGTACGTCGAGAGGTTCCAACTCGGCAAGGATCGTCTCGGCAGTCTGGGGGAGAAGACGATCGTGATGCACCCCGGTCCGATCAACAGGGGAGTCGAGTTGTCCGACGATGTCGCCGACTCGCCCAGGTCTCACATCCTGGAACAAGTGCGCAACGGAGTCCCCTGTCGGATGACCGTCCTCAGGGCCTTGGTGGCGACGTGATAGTCATCCGTGGAGGGTCGGTACTCACCGGCACCGGTTGGCACCAGACCGATGTGTCGATCGAGGGTGGACAGGTGGTGGCGACTTCGGGAACGTTGGAGCCCGCCGGGTCCATCGACGCCAGAGGCTGTCTGGTGGGTCCTGCATTCGTGGACCTTCACACCCACCTCCGTGAGCCTGGCCAGACCTGGAAGGAGGACATTGGAACAGGGTCTCGAGCCGCCGCAGCGGGCGGGTATTCGGCGGTCGTCGCGATGCCAAACACAGACCCGCCGATCGACAGCGTCAAAACCGCCGAGACCGTCGTGCAACGTGGGGTCGAGTTCGGCCTGGTTGATGTCCTGGCGGCGGGAACCTTGACCGCCGGACGCGCCGGCATCGCGCCTGCCGACTTGGGAGCCATGTACGAAGCGGGTGTGCGCATGTTCACAGACGATGGCGATTCGGTGTCTGACCCCGACCTCATGCGGAAGATCATGGAGCTGATGGCCGAACTGCCAGGTGCCGTGGTGGGTCAACATGCCGAAGGAGGCGCGGCCGGCAGCGGTCACATGCACGAAGGTGAGATGTCACGCCGACTCGGGGTATCCGGTCTCCCCGCATCAGCCGAGGTCGAGGTGGTGAGACGGGACCTGGCCCTGGTCGCTGACACCGGAGCCCGCTATCACTGCCAGCATGTGTCGTCCAGTATGACGGTGGCGCTGATAAGGGAGGCGAAGGACGCCGGCCTGCCTGTGACCGCCGAGGTCACCCCTCACCACCTCACCTTCACCGAGCGCGATCTGATCGATCTGGATCCTCACTTCAAGATGTATCCCCCGCTGCGGACAGCAGAGGACCGCGAGACGCTGACCAGGGCGCTCTTCGACGGCACCATCGACGC
The DNA here is from genome assembly GCA_035711995.1 of Acidimicrobiia bacterium. Classification (GTDB taxonomy): domain Bacteria; phylum Actinomycetota; class Acidimicrobiia; order Spongiisociales; family ZC4RG35; genus JANQRA01. The sequence goes on along the minus strand of DASTBQ010000028.1, from coordinate 16,522 downwards.
CGTGGCCACCGACCATGCCCCCCACACCAGAGACGAGAAGGCGGTCGGGTTTCTCGACGCTCCTCGTGGGGTGATAGGTATGGAGACGGCGGCGGCCGCAGTGTGGGAGGCAGTGGGAGACCGAGATGTCTTCTTCAGGTCGATGTCGACAACTCCAGCGGAGATTCTCGATCTGACGGATCACGGGAGACCAATCGAGCCCGGGACGGTGGCGAACATCGTCGTCTTCGACCCCTCGGAGAAGTGGACACCCCACAAATTCAGGTCGAAATCTCAGAACAGCCCGTATCTCGGTCGGGAGATGAGAGGGCGGGTGCGAGCCACGATGCACCGGGGCATCGTCACTTACCAGGGTTCGGGGCGATGAGCCGGGGAGGCCAGAGAGCTCGTCTCGTCACTGCCGACGGGGAGATCTTCAACGGGATCTCGGTCGGGGCCGAGGGTGTCACCACCGGCGAAGCAGTGTTCAACACATCGATGACGGGTTACCAGGAGATCCTCACCGACCCTTCGTACGCAGGTCAGGTAGTCGTGATGACTTCTCCCCACATCGGCAACTACGGCATCGCAGCGCACGACGACCAGTGGTCTCGTCCTGCGGTCTCCGGGCTCGTGATCCGGGCGATTTCACGGCGGCACTCGAGCTGGCGCGCTGAGGGCAGTCTCCGCGACTATCTCTGCGACAAGGGGGTGGTGGCCCTCGCCGACATCGATACGAGACGTCTCACCAGGCACATACGAGAACACGGTGCCATGCCCATCGCCATGGGCGCTGGAGTCACTGAAGCGGAACTGGCTGAGATCGCCGCGGCCGCCCCGTCCATGGAGGGAAGAGATCTGGCGAGTGGTGTGTCGACTCTGGAGACATACCGTCTCGAAGCAGAGGGAGACTCACGTGGTCTCGTCGTCGCCATCGATCTCGGGATGAAGCGCGACATACTTCGCAACCTGACATCGCGTGGATTCGATATCGAGGTCGTTCCCGCTGCGACTACAGCGGGGGACATCCTGGCCAGCGACCCGGTGGGGGTCTTCGTCTCCAACGGTCCCGGCGATCCCGAGCCGTTGCGTGCCACCACCGAGACCATCCAGGGCCTCATCGGCGAGCGCCCTCTGTTCGGGATCTGTCTCGGTCATCAGGTGCTCGGTCTCGCCGTGGGTGCCCACACCTTCAAGCTCCCGTTTGGCCACCACGGGGGAAACCACCCCGTGAAACGTCTCGACGATGGGAGAGTCGAGATCACGGCGCAGAACCACGGTTTTGCGGTGGATCTCTGGTCACTGACAGACGACAAGCCACCCTCCCGCTCAGGTCTCGCCGGGACCGAGCTGCTGCCGGAACGGGTCGACTCCCGATTCGGGCCGGTCCGACCCACCCATCAAAACCTGAATGACGGAACTTTGGAGGGGATGGTGCTGGAGGAGTTCCCGGTGTTCTCTGTGCAGTACCACCCGGAGGCGGCACCCGGCCCCCACGACGCGGCCCCACTGTTCGACAGATTCGCCACACTCATCGAGGAGAGCACCTGATGCCGGGACGCACGGACATCAAATCGATACTCCTCATCGGTTCGGGCCCGATCATCATTGGTCAGGCCTGTGAGTTCGACTATTCGGGGACCCAGGCGGCCAAGGTCCTTCGCGCCGAGGGCTATCGGGTGATCCTGGTCAATTCGAATCCGGCGACGATCATGACCGATCCCGAGTTCGCCGACGCCACCTACGTGGAACCGATCACACCGGGGGTGGTCGAGCAGATCATCGCCAAAGAAAGACCCGACGCCCTGCTGCCGACCTTGGGTGGCCAGACCGCTCTGAATGTGGCTTCCACACTCGCCAGAGAGGGGATCCTCGACAGATACGGCGTCGAGATGATCGGCGCCGGTCTCGAGGCGATCGATCGGGCCGAGGATCGGGGACGATTCAAGGAGACGATGGAGCAGATCGGTCTGGCTGTGCCCAGGGCCGGATACGCCAGATCGATGACCGAAGCGGTGCGGATCGCCCGTGAGATCGGCTATCCGGTGATGGTGCGCCCCTCTTTCATCCTCGGCGGTGGCGGTACGGGCATCGCGGACAACGAGGACCAGTTCTATGAAACAGCCCGTCATGGTCTCAGCACGTCCCCGGTGAGCGAGATCCTCGTCGAGGAGTCGGTCCTCGGCTGGAAAGAGTATGAGCTCGAGGTGATGCGAGACCGGAATGGCAATGGTGTCATCGTCTGCTCGATCGAGAACTTCGACCCGATGGGTGTCCACACGGGTGACTCGATAACGGTCGCCCCCGTGCAGACCCTCAGCGACCGTGAGTACCAGGACATGCGTGACGACGCCATCAGGGTTCTCGAAGCGATTGGTGTCGAGACCGGTGGCTCGAACGTGCAGTTCGCCGTGGACCCCGAGACCGGGAGACGTCTCGTCATCGAGATGAATCCGAGGGTCAGCCGATCGTCCGCCTTGGCTTCGAAGGCGACAGGTTTCCCGATCGCCAAGATCGCAGCACTTCTCGCAGTCGGTTTCACACTCGATGAGATTGCGAACGACATAACCAAGGCAACACCCGCGTCGTTTGAGCCGGCACTCGACTACACCGTTGTCAAGATTCCCCGTTTCGACTTCGCCAAGTTCCCCTCGGCGTCACGAACGTTGGGGACATCGATGAGAAGCGTCGGTGAGGCAATGGCTATCGGGCGCACCTTCCCCGAGGCGCTGCAAAAAGCGTTGCGCAGCCTGGAGAACGGTAGGGCAGGGCTGAACGCCGATCCCGGCGAGAGAATGTTTGCCGATGTGACCGACACCCAGCTCGAGACGCTCGTGTCCACACCGACCCCTGACCGCATCTACGCGATGGGTGAGGCTCTCCGCCGTGGGTGGGGGGTCGACAGGGTGGCAGAACTCTCGATGGTCGATCCATGGTTCGTCGACCAGATGGCGGAGATAATCGAAGTGAGGGTCGATCTCGAGAGCCGGCGTGACGAGGAGCTGTTGGTCGAGGCGAAGCGTTACGGCTTCTCAGATCGTCAGATCGCTCATCTCTGGGGCAAGACGGAAGGAGAGATCAGAGCCCAGCGAACCGATTTGGGCCTGCGGCGCACCTATAAGACCGTGGACACCTGCGCGGCCGAGTTCGAAGCACACACGCCTTATATGTATGGCACATTCGAGGAGGAGTCCGAGGTGATGCCCGCGGACAAGCCAAGGGTTGTGGTCCTCGGATCCGGTCCGAACAGGATCGGACAGGGCATCGAGTTCGACTATTGCTGTGTGCACGCCAGCTTCGCGCTGAAGGAAGCCGGTTACGAGACCGTGATGGTCAACTGCAACCCGGAGACGGTGTCTACCGATTACGACACCTCGGATCGTCTCTACTTCGAGCCGTTGACAATCGAAGACGTCCTCAGTGTGATCGACGCCGAGCAACCCGAAGCGGTGATCGTCCAACTCGGCGGGCAGACCCCGTTGAATCTGGCAGAGGAACTCGAGGCGGCTGGTGTGCACATCGCCGGAACATCGCCGACCTCGATCGCCAGGGCGGAAGATCGCGAGCAATTCGCCGAGATCTGCCGAAACCTCGGCCTCCGTCAACCTGCCGCCGGCACGGCCACATCGGCGGCCGAGGCCCAGGAGGTCGTGGACCAGATCGGGCTGCCGGTGGTGGTCCGTCCCTCGTTCGTCCTCGGGGGCCGTCGAATGAGGGTGGTCTACAGTCTGGAGGAGCTGGGGGCGTACGTCCGGGAGATCTATGGCGAAGCCGATCCCGAAGTCACCGCCAATCCCATCCTCATCGACAGGTTCCTGGAGTCGGCGGTGGAAGTCGACGTCGATGCGATCTTCGACGGTGGCGAGCTGCTCGTCGGAGGCGTGATGGAGCACGTCGAAGAAGCCGGCGTGCACTCGGGGGACTCGGGATGTGTGACGCCTCCGCCCACGATCTCCGAGGAGGCGATGAAGGAGATTCTTCGTGGCACCGGAGAACTGGCCAGGGCCCTCGAGGTACGTGGCCTGATCAACATCCAGTTCGCTGTGAAGGGCGACGAGGTCTACGTGCTCGAGGCAAACCCGCGCGGCAGCAGGACTGTGCCGTTCATCTCCAAGGCGAAAGCAATTCCACTCGCCAGAATCGCCTCACTGGTGATGATGGGCTCCACACTCGCCCAACTGAGGGCAACCGGTTTGGTGCCTGCTGACGAGGAGTCTCCAGGTTTCGTTGCAGTGAAAGACGCGGTGCTTCCCTGGGACAGGTTTCCAGAAGAGGACACGATCCTCGGCCCCGAAATGCGAGCGACAGGCGAAGTCATGGGCATCGGCCCCGATGTCGGAGTCGCCTATGGCAAGGCTCTACTCGCCGCGGGACACGTGCTGTCTCAAGAGGGCAAGGTGTTCCTCTCCTTCGCCGATCGGGACAAGCCCCTGGGACTCGCCGTGGCACAGGCGTTCACCATGCTCGGGTACGACCTGATCGCCACCCGTGGCACCGCTCGATTCCTGGACCACCACGCAATTCCAGCCGAAGTGGTCAACAAGATCGGAGAAGGCCCACGAGACATCGGCGAACGTCTCGAGAACTCCGAAGTCCAACTGGTGGTCAACACGCCCCGTGGCGGACGCGCCCGTCATGACGGTATGAGCATCCGTCAGATCGCCAGACGCAACTCGATTCCTTGCGTCACCACGGTGCAGGGTGGTCTTGCCGTTGCCCGCAGTCTGCGCGCCGGCCCGGGTGCCATCAACAAACCGAAGAGTCTTCAGGAATGGCACAGCCAGATCTGACGACGAAGCTCGGACCACTCGAGCTGCGCACCCCGCTCATCGCTGCATCCGGGACCGTGGGTTCGGTCTGGGAGTGGGCAGGCGTTGCCGACGTGACCGTATATGGCGCTGCCGTCGCCAAATCTGTGTCCCCCGAACCATGGGCAGGCCGCGACGAGCCGCGGCTGGCCCCAACAGGGGCGGGCATGTTAAACGGGATCGGGATCCAGAACCCGGGGATCGAGGTGTGGCACGAAGATTTCGGTGCACATCTCTCCTCTGTCGATGTGCCGATCTGGGGATCTGCAGTTGCCCACGACCCTGACGGATATGCCACGGTGGGACGTGGTCTGGAGGAGGCGGGGGTCACTGCTATCGAGGCAAACCTGTCCTGTCCCAATCTCGACGACGGCGTCATGTTCTCGTTCGAAGCACAGGCGGCGGCAAGGGTGGTCGCAGCGATGCGCTCATGTGTGGCGGTGCCGATCGGAGCCAAGCTCTCTCCGAACACTCCGGACGTGGTCGGCGTAGCCAGGGCATGTAGAGAAGCCGGAGCCGACTTCGTGGTGCTGACCAACACCGCATTTGGCTTCGGCATCGATACCGAGAGCCGACGACCACGTCTCAGTGGAGGCGTCGGCGGCTACTCGGGGATCGGTCTGAAGCCAATCGCCCTTCGATGTGTCTACGAGGTCGCATCGAGTCTCCCCGGTTTTCCCATAGTGGGATGTGGCGGTGTGGCCACCGGTGACGACGTGGCCGAGTATTTGATGGCCGGGGCATCTGCGGTCGCTGCGGGCACCATCCACCTCGCCGAGCCCAAAGCCGGACGGCGGATCGCCAAGGAACTTCGAAGCCGTCTCGACGAGCTGGATGCGCCGGGGGTCACCGATCTGATCGGAGCAGTGAAGGCCTGGTGAATCCGATAATCGTCGCCCTCGACATGGCCGACCTCGATGACGCAACCAGACTGGCCAAGGAACTGCGCGACGAGGTCGGTGGTTTCAAAGTGGGTCTCGAGCTGCTGACGTCCGCTGGACCGGTGGCAATCACAACTCTCGCCGACATCGGTGCCCCCGTTTTCGCCGATGTGAAACTCCACGACATTCCCAACACGGTGGGCCGGGCCGCAGCCCGGATTGCGTCCGCAGGTGCCAGGTGGATCACCGTCCACGGTGCAGGAGGTATCGAGATGATCGAGGCCGCCAACCAGGGAATGGGTGGCTCAGGAGTTCTCGTCGTGACTGTCCTCACATCTCTCTCGGACGACGATCTCGTTTCTGTCGGGGTCTCAGACAGTGTGTCGACCCAGGTCAATAGACTTTCCGCACTGGCCGGTAGGGCCGGAGCCGAGGGTGTCGTCTGCTCGCCCCATGAAGTCCCTTCGGTGCGAGAGGTGTCCAAGACCCTCGCGATCTTCACTCCCGGGGTGCGTCCCGTCGACGTCGGTGCGCACGATCAGAAGAGAGTTGCGACTCCAGAGATGGCGCTCAAAGCCGGGGCGGACCGGCTGGTTATCGGTCGTCCCATCACCACTGCCAGAGATCCCGTATCCGCAGCCCGCGAAATCGCGGCCAGCCTCACCCTGAACGCATGAGCGAGGGTGGCTATGGTCGTTTTTGCTGGCACCACCTTTAGGAGGAGGAATGGCGCAACCCCCGAAACTGACCGACGAGCAGCGCAAGGCCGCGCTGGCCAAAGCTGCCGAGGCGCGCCGTGTGCGCGCCGAGGTCAAAGAGTTGCTCAAGACCGGATCGATGCGCATCTCGGACCTTTTCGAGAGGGCCGAGGCTGACGACCTCGTGGCCGGGCTCAAGGTCGAGTCGCTGATCGCCTCCATGCCGGGGACTGGAAAGATCAAAGCGAAGCGGATGATGGAGTCGATAGGCATCGCCCAGAACCGCCGGATCCGTGGTCTGGGAGCCAATCAGAAGGAAGCGTTGATCGCTGAGTTCTCCTGAGTGATCGTCTCCATTTCCGGCCGGCCGGGCTCCGGCAAGAGCGCGGTCGCGGCCCGTGTCGCCCGGCGTCTTGGGCTTTCCCACGTTTCGGCTGGAGATTTCATGCGGGAGATGGCCGCGGAACGAGGAGTGACGATTCTGGAGCTTTCGAAGACAGCTGAGAGTTGGGATTCGATAGATCACGAGATCGATGCGAGAACTGTTCGACTGGGTGAGGAAAGCGACGATTTCGTCATCGACGCTCGACTCGGATGGCACTTTCTGCCCCAATCCTTCAAAGTCTTCCTCGAAGTGGATCCGTCCGTGGCGGCGGAGCGGATCTACGCCGCACGTCGGCCTTCCGAGCAGGAGAACACCGATTTGACCGGGACCAGACGCGCCATCGAGTCCCGCACCGAGTCCGAAGCCAAGCGCTATCGCGACTACTACGACCTCGACTACGCAGATCACCGACATTACGACCTCGTGGTCGACACCTCGGACAAGACCGTGGATGAGGTGGTTGGGTTGATCGTGGAACGTTTCGAGGCCGATCGATCTGGAAACACCGGTGGGATGCGGTAACCTGGGAGTTCCCACCCTCCCATGAAGGACCTATGAAACTAGAAGACGTCATCGATCAGATCGGCAACCGTTTCGCGACGGTGGTCGTCTCCTCACGCCGGGCCCGCCAGATCAACAGCTATTTCCACCAGCTCGGTGTGGGCTACGGGGAGTTCGTTCCACCACAGGTGCACTCCCTGTCCCGGAAACCGCTGACGATTGCCATGGAAGAGATCGCCGAAGGCAAAGTGGCGGTCGAGACCGTCGAGCAATAGATGCTTGGCGGTCGGCGAGTCCTGCTCGCCGTCACCGGGGGAGTAGCCGCCTACAAGTCTGCCTACCTCGCCCGGCGTCTCGTCGAGGCTGACGCCGACGTGAGGGTGATCCTCACCGGGGCGGCACAAGAGTTCGTCGGCCCTCAGACCTTCGCCGCTATCACGGGGTCCCAGCCCCACACCGATCTGTTCGGCGACACCTCGGTTTCCCCTCACACAGAGTTGGCGAGATGGGCCGACCTCGTCGTTGTCGCCCCCGCCACCGCAGCCACCCTGGCGAAGCTGGCGAATGGAATCTCAGATGACCTCCTGTCGGCGACGCTCCTCGCCAGTCAGGCACCGACACTGCTCGCACCAGCGATGCACACCGAGATGTGGGAACACCCGGCCACCCGACGGAACATTGAGACACTCCTCGGTGACGGTTACCAACTGATCGGACCCGAGACCGGTGAGCTGGCCGGGGGTGACACCGGTATCGGTCGTGTCGCCGAGCCCGACGAGATCATGGAGGCCATCGAGCGTCTCGCGGTACCCCCCACCGATGCCCCACGTCTTTTGGTGACGGCAGGAGGCACCCGCGAGCCCGTGGACCCGGTTCGTTATCTTGGCAATAGGTCTTCGGGCAAGATGGGCCATGCGATTGCCAACGAGGGTGCTCGAAGGGGAATGGCCGTGACCTTGGTGACCACCGCTTCGCTTCCGGTGGCTCCGACAGTAAAGGTCGTGTCCGTGGAGACCGCCCGCGAGATGCTGGCCGCAGTCGAGAGCATCGACACTGACATCGCGATCATGGCGGCAGCAGTAGCCGATTTTCGCCCTGCGGCCCCCAGCGACACCAAGCTCGCCAGGAGTGATGGGCTGGACAGTGTCGACCTGGTGCCCAACCCCGACATCCTCGCCTCAGTGGTCGCCCGGGAAGAGCGTCCTTACGTCGTGGGGTTCGCCGCCGAGACCGGAGATGTCGCCCGTGCGATCGACAAGGCGGCGCGCAAGGAGGTCGACCTGCTCGTCTACAACGACGTCAGCGAGCCCGGTTCGGGGTTCGGCACCGACACCAACCGGGTGACCATCGTGAACCGCGATGGGGACACTGAGCCCTGGCCGATCTTGAGCAAGGGAGAAGTGGCCGCCCGTCTCCTGGATCGCGTGATGGAGGATCGCGCGACAAGGGGTTAATCTCGCCTCCCGATGCGCACGTCCTACTTCACATCCGAGTCGGTAACCGAGGGCCATCCTGACAAGGTCGCCGACGCGATCTCCGACTCGGTACTGGACGCCGCCCTGGCTCTCGATCCCGCTTCCAGGGTCGCGTGCGAGACATTCGTCACAACTCGCGTCGCAGTCGTCGGCGGGGAGGTGCGGATCGGCACCGAACTGGATGTCGAGTCGATAGTGAGAGACACGGTGGAACGCATCGGGTACGACGGTTTCGACGACGACTTCGCTGCCTCGACCCTCGTGGTGGAAAACCGCATTCACGAGCAGAGCCCGGACATCGCAGACGGCGTGGACCGTGACCTGGGTGCGGGCGATCAGGGAATCATGTTCGGATTCGCCGTGAACGAGACAGACGCGTTGATGCCGCTTCCGATCCAACTAGCTCATCGTCTGGCAGAACGTCTCTCGGTGGTCAGGAAGAAGGGCCAACTCGACTATCTGCGTCCCGATGGCAAGACCCAGGTGATGGTGCGCTACGAAGGAGCGCGACCGGTTTCTGTCGAGAAGATCCTCATCTCGACCCACCACGGGCCGGATCAGGATCAGGCCACGATGAAAGAGGAGATCTTCTCGGCCGTGATAGAAGAGGTGATCCCAGGACAGATGTTGGCCGATGACCTCGAATTCATCTTCAACCCCAGTGGTCGTTTCGAGATCGGTGGACCGGTGGCAGACACCGGGCTCACCGGACGCAAGATCATCGTCGACACCTATGGGGGATACGCCCGCCATGGTGGAGGTGCGTTTTCCGGCAAGGATGCCACCAAGGTCGACAGGTCCGCCGCGTATGCGGCCCGTTGGGCGGCTAAGAACCTTGTGGCGGCGGGACTGGCTGACAAGTTGGAGATTCAGCTCTCTTATGCGATAGGCCGGGTCGAGCCCTTCTCGGTCTTCGTGGAGACCTTCGGCACCGAGCAGATCGATCCGGTGGCCATCGAGAAAGTCGTATCCGAGGTTTTCGATTTCAGACCGGCGAGCATCATCGAGACTCTGGGCCTCACCCAGCCCATCTTCTCGGGGACCTCGGCCTATGGTCACTTCGGGCGGCCCGAGTTCAGTTGGGAGCAACTCGACAGGGTCGGCGAGATCAAGACCGCCGCCGGAGTGTGACCCCGGCGGCACGAGTCGTCCCCGATGTCGCCTCTTTCTCGGTCGACGACGGGTTCTGGTACTCGGTCCCGGAACATCTGACAGCCGACCTCTCGGTCGGGACGATCGTCCGCATCCCCCTGTCGGGTCGTCGCGTTCGTGGCTGGGTGGTCCAGTTGGCGGAGCGGGAGGCCGCCAAACTGAAAGATGTCCTCGGTGTCTCCGCCAAGTTGCCCGTCTTCGACACCGATCTTCTCGAAGGACTGCTTTGGGCTGCGCGTCATTATGTGGCCCCCGTCTCTGCCCTCCTGGCTCGGGCTACCCCCCCTAATCTGCCCCGGAAGCCTCCTTCCGAGCCCGAGGTCCCGAATCTCACGTCCGGACGAACCGCGCTGGCGAGGTTGTCGGAGCGGACTGCTGCAGGCCGCACATCACCTGCCACCGCCGTCGTCTCCAACTGGCGTCCCCTCGAATGGCTGACCGATCTCGGGCCGGTGTTCGACGCCGGCAGGTCGGTGTTGGTGGTCGCGGCAACGGCTGCAGAGGCCTCCTTCGTCGCGTCAGCCGCACGTTCTGTCTGGGGCGAACTCGTGGCCGCTGCGACCGGCGAGGACGCAGCGGGAGACACCGCGGCATGGACCGCAGCTCAGATGGCCCCCAGACTGATGATCACCACGCCCAAAGGCGCTGCGTGGCGTGTTGAACGGCTCGGTCTGGCCATCGCACTCGAAGAGAGCCGAAGGTCGATGAAAGACAGACAGACGCCCACGATCCACGTGAGGGATCTCCTGATCACACGTAGCCGCATCGAGGGGTTCAACCTCGTGTTCTACGGGCCAACTCCCGGCGTCGAGCTTCTCGCCGCTGGCGCCGAGGTGGTCAGAGATGGGAACCGATCGTGGCCGCTGGTGGAGGTCGTCGACAGATCCGAGGATCCGCCGGGATCCGGATTCCTGTCCAGCCACACCGCAGCCGCGATCAGTGCGACGGTGGAAGGGGGTCGGAGAGTCTTCGTGTTCACCCATCATCGGGCCGGCTCTGCCTCTGCCCGCTGCGCCAGGTGCCGCAGCACACGAACGTGTCGCAGTTGTGGAAGACGACTCGGGTTGGTCGAGACGTGCCCACGATGCAGTGCCCAGACCGGTCCCTGCACCACGTGTGGCGGGACTGAGTTCGAGGCGATGGGAACTGTGCCGGAACGTCTCGTCGTCGAAATCAACCGTCGTGTCGGCCGGGTCGTCGCCGGTATCCACCCAACTGACTTGCTCGTGGAAGTTGGGACCGAGCGCGACCTGGCGAGTCTCGATTCCGTTGCTGTGTCGGTCGCAGCCGACGTCGACGGGATGTTGTTGGGAAGCGGGTATCGGACGGCAGAGGAGGCACTACGTCAGTTGGCCCGTCTTGCGTCGGTGGTCGGATCCGAGTCAGGTTCCCGGCTGATCGTCCAGACCACCCGGCCGGACTCTCTTCTCGTCACGACCATGCGCCGCGGGGACCCAATTCCTTATCTGGAGAGGGTGCTGGTGGAGCGGGCACGTGAGGGCTTCCCGCCATCCACGGAGCTCCTGGCGCTGGAGGTGAGGGGACCTATGTCCGGCGACCCGAGCCCAGATCTGGAGAGCCTGAGCCAAGATGTGACCTTGCTTGGGCCGGTGCCGGTCGAAGACGGGCAGCGTTGGCTCCTGACCGGCAAGCTCGGTCGGGTCAAGAACGACCTGCGCTCGATCGTTGGACGCTGGCGTGACAAGGGAGCAACAGTCCGCGTCGACGTCGATCCGATAGATCTCTGACTCTCGAGGGTCAGTCGCTTAATTCCGTTGACACGTCTCCGACACCCTGTCTACCTTGCCCGGAAGCAAGGTCATTTGCCGACCGAGAGGGGGTGACCGACGTGCCGAACTCAATAGCTACCGGCGTCTTCGACATGTCGCGAGACGCTTCTCTCGCCGATCCCACGGCGTAGCCCGTCCCAGCGCCTAGGCGTTCTCGACAAGAGCAACGCATACCAAGGTGCACGCACCATCTATATCAGGACGAGGAATGACCAATCATGCAATACGTGGACATCAGAATGGCTCGCGCCATCAGCGAGCAATACATCGAAAGAGCGATTCGGGCCCGAGAAGTCAGGGGTATCCCTGACCGAGGAGTGCGCTACTGGTTGGGACACAGACTCATCTCCTGGGGTGAGCGAATCTCAGCGCACGAGCCCCGCATCGCATGACTCACATCCCGCTACCGAGCAAGGGGCGTGACGGGACGGAATCAGTCGCAAACGAGGCGACTGCGTCCCGTCACCCTCGTTTCCCCGAAGTCGAAGACCACTTCGGTGAGGAGGTGGCGAGACGTTACGACGATGCCGACTCCGAGATGTTCCGCCCCGACGTGATCGATGCAACCGTCGAGTTCCTCGCTTCATTCTGCAATGGCGGGAGAGCGCTCGAGTTTGGGATCGGCACCGGCCGGATCGCAATCCCGTTGTCACGCCATGGAATCCAGGTGACAGGCATTGACCTTTCCCCAGCGATGATCGCCCAACTCGAGTCCAAGTTGGACGGCGGCCAAATCGAGACACTGGTCGGAGACTTCGCCACGACCAAGACCCACCGAAGTTTCGACCTGGTGTATCTGGTCTACAACACGATCATGAACCTGACCTGCCAATCCCAGCAGGTCGAGTGTTTCAGGAACGCGGCATCACATCTGGCGCCCGGGGGTCACTTCGTCGTCGAAGTCATGGTCCCTGCCCTGCGCCAACTTCCTCCGGGACAGACCGTCCATCCATTCGAGGTCAGCGACATGTATTGGGGACTCGACGAATACGACACCATTTCTCAGAGGCTCGTGTCACATCATCTTCAGCAGACCGAAGACGGCTGTGTGCGCTCGTCTGTTCCCTTCCGCTACGTGTGGCCGTCGGAACTGGACCTGATGGCGAATCTGGCGGGGATGAGCCCCGTCGGACGTTGGGCCGACTGGAATCGAAATCCTTTCACCGAAAACAGCACCTCTCACGTCTCGGTGTGGCGACGCACTAGTTGATCGGTTCCGAGTCGTCAGAGACGGGCATCTACCCTGTCCCGCCAGAAATGGCGATCTATCCGATCAGGACTTTTGGCGACCCGGTACTTCGCTTGGAGACCAAGCCGATCACGGAATTCGACTCCGCCCTGCGCACACTGGCCCAGGACATGATCGAAACCATGTACGACGCTCCCGGAGTCGGCCTGGCGGCAAACCAGATAGGTATCTCGCGTCGCATCGCCGTCTTCGATGCCCAGGACGACCTGGGTGCGCGTGTGATGATCAACCCCGTGATCCTGGACTCGACCGGGGACCACGAGCAAGAAGAAGGTTGTCTTTCGGTTCCGGGACATTGGTGGGAGATCACACGTCCCGCCTATGTCAGGGTCCATGCCCTCGACCTCGACGGCAACGAAGTCGAGTACGCAGGTGACGGACTCATGGGTCGTGTCCTTCAGCATGAGATCGGGCATCTCGACGGTGGCCTGCTCATCGACGTGCTCCCGAAACGAGCCCGCAAGAAGGCCCTCAAGGATCTGCGAGAAGAGGCGCTGGGGTACAACTGATGGCACGGGTGGTGTTCCTGGGGACGCCGGAGGCGGCTGTGCCGAGCCTGATCGAAACAGCCCGACACCACGATGTCGTTGCAGTCGTCACACAGCCCGATCGTCCCAAGGGAAGGTCGGCGCGTCCGGTTACGTCCCCGGTCAAGATCGCGGCGCTCGATCTAGGCCTTCCGGTGGCTCAACCCGAAACTCGTGACCAATTCTCCGCGACTGTCTCCGAGGCCGCCCCACTCGACATAGGCGTAGTGGTCGCGTTCGGTCGCATCCTGCGTCGTGAACTACTCGAGATCCCCACACATGGGATGGTGAATGTCCACTTCAGTCTGCTTCCTCGTTGGCGGGGCGCTGCTCCGGTGGAGAGGGCCCTGATCGCGGGAGACCCGATGACGGGTGTGACCATCATCAGACTCGACGAGGGCCTCGACACCGGCCCGGTGCTCACTGCGCAAGCCATCGATATCGAACCTGATGAGAACGGCGGACAACTGACACGTCGTCTGGCTGATATCGGTGCCCGACTCCTCGTCCATGCGCTCGACGATTACCTGTCGGGAGGGATGGTCCCCGTCGAACAAACCCACGAAGGCGCCACCTATGCGGACAAGATCACGGCCCGAGATCGACGTCTCGACCCCGATGGCGACGTCTCGAGCTTCGTGGCACGAGTCAGGGGGCTTGCTCCTCGACCCGGGGCCACCCTCCTGATCGACGAAACACCTCACAAGGTGCTCGCCGCAAGAGAACACCCGGCCTCTGTCCCGGCCCGCAACTGGGAAGTCGTCGACGGTGTCCCGGTCGTGGGTTTGGACGACGGGAGTGTCGAGTTGTTGATGATCCAACCCCCGGGAAAGCGAGAGATGGATGGCGGGTCGTGGCTACGAGGTCTCAGGGAGACTTCCGGCGGCGTGGCCTGAGTCATAGACTCGGGGATCATGCCGGTCAAGATCGCTCCATCCCTCCTGGCCGCCGATTTCTCCAGACTCGGCGAGGAGATCGAGCGCATCTCCTCGAGTGCCGATTGGCTCCATCTCGACGTGATGGACGGGCACTTCGTCCCCAATATCTCCTTCGGGATTCCCGTGATCGAGTCGATTCGAGGACTCACCGACCTGCGCTTCGACTGTCACATCATGACCACCAACCCCGACGCCTACTTCCCCGAGTTGGCAAAGGCAGGCGTCGATCTGGTCACAGTTCACATCGAGGCGGTCCCCGACCCGACTCCGGCCATGGATCGAGCCCGAGAGAGTGGTCTCGACTTCGGCCTCGTGATCAATCCGGGCACTCCCTTCGCAGCCGTCGCCGACTACGTCGAGGGTTGCGATGTGATCGTCGCGATGTCAGTCGAGCCCGGTTACGGGGGCCAACCTTTCATCTCTGACGTATTGCCCAAGATCGAGAAGGCCAGAGAATGGGTTGAGGACCACGGTTTGACCGCCGATATTCAGGTGGATGGCGGCATCACGGCCGAAAACGCCGGTCAGGTGATCGCGGCCGGAGCCAACGTGCTCGTGGCCGGAACTGCAGTGTTCCGAGCCACAGATCCGTCATCCGCAGTAGAAGCACTGAGAAGGGCTGCAGAGAGAGATGAGTGAACGAGTTCTGGTCGCAGACGACGATCCGGACATCCTCACGGTGGTGAAGGTGAACCTCGAACTCGACGGTTTCGAGGTCGAGACCGCCGTTGACGGAGAAGACGCCCTGCAGAAGGCAACGTCGAGCGCTCCCAACGTCATAGTCCTCGACATCATGATGCCCAGGATGGACGGTCTCACCGCCCTCCATCGTCTCCGGAGCCAGGCGTCGACCGCCAGCATCCCGATCATCCTCCTCACCGCACGCGGATTGCCCGAGGACCGTGTGCGAGGTCTCGAGTTGGGGGCCGACGACTACATCACAAAGCCTTTCGACATCACCGAGCTCGCAGCCAGAGTTCGAGCAGTGCTGCGACGCACCCAGGCCGCCCGAGATCTATCACCACTGACCGGTCTCCCCGGCAACTTCAAGATCACCGCCGAGATAGAGCAGGCCATCAAGGAGCGCCGCGAGTTCGCACTGGTACACGGAGATCTGGACAACTTCAAGGCTTTCAACGACCACTACGGGTTCATGCGTGGCGACGAGGTGATCCGGTTCTGTGGGAACTGTCTCTCCGACGCCGCGGCGAACCTCGGCATCGAGGGCGCCTTCGTGGGTCACATAGGCGGAGACGACTTCGTGGCAATGATCCCTCCTGCAATGGCCGAGTCGTTCTGCAAAGAGGTGATCGAGAGGTTCGACGACGGAATTCTCGACCTGTATGACACCGCTGATGCTCTACGCGGCTATATCGAAGTGATCGACAGACGAGGTGAGCGTTACGCCTTCCCTGTTGTCTCCCTATCTCTCGGGGTAGCGTCCACCGACGTGCGTGAAATCGACACCCAATGGGAGGCGTCGGCGATCGCGGTGGAGATGAAAGAGTTCGCCAAGAAACAGCCGGGCTCTACCTACCGCATCGATCGACGCACCAACTGAGTGGGCTCGCGCCCGCATCTCTCTCGCGCCTACGAACTGGCACGGAGACACCACACCCACCCCAACCCACGTGTTGGAGCTGTCGTGGTCTCCTCATCGAACGAAGTGCTCGGAGAAGGCGCCCATACCGGTCCCGGTCATGACCACGCCGAAGTCGTGGCCCTGGACCGAGCAGGTGACGCCCGCGGCGCCACCCTCTACGTGTCCCTGGAGCCGTGCACGTTCCAAGGACGGACACCCCCGTGTGTCGACCGGGTGATCGCGAGCGGGGTGTCCAAGGTCGTGATCGGCGCCATAGACCCTGATGCGCGGGTGGCCGGATCTGGCGTCGCCGCACTGAGAGAAGCCGGTATCGGGGTCGAGGTCGTCGATGACTCCGAGGCGCGCGCTCTGGATCCGGCCTACTTCCACCATCGAGAAACCGGTCAAGCATTGGTTGTCGCCAAATTTGCGATGACACTTGACGGTTCCATCGCAGCGGTCGACGGGACATCTCAATGGATCACATCGGAGAAGGCACGGCGCGACGCCCATGCGCTCAGAGCAGAGGCGGACGTCGTGGTGATCGGCTCGGGAAC
>DASTBQ010000027.1:0-3915 GCA_035711995.1 Acidimicrobiia bacterium | reverse complement strand
AGGGCGCATCTCGGTCGAAGGAAGCCCGGGAGGGCCGTCGCTGACGCTCGGCGAGGTGGCGGCCGCAGCCGCGGCAGCTGGAGCGAATCTGACGGCAACAGCGGAGTTCAACACCGATCACATGACCTATCCCTACGGTGTCCAGGCCGCGGTCGTCGAGATCGATCCGGTCACCGGGGGCTGCCGGGTGACCGAATACTTGGTGGGTTACGACGTCGGTCGTTCGGTCAACCCAATGCTGATCGAAGGCCAGCTGGTCGGTGGGGTGGCACAGGGAGTTGGTGGGGCCTTGTTCGAGGCCTTCCGATACGACGAGTCGGGTCAGCCGTTGGCGACCTCTTTCATGGACTACTTGGTCCCTACTGCCTCCGAGACTCCTCAAGTCGACGTGTTGCTCTCGGAGGACTTTCCCAGTCCACTCAACCCGATTGGGGTCAAAGGCGCCGGCGAGGGTGGGATCAATGCGGTCGGCGCCGCGATAGCGGCCGCTGTCGGCGACGCACTCGGACGGCAAGACGCAATCACAGAGCTTCCCATCACGCCTGGTTCGATCTGGGCAATACTCTCCGGTTGAGATGTATCAAACTCGGTTGAGCAGCGCTCACGCGAGTTGTGTATCGTCAAAAACCCTGCAGCCACCCAAGGAGGTTCGATGAAGCCCGAGCTCGTGCAATCGAGCGCCCCCCGCCCGATGGCCAATTACTCCGAAGCCTTCAAGGCGGGCAATCTCGTTTTCGCCGCGGGCCAGCTCGCCTCTGACTTCGTCACCGGGGTTCCACCCGAGGCATCGACCAACAAGGGTTTTCCGTTCTACGGATCGGAGATCAAGCAGCAGACCCGATACATCCTGGACAACCTGCGTACCACTTTCGAGTCAGCCGGGTCGTCGCTGGAAAACATCGTCAAGGCCCAGGTCTTCATGATGGACATGAACGACTTCAACGCCTTCGACGAGGTATGGAAGGAGTACTTCGGGGACAATGTCCCGGCGCGGACCACCGTAGGGACCAGTGAGCTGCTGGGAGCCGGTCCGGCCCAACTCCTCGAGGTCGACCTCATCGGTCACACCAACGAGGTGGATCATGAGGTGATCGTCTCGCCCGGACCAAGGCCCATGGCCAACTACACCGAAGCGATCCGGGTTGGGAATCTCGTGTTCGCCGCCGGGCAGATCGCCAACGACTTCGTCACTGGCGTTCCGGCCGAAGCGCGGATCAATCCCGCATTCCCCTACTACGGCTCCGACATCAAGTTGCAGACTCGCTTCATCCTGGAGAACTTCAAGAAGACCTTTGGTGCGGCCAACTCCTCGTTGAGCAACGTCGTCAAGGCCCAGGTCTTCATGCGGAACCTGCACGACTTCAACGCCTTTGACGAGGTATGGAAGGAGTACTTCGCCGAGTCGCCCCCGCCACGAACCACAGTCGGAACCACGGAGTTGCTGGGTTCGGGACCGGACCAGCTCCTCGAGATAGACCTGATCGCTCACACCAATGACACCACGAAACGTGTGGTGAAATCGGATGCGCCCCGGCCGATCGCGGCATATTCGGAAGCCGTCGTGGTGGACGACCTTGTGTTCGCCGCCGGGCAGCTCGCATCGGACTTCGTTACCGGGATCCCAGAGGAGGCTCGTGCCAACCCTGCGTTCCCGTACTACGGGTCGAACATCAAATCCCAAACCCGGTTCATCCTTGAGAATTGCAGGCAGACGTTCGAGGCTGCCGGGTCCTCTCTGGCCAATGTCTTCAAAGCACAGGTCTTCATGACCGACATGCGCGATTTCAATGCCTTCGACGAAGTCTGGAAGGAAAACTTCCCGGTGCCACCAGCACGCACCACGGTGGGAACAACCGGGCTCCTGGTCAAGGACGCCCTCGTCGAGATCGACCTGATCGGATCGGTGGACTGACAACTCCTGGAGGAGAAGGACAAGAAAGGACCGAAGATGAAACATGGAATGCGACAACTGATCATTCTTGCGGTGATCGCCCTTGTCGTAGCGGCGTGTGGTGATGCCGGGGGCTCCGACACCACCAGCGCTGGAGCCACCACGACCAGCGGAGGTAGCGGTGCTACCACCACGGCGGACGGCGGCGCTACCACTACGGCAGATGACGGTGAGCAAGGCCCGATCAAGTTCGGGATGCTGATCGGGGTGACCGGCGACTACGCACCGTATTACGACGTCAGCAAAGCCGGAGCTGACGTCGCCATCGCCGAGATCAACGACGCAGGCGGCGTTCTCGGTCGTCAGGTGGAGTTGATCGTGGTCGACAACAAGTCCACCGTGGAGGGCGCCGTGCAAGGCTTCTCCCAAATCGTCGATGTCGAAGATGTTGACGCCTTGGGCGGCCCGGAGTCCGATGGTGCCATCGCCAACCTGCAGGCGATCAAGGACCTCCAGCTTCCGACGATCTGTCCTGCATGCGGTACGTCCGAGCTGGACGAGGCCGGTGGTGATTACATCTGGAGGATCACCTCCTCAGACTCGGACGGGGGCCTGATTTCCGCCCAGTTCGCTCGGGACGCCGGTTTCACCCGGGTGGCGATGCTTGTGCAAAACACGGAAGGGGCGTCGGCTCCCGCCGACGTGTTCAAGCAGGTATTCACCGACGTGATCGGCGGCGAAGTGATCGCCGATGTGCGCTTCGATCCTGGGCAGTCTTCCTATCAGGCTCAGGTCGACCAGGCATTCGCCGACGAGCCTGAGGTCGTCTACGTAGGGTCGGGGTTCGAGGCGGGAGGCATCATTCTCACCGAGTGGCAGCGTCGCGGCTACGGAGGGACCTTCCTGTTCTCGCCGGACATGACCGTGCCTGAGATCGCCGCTCTGACCCAACAGGGCGTCGAGATCGGCGACGGAGTGGCTCGCTCCGCCATCGCGGCCTACGACACGGAGAGCCCGGCTTACCAGAGCTACGCGCCGAGATTCGAGGCGATCACCGGTGAACAGCCCAGCGCCGGCCTCTACGACGCCAACCAGTACGACCAGTACATCATCCTGGCCTTGGCGATCACCGCAGCCGGAACCACGGATGGCCCAGCGGTGGCCGCCGAGATCACGAACCTCCTCAACCCGCCGGGAACCACGGTGTACGGCTACGCCGACGGTGTCGCTGCCATCGAGGCGGGAGAGGACATCGACTACCACGGGGCATCATCGTCGCTCGACGTGAACGAGTTCGGCAATCTGTCCAGCCCGAACTTCGGCGAGCAACACATCGTCGACGGGGAGTGGACTCAGGTCGCGACTGTCGAGCTCGACGCGAGCTTGCGTCCCTAATCTCGCACCTGTGATTGTGGATCGGCACCTTGGTGCCGATCCACGGTCACGCTCGACATACATGCAAAACATCATCTTCGGTCTCGTCACGGGGAGCATCCTCGCAATCGCCACTGTGGGCTTCTCGATGATTCGGCAAACCGAAGGCTTCATCAACATCGCCCACGGACAGCTGCTGACGCTCGGAGCCTTCATCGGCTACTTCTTCGTAGCCACGCTGGAGATGAATGTCTTTCTCGCTGGCCTTGCCGCGATGATCCTCGTTGGCTTGATCGGCGTTGTCTTGGCCATCGTTGTATTTCGTCCGGTGGCGCCGTCTGGCCCTCTGGCGCAACTATTCACCTCGATCGGCTTGGCCTACCTGCTGTTTGGTCTGATCCGGGTGATATTCGGGGCAAACGTCACGTTCTTCCCGACCGGTTTCGGCCGACGCTTCGATCTTGGGCCGGTCAACGTCACTATGGGTGAGATCCTGATCGTTGTCGTGTCCGCGTCCGTGGTCGGTTTGCTGGCCTTGTTTCTGACCCAGACACGACTGGGCACCTGGATTCGAGCGACAGCCTCGAACCCGGAGTTGGCCAGGTTGCGAGGCATTCCCGTCAACCGGGTCTCGTATGCCGTCTGGTTCG
>DASTBQ010000026.1:0-2726 GCA_035711995.1 Acidimicrobiia bacterium | reverse complement strand
AGACGTGCCAGCACTGCAGCCCCGGCACACATAGTGCATGGTTCCAAGGTCACGACCAGGGTATGCCCGGCGAGCCTCCAGTCTCCTATCACACGGGCCCGCGCCGACAGCACCAGCATTTCGGCGTGGGCGGTGGGATCTCGTAGCTCCTCACGACGGTTCCGATCGACCGCCACCACGTCCCCATCGGGGTCGAGTAGCACGGCCCCAACAGGGACGTCGCCTGCACGCGCAGCTTCGGCGGCGAGGTCGAGGGCCAGTCTCATCGGCGTCTCGTACGAAATAGGTTCAGTCACCACTCGGCATTATCCTTTGTCGTGCCGCTCGGGTCAGGCGGTATCTCGGGTATCGAGTAGCGAGGACGGATATCGATTGTTGGGAACACCCGGTTCCCATACTCCATACTCAGAACCAGATACCTTTTACTGGAGGGATCGCATAGTCCGGTCTAGTGCGCGGCACTGGAAATGCCGTTGGGGGTTTGCGCCCCCTCGAGGGTTCAAATCCCTCTCCCTCCGCGGGTCCCGGATGAAATCCGAGATCTCGCAGTATCCACTGGAAACTGCCGAGTTGATGAATCAGCCGCCCCTGAATGCCCGATACCAAATACCAATAGCCTCGGAGGGGTCGCATAGTCCGGTCTAGTGCGCGGCACTCGAAATGCCGTAGGGGGCTGACGCCTCCTCGAGGGTTCGAATCCCTCCCCCTCCGCAAAAGCAGAGGCCCCGCCATGCGGGGCCTCTGCTACGAACCCGGGTTTATATCGCCGTGTAGGCGACACCAAACCCGGTTGGCGAGTCTCAGCCTTTACCCGTGTTGTCCGGTGCGGTCGAGATCTCGTCGACCATCGCGCCAACGAGACTCTCTGGCGCGTGCTTGGCCAGGTCGGCCTGGCTGACGATGCCTACGAGTTCGGTGCCATCGACGACTGGAAGACGACGCACCGCATGATCTCGCATCGTGGTGATCGCCTCTTTCAGGTCGTCATCGGCTCCGATGGTCACCATCTCCGACCCATTCACCAGATCACCAGCGGTGGTGGTCTCGGGGTCGAGCCCGGCTGCGACCACCTGGGTGGCGATGTCGCGGTCGGTGACCATCCCCTGGAGACGGTGGTCCTCATTGCAGACGATCACTCCACCGATGTCATCGTCGTTCAGCATCCGGGCGATGTCTCTTATCGTGTCGCCGATGTCGGCAACGCGGGGCGATTCGGTCATTATCTCTCTGACTTTGGTCATTTCGATCCTCCTGTCCTGGCGGTGACGACAACTTCGACCTGATCCTCGACCGACCTCACGCCGTCGACCTTTTCGATTGCCTTGAGGAGACGGCGACGCGCCTTGTCGTCCTGCAACGATCCGCTGACTGAAACCTCTCCGTCTCTGACGTCTATCTCGATGTGACCATCACCCAGGTCGGCCGGGCCGATCACTTCGCTGCGGACTTTTTGGCCGAGTTTCTCGTCGTCGTAGTCGGCGTCGTCCGATGTGAAGACGTCCGCAACATCGTGCGCAACCCCCTTGACCACCCCGGCCTGGTATCGGGCGGTGGCGGACACCGCGTCCGCCACGTCCTTCGATCTGGCTTCGGCCTGATCTGCAAGACGGGCCCGACGGGAACGGCCCCGATCGGGGTCCATCAGGTACATGAGTAAACCTCCGAGGGCAATCAGGCCCAATGAGGCCAAGAATCTTCGCACAGCAAACCTCCGGGTAGTTTTGCTCTGGGTACCCGGGTCAGCCTGGTGTGAAACGAAAGTGCCCTCAGCCGTCGCTGAGTAGACGCTGGCCTTCCTTGAAGTGGGCGAGACCTTCGACCTGTCTGATGTAACGCTCGGTCTTCTTGAACTTCTCTGCGATCTCGGCGCGTGTCTGTCCCTCGGCACGCATGTCGAGTACCCGTCTCTCGATCGGGTTGAGATCTCGTTCCTCGCCGTTTCCGTTGCGAGGGATGTCGGTCCAGGTGAGGAGACGCCCGACGAACTCGGTGCTCTTGTTGAATCGAGCCGCGATCTCCTCGACATGAACGCCTTGGTTGTACAGGTCGAGCACCCGTCGCTCTATCGGCCGTAACGCGTATGTGTCGTTCTGGATGCTCATGACACCCAACCTAGTTGCTTCGGGCGCTTCTCAGGGACCCGTGCATCCTGCGAGGCGTTTCTGGGTATATGTGATGACACGACGATCCAAGGAGGATTCATGAATCGCCAACAACTGGACGAGCTGCTGTATCAGGCAATGGAGACCGAGCTAGGGGGGGAACAGGTCTACCTCAAAGCCCTCGAATGCGCCCGGAACGACGACCTGCATGAGGAGTGGGAGAAGTACCTGGAGGAGACCAGGAATCACCAGGAGATCCTGGGGCGTATCTTCTCGGCGGCAGGTCTCGACGAGGCGAAGGAAACCCCGGGGCGCAAAGTGGTGAGGCACAAGGCAGAGGCGTTGGTGGCTGCCATGGACATGGCTCTGGCCGAGGCTGGGCCGGAAGCCGCCGAACTGGTTGCTGCCGAGTCGGTAGTGGAGGCCGAGACCAAGGATCAGCAGTACTGGGAACTGCTGGCACGGGTCGCAGGGGAGGTCGACGGAGATCTCGCCGAGGCTCTCAGCGAAGCCTACGACGAAGTTGGTGAGCAGGAAGCCGAGCACCTCTTCCACACACAGGGCTGGGCCCGGGAGCTGTGGATCCAATCACTGGGGATGGAAGCGGCACTGCCCCCGCCTGAA
>DASTBQ010000025.1:0-10634 GCA_035711995.1 Acidimicrobiia bacterium | reverse complement strand
GATTTGTGAAGTCGACCGGCCAGATCGTCACCAACCTCATCAGCATCTTCGTCAGCTACCAGGTCCTCTTGGTCTTTCCGTTCGACTTCTCGGCATATGACTTCAACTGGGCGCTCATCGTCCGGATCGTTCTGATCCTGGCGATGGTGGGCGCCGGACTCGGAATGCTCACAGAGGCAGTGAAGCTCGCTTCCGCTGAGCCGTACAAAGAAAGGAGGTGAAGGATGTCCACACAACCCGAATCGGTACGTGACGGAGCCCCACCCGCGGCCCACGCTGAGCGTCGGCTCTACAGAAGCAACTCCCAACGTGTCTTCGCTGGAATATGCGCAGGACTCGGGGACTACTTCGCGGTCGATCCGGTTTGGTTCCGTGTCGGGTTCGTCATTCTGGCGTTGGGAGGTGGATCGGGATTCCTGATCTATCTGCTCATGTGGCTGATCGTGCCGCCATCGCCGGATGGGTACACGCCTCCCGAGACGGGGCGAGGCTCCGTCACCGGGGCTGCCGTGGTCGGGGTGGTGTTCATGGTGGTGGGCACCATCGCTTTGGTGAACACAGTTGCCCCATGGTTAGGGCAGTACATCTGGCCGATCGTCTTCGTTTTGGGCGGTCTGGCCCTGCTACTTGGAGGTCTGAATCGTGACAGTCACTGATAGACCACCGACCCAACCAACCGAGACCGGGTCATCGGACAGGCGTCGTCTCTCGATGCCCCATGTCGTTGGTGGAGGAGTCCTGATCTTCATTGGCCTTCTCTGGCTTATGGAGAGGACCGGGGTCATCGATGTCAGCGTGACCGCCGTTCTCGCCTTGGGAACGGTCGTCATTGGGGTCTCTCTGATGCTTTTGGCCCGAGATGGTCCCCATGGAGGACTCATCGTGTTCGGGACCCTGCTGGCGTTGGTCACATTGTTGACCGCGGCTGCTCCCTTCGAGGGATTCCAAGGCGGGGTAGGTGATCGCATCATCGAGATCGACTCTGTCGATGACATCCGACCGGACTACAACCTCGCCATGGGCAAGCTCACTCTCGATCTCCGTGACATCGGAGATCTGGAGGCGGCCACCCCCGTGACAGCCAGCGTTGGCATGGGCGAATTGTTGGTCCTGGTGCCCGAGGGCACCGAAATCGAAGTGGACGCCAGTGTCGGAGCCGGACAGATCGAGATCCTGGGAAGGGTCACCGACGGAGTCGGCATCGACGATACATACGAATCTCCGGGGTTCGCAGATGGTTCGGCGAGCCTTTCGCTCGAGCTCCAGGCGTTCACCGGACGAGTGGAGGTGACTGATGAGTGATCGAATCCATGTCGGCACCTTCCTGTGGGGAGTAGTCCTCACCATCTCCGGCGCTGCGCTAGCGGCGGTAGGTTTTGGATGGTGGGACATCTCATCCATCGACCTGCGGTACGTCGCTCCGATGTTCGTGATCCTGGTCGGAACCGTGATCCTGCTCGGCGCGCTCGTGCCCGGCAGACACCAATCGAACAGCGACACGTCCGCATAAACAGCGAGGAAGGCGAGACCCGGGCAGATTTCTGCCCGGGTCTCGAACATGACCGTGGAGGTGATGTGAATTGACCGAGACCAGGACCCGAATTCTGGTCTCCGCGGGCTCGAAATATGGAGCAACGGCGGAGATAGCAGACCGAATCGCAGCTGTGCTGACCGAACACCACTTCGATGTGGACGTGGCGGCTCCCGAAAGAGTCGACGACGTGTCGCCCTATCAGGCGGTCGTTCTGGGAAGTGCCGTCTACGCAGGGCATTGGGTGAAGAGCGCCAAGAACCTGGCCGACCGCATTGCTGTGTCCAAACCCGGCGCGGGCACCTGGCTGTTCTCCAGCGGTCCGATCGGGGACCCGCCGAAACCGGAGGAGGACCCGGTGGACGTGGCTGACATACTGAACGCCACGTCAGCAAGGGATCATCGAGTGTTCTCAGGCAAGATCGACAAGTCGAAACTGAGCTTTGGCGAAAAAGCCATCCTCATGGCGGTACGCGCGAGTGAGGGTGACTATCGCGACTGGGACGCCATTGAATCCTGGGCCAATGAAATCGCAGACAGTCTCGTGAGAGAGGTGAGTGAGAGATGACAGACAATGAGGGCCAGAGCCGGAAGACGTGGGTCGAGGAGGCAGAGGAAGCCCTGAACCGCACCACCGAAGCGCTCAAGGCCGCCTGGGACGAGACACGGGAAGCTCGCATGTCGACGCTCGAGGCGGCCAAAGAAGCCGCGAACCGCCTGGGCAGGGCAATCGACCAGGGGATCGAGGTTGCAAAACAGTCCTGGGACCCGTCGTCACGGGAGGGAGCGGACGTAGCCTCCGTGACGACCGGCGTCACCTCGGACCAGCAGAGCTCGTCTGAAGAGGAGTGACTCGGATCGACCACTTCTCGGGCCCCTGGACGGCCGACTACATGGTCGACGTCGCCGGGGCGTTCAAGAGATCACGACTCAGCCACTCGTGTAGGTACGCTTGCGCGGCCCCGAAGTCAGAATCTTCGTTCGACGTGGCTATGTAGCCGTCGGGGCGGACGAGGACCCAGGCGGGATGGCGTCGCTCGGACCCAGTCGGCGGATCGAGTTTGTGGATCGTCACCACACCCGGCTCCCAGGGCCAGTCTCGCGACGAAGTGTCGACCTTGTCATCGAACACGAGAAGATGGAAGCTGCCGGCATCGATCAGATCGTGGAGCCTGGCGCCTTGCTGGTCGATCACACGGTCGGGGAGACGCATCCCGGACGACCAACGAGATGAACCACCATCTTCATCTATCGCTCCGTGCCGGTATCTCGTGTCCAAACCGGAGACCATCCTCGCCACGGCTGACACCAGCCTGGGATGGGGGAGGAGCAGGCTCGCCGCCGGCCGGGCTGCCCACCTGCGACCCCATCGCAACGGTGCGAACCGAGAGACCTCGAGGGCGAAGGCCAGCCCGGTGAGCCTCACGACATGTTTCGCCACCGGGCGGCGCTCTCGCTCATAGGTGTCGAGAAGGGAGTCGGGCGCCCCGCGCAATGCAAGGCCGATCTTCCACCCCAGGTTGGCCGCATCCTGGATCCCCGTGTTCATCCCTTGAGCTCCAGCCGGACTGTGAACATGAGCGGCATCACCGGCGAGGAACACGTTTCCCCGACGATAGGTCTCCGCCAAACGGTGCTGCGGCCGCACGGCCTCGCTCCACTCGACATCGCCGAGAACGACCTGCCCATGGGTGTGGCGTTCGACGACCGCTTTCACCGTTCCTGGTGAATCTCCACCCTGACCCGGGCCGATCAGACGCCAGGCTCCGTTGGGAAGGGGAAAGAAGAAGAGGATGCCCTGTGGCCTCAGGAAAGCGTGGGCTGTGCCGGATTCCAGCTTGCCGGTGACGGTGACGTCGGCGACGAGGATCCACTCCCGATACTTTCTCCCGCGGAATCGAATCCCGGATTCCCGACGAACGCTGCTGTCCGCCCCATCGCAGCCAGCGAGGTAGCGGCTGTCGACGCGGTGCAGTTCGCCTCCGATGTCGACCAGAGAGACGATTCGCCCCTCTCGTTCCTCCCAGCTTCTGAATGTGGTTCCCCACTCGACACGGATCCCGGCAGGGCGCAACGACTTCCTCAGCACGGTTTCGACCTCCGGCTGTGGTGCAAAGAAGACGAATGGAAACTCGGTGGAAGGTAGACGGAGTTCCCCGAGGCTCCCTGCGATGGTGGTGTCGCCAATGTGAATCTCGAGGTCCACCTTCGACAGGCCCCTGCTCATCAGCTGGTCAGCCACCCCGATGCCACGCAGGATCTCCATGGTGCGGGGATGTATCGCAAGCGCTGGAGCCTCGAGCCTGGGCCCGGTGCGACGCTCGAGAACCCGAACTCGGGCGCCCAACATCGATGCTTGGAGAGCAAGGGTGAGACCGGTTGGTCCGGCGCCGATGACGACGAGGTCGCTACCGGGCCCCATTTGTGGTGACCTCTGACGATCGTACCGGCAGCCACCATCCGGAATCCTCGGCCGATATCTCGACCCGGCTCACGCCCTCCAGATAGTTGCTGCGAGATCGATCCTCGATCACCCGGTAGGCGAAGCTCCCCGATTGAACCCAGGGTCGCAAGACCACTCTCAGGGTTTCGGCATAATCGAGGGCGGCATCGCGACCCTCCCACTCGTATATGCCCCGGTAGTAGCCAGTCTCGAGGTCTGTCAGCCACAACTTCGTCTGAAAGCCGCGATGCGCTGCAAAAAGGAGTGTGTTGAAAAGTGATTCGACGCGGAACAGCCAGTGGGCCAACCGGCTGGAGCCGATCAGACGAAGCCGGAACCTGACGGCTATCAACACCGGTCCTTGGTAGCGCCGCCTCCGCATCGTCGTCTCCCTGTACACCTCGGACCGGGTTCCGTCAGCGAAAAAGACCGACCGCCCGCGGTTCTCCGTCGGGAGCGCGATCTCATTGCGGGCCAGAAGCGTCAGCGTCTTGGCGACACATCGTGTCTCTGTGAAGAAGACCGAGGTCCTTGTCTTGGCGGTTACGCCGCCAGCCCGGGTTGCTTCGGCTGTCATGTTTCCAGCATTCATGGGAGCCTTCGGTGGATCCAGAGTCGAAAGTCACAGCGGGGGCCGGAGAAGGTATCGATTTCACCGAGTAGAGCCCGAATCCTCGTTCTACGTTTCGGTCAAAGGGCTCTAGCCGTGGGACTTTCGACCCTGCCCGTTTTCACCGGTCGGGCCATACGGTGTCACGGAGACGACCAAGGACTCAACCATGCCGTCAAGTCGAGACGACGTCACGATCCTCTCCGAGCCCGACGTGCGGTACGAAGACCCAAACGATTCGACTTCCGCTCTGGCTCACGCCTCCACGAACGTCCCGATGGCGTATCCCGAGGAGACTGCCGCCGACATCTTGCATCAGCTCTCTCAGGCTCAGGCCTTCGACAGCATGGCCGACATCGCGGTTCTCGAAGGCGGGAGGCTCGTGGGGATGATCCCTATCGAAGATCTCTTCGCTGCACCCCCAGACGCGCCTGCCAGGGACATCATGAATCGCGATCCACCGCTCACCGGCCCAGGAGTCGATCAGGAGACCGCAGCGGCCAAAGCCGTGAGTCATGACGAATGCAGCCTCGGCGTCGTCGATGCACATGGCATGTTCCTCGGTCTGATCCCTCCCCATCGCATGTTGGGAGTCCTGCTGGAAGAGCATTATGAGGACATGGCCCGGGTCAGCGGGTACCTCCACACGAGTGCTTCGGCACGTTCAGCGAGCGAGGAGGCGGTAGCCAGGAGGCTCTGGCATCGGCTCCCATGGCTCATCGTCGGCCTCGTCGCCGCCATGGTGGCCGCCCTCATCGTGGCCGGGTTCGAGCAAGGCTTGTCTTCGCACCTCGAGCTCGTGTTCTTCATACCGGGAGTCGTCTACATCGCCGACGCGGTGGGCACCCAGACGGAGACGCTCGTGGTGCGTGGGTTGTCGGTGGGGGTGTCAGTGGCGAGTGTTATGAGAAGAGAGCTCGTCACTGGACTGGTCCTGGGTGTGATCCTCGGTGGTTTGTCGTACCCGGTCGTGTCCATCTGGTTCGATGCCGAAGTGGCTCTGGCCGTGTCGGCGAGTCCTTGGGCTGCGTCAGCAGTGGCGACCGGGGTGGCGATGTCACTCCCGTGGGGTTTCTCGAAATTAG
Organism: Acidimicrobiia bacterium; assembly: GCA_035711995.1. GTDB lineage: Bacteria > Actinomycetota > Acidimicrobiia > Spongiisociales > ZC4RG35 > JANQRA01. The sequence goes on along the minus strand of DASTBQ010000025.1, from coordinate 4,965 downwards.
GTGTGGATCCGGCCTTCGGCAGCGGCCCTTTGTCGACGGTGATTCAAGACCTGCTCTCGTTGGCCATCTACTTTGCCTTCGCCACTGCCATCGTCCTCTGAGCCGTATCGACTTGGCCTTCAGTTGGATTAGTGGAACGCAAGTGATGCCGAGCCGGGGCTTTGACCATGACGCGGGAACCGGGACTCTCATGGAGAGAGCCCCGGTCCCTGACTGCCACCTAGATGATCAGGATCACGGCAAATGCGATGGCGCCACCGAGGGCAGCCAAGGCCAGAACCGTGCTGACGATCACGGGCATCGTCCATGCCCGATCATCGACGTAGGTCATCCGAGCGATGCGCCCGAATGCGGCTGCGAGCAGAAGTCCGGCTGCGATGAACATTCCGAAGTACCAACCCTCGGCAAGCCCACCAAGGAACCAGTCGGCCGGCACGTAGTACATCCACGCGCCGACTCCTGCCGCCAACACCCCGGCAACCCCGAGAATCCACTCGGTGAAGTAGGAGTGCCGTGTCGGCATCCGGGTGACCTCCGTCATCGGCCTCTCACGAAGAGCTGTCACAGAGATCACCTCCTTTCCTGGAAGACCCAGTGCGGGTCTTCCGATGTGATCATCCCCAAGTCACATCGGCCTTACTAGGGGCTTTGGACTCTTTCCTTCCTTCGTTTGGCTCGCAGTCATCGACCGCGGGAGGCTGACCTGGAAATGCCTAGCTCGATGGCAGAGGTGCCCGAGTAGCCCGGCTTTCGCGACCATGGTTCCGGAAAGCGAACGACTCCCCAATTTGTGGCTAATGGCCCTAGGCCGCGATGACTGAGAGGGCGACGATGAGGGTGTGGACAACCCACCAACTGCGTCTACAGAGGAGTCTTCTCAGTGAGAAACATGCTGGTGCTCGGTGGCGGCACGGCCGGAACCACTCTGGTCAACAAGATGCGACCCCTCTTGGGGAAGGGCGATTGGTCGATAACCGTCGTCGAGCCGCGTCAGGAGCACCACTACCAACCCGGCTATCTCTTCATCCCGTTCGGGATCTACACATCCGAGGAGATCAGCAAGCCGTGTTCGCGGTTCATACCGGACGGCGTCGAACTGGTGACCGGAGAGGTCGAACGGGTAGTTCCCGAAAACAACCAGGTGCTGCTCACCGACGGCAGGACGTTCGTATACGACCAGCTGATCATCGCCACCGGAACGACTCCACGGCCCAATCAGACCCCGGGCATGGACGGAGCGGCTTGGCGCAAGTCGATTTTCGACTTCTACACCCTGGAAGGAGCCGTCGCCCTACGTGAGGCACTGGCCGGCTTCACCGGCGGGCGTCTGGTTGTGCACATCACCGAGATGCCGATCAAGTGCCCGGTGGCCCCGCTCGAGTTCGCATTTCTCGCCGATGATTACTTCAGGGAGCGTGGGGTGAGGGATCAGGTGGAGATCGTCTACGTGACACCGCTCGACGGTGCGTTCACCAAGCCGATCGCCTCCAAGCTGCTTGGGGGGATGCTCGACGAGCGCAAGATCCTCGTCGAGACCGACTTCTACATCGAGCACATCGACAACGACAACAACACCCTCGTCTCGTACGACGAGCGGGAGATCCCATTCGACCTGCTGGTCACCGTGCCCTTGAACATGGGGGCCGACTTCGTGGCCCGCAGTGGAATGGGTGACGAGCTCAACTATGTCCCGGTAGACCCGGGCACCTTCCTCTCCAAGGACTGGGACAACATCTTCGCCATCGGGGATGCCAGCGACATCCCGACTTCCAAAGCCGGCTCGGTGGCCCACTTCGCGGTGGAGGTGTTCGCCGAGAACTTCCTGCACCACCTGAGAGGCGAGGAGATGCCGGTCCGGTTCGACGGCCACGCAAATTGTTTCGTCGAGGCGGGAGACGGCAGGGGCATGTTGATCGACTTCAACTACGACACCCAACCTCTCCCCGGCAAGTACCCGGTGCCCCACCTGGGCCCGTTCTCGCTTCTCGAAGAGACCCGGGTGAACCACATGGGGAAGATGGCGTTCAAGTGGATCTACTGGAACGCACTCCTTCCGGGCCGCAACCTGCCGCTACCGGCACTGATGTCGATGGCAGGCAAGGAAGTGCCCGAATGAGAGATCATCAGAAAGGAGGCTCATCTTGAGCCTGGCAACTATCGCCGGCCACGAGGTCCACGTCGATGACGAGGGCTTCATGACCGAGTACGACGAATGGAACGAGGAGCTGGCGAAGCAGCTGGCGGCCAACATCGGCATCGACCTAGGTGACGACCATTGGAAGGCGATCCGATTTCTCCGCGAGGACTTCTCGACACAGGGAGAGACCGCCACCTTGCGCCGGGTGAGCACGCTGGGTGGCGTCTCGACCAAGGAGCTTTTCGCACTCTTCCCGAAGAAGCCCGCCAAGAAGATGGCCTACATCGCAGGTCTTCCCAAGCCTGCGGGCTGTGTCTGAAAGGACAACACAATGACTATGACAATGGAGGCCCCGGTGCCGGTCTTCGACGACGAGGCCGAGGGTCGCAAAATCGCAATCATCTGCTCGAAGGGGTCTCTCGACATGGCATATCCCGGCCTGGTTCTGGCTAATGCCGCACTCGGCGAAGGTGTGGAGACCCACCTCTTCTTCACCTTCTGGGGCTTCGACATCATCAACAAGACGACAATGGCGCATCTCCAGTTCACCCCGGTGGGGAACCCGGCGACGCACATGTCGCCGATGCTCATGGGTCTTCCCGGGATGACGTCGTTCGCAACCCACATGATGAAAAAGCAGATCGAGGGGATCGATGTCCCCGACGTCCCCGAGTTCCTCGAGATGATCACTGATGCAGGTGGTCACCTGTGGGCTTGCAGAATGTCCGCCGACATGATGCATATCAGCGAAGCCGACCTGTACGAACGGGTCGAGGGGATCATCAGCGCCGCCGACTTCATCGATATCTCCGAGGGCGCGCAGACGATCTTCATTTGAGACGGTCACAGCGTCTCGCCGGATCACAACAGCAGTGACGACGGTATGAGCCCGATTCGGGTCAAAGGGGGGTGGGGCATGGGACTTTCGCCCCGTTCGACTTGGAGACATCGTCAATACCGTTGAGGCCATGACCTCGACACGAAAGCGCCCGATGGCGACCATCGACGGCAACGAGGCCGCGGCTCGTATCGCCCATCTGCTCAGCGAGGTGATCGCCATCTACCCGATCACACCTGCGTCCCCGATGGGTGAGCTGGCGGATGCCTGGTCGCACAGCGGGAAACCGAATCTCTGGGGTGTGGTGCCCGACGTCGTCGAAATGCAGAGCGAGGGCGGGGCGGCGGGAGCGATCCATGGGGCGCTGACCGCAGGGGCACTCAGTACCACTTTCACAGCATCCCAGGGGCTGCTGCTGATGCTGCCCAACATGTACAAGATCGCCGGCGAGCTCACCCCTGCTGTGATCCATGTTGCGGCGAGGACCGTGGCCACTCACGCCCTTTCGATCTTTGGTGATCACTCCGACGTGATGGCCGCTCGCCAGACCGGGTTCGCACTGCTGGCTTCGGCGAGTGTTCAGGAGGCACAGGACATGGCTCTGGTCGCCCATCTCGCCACCCTGGAATCCCGGGTGCCGTTCCTGCATTTTTTCGACGGGTTCCGCACCTCACACGAGGTGGCCAAGATCGAGCTGATCCCCGAACAGACGATCCGGGACCTCGTGGACGAGAACCTGATCGCCGATCATCGGTCCAGGGCGTTGAACCCGAACCGACCGGTGCTACGTGGAAGCGCCCAGAACCCGGATGTCTTCTTCCAGGCACGTGAGGCCGCCAACACCTACTACGAGCTGTTGCCGGACATCGTCGCCGCGGCGATGGCCCGACTGCGAGATGAGACCGGGCGGCATTACGACCTGTTCGAATACTTCGGCGCCGCCGAGCCCGAGACCGTCATGGTGATCATGGGCTCCGGCGTGGGCGCCGCTCGGGAAGCGGTCGCCAAACTGAATGAAGAAGGGTCGCAAGTCGGAGTCCTCCAGGTCAGGCTGTATCGCCCCTTCGACGTGGAGCGATTCGCGGTAGCCATCCCCGAATCGACCCGTCGTGTCGTTGTGATGGACCGCACCAAGGAGCCGGGGGCGGTGGGCGAGCCTCTCTACCAGGACGTGGTGTCTGCATTTGCCGAGACCGGCGGCGACGTCGAAGTCTACGGAGCCAGGTATGGCCTCTCCTCGAAGGAGTTCACCCCGGGCATGGTCGCAGGTGTGTTTGCGGAGGTCGCAGACCCGTCGCCGCGACGTCACTTCACGGTCGGAATCGTCGACGACATCACCGGCCTCTCTATCGAGTACGACTCCTCATGGTGGTCTGAGCCCGAAGACGTAACCACGGCCGTGTTCTACGGCCTCGGATCGGACGGGACCGTGGGCGCCAACAAGAACTCGGTGAAGATCATCGGTGAGTCCACCGACCTGTACGCCCAGGGTTACTTCGTCTACGACTCGAAGAAGTCCGGATCCCGCACAGTGTCTCACCTCCGGATGTCACCTCGGCCGATCATGTCGACCTATCTGATCCAGCAGGCCGACTTCGTGGCCGTCCACCGGTTCGGGTTCATCGATGACTTCGACCCCCTCGACATCGCTGCCCCGGGAGCGACGGTCCTCCTCAACAGCCCGTATCGCCAGGACGACCTGTGGGATCGCCTGCCCGTGGAGGCGCAGACCCATGTAGTGAAGAAGGGATTGCAGCTGTGGACTGTCGACGCCGACTCCATAGCCCGGGACTGCGGTCTGGGGGGACGGATCAACACCGTCCTCCAAACCTGCTTCTTCCACCTCACCGGGCTGATGCCTGGCGAGGCGATCGGGGCGATAAAAGAACAAATCAAGAAGACCTACGGCAAGAGAGGTCACGTGGTGGTCAGTCGAAACGAGGAAGCCGTCGACCGGGCGGTGGCCGGTCTCGCCCGAGTGGACGTTGGG
>DASTBQ010000024.1:0-2977 GCA_035711995.1 Acidimicrobiia bacterium | reverse complement strand
CTGCGGCGGCTGATAGCCGAGCCATTCGAAGTTCGTCAGGGCGTTGCCGGCGTCGAGCATGAAGTTGATGAACTGGTGGGCCAACACCGGACGTTCCGCGTTTGCCGGGATCGCCATCGTGTCGTTCGAGATGGGGCCTTTCACGGTCGAACCCTGGGCGCTCCCTGGCCAGAGGTAGCGGGCATAACCGAGATCCTCCCCGTTCGGCCAGTAATACGCAGAGTTGACCAGATCGCCCGACCATGCGTGGTGCAGCCCAAACCGGCCCTCCGGGATTCCTACGTAGGCTCCGTCGATCGTGTAGCGCACGTTCATGAGTTCGATCAGTTCGACCAGTCCGTCACCTGCTGCCTCCAGTTCGGCCTCGGTCGCCTGCGAGGGGTCAGCGACACCATTGCGTAGGAGGGACATGGCGATCGTGTCAGTGAAGGAGTCGAGCAAACCCATCGTCCCGGCGTATTCAGGATTCCAGAAAACATCCCAGGGGTTCGATTGACCCTCGATGTCGGCGCTGTCGACCATGTCATTGCGCCAGCCAATCCCGGTCGTGTACATGACGTACGGCGCCGAATAGCGAGCGCCCTGGTCGTAATAGGGGTCGGCCAATTGAGGCCACACGTTGGCATCGAGATTCGGGAGGTAATCGTGGTTGAGCGGCTGGATGAGACCGGCCGAGACGGCAACGGGGACACGCTGGGAAGTGGGGAACCAGACGTCGTATTGGACTTCACCTGAGGCCATTCGAGCCAGCGCATCTTCCTCGTTGAAGAACGTCGCTTCCTCGATCTCCACTCCCAATGCCTCGGCCGCTATGGGGATGATCTCGGGATTGATGTAGTCCTCCCAGTTGTACAACTTGAGAGGGCCGGCTTCGGGCTCGAGACCCGACTCGATCGCGGGGTTGTCGTCGAACAACGGCTGCTGCACAGGGCTCGAAGGCGTGCCGACCGCCAGCTCTCCGCCGTCGCCTGCGTCACGACGAGCGCAGGCAGCCAGGAAACTCGGTGCGAGAGGAAGCACGACGCCGACGAAGGCGGCCCGCTGGATGAAGTCCCTTCTCGTGTAGACGCGTTGCCTGCGAGACCGATTCCAGTTCTGCCTCGGGTGATAAGTCATACCGCACTCCTCGCTGTGAACGGACCGGCGAAATCCTAAACGACCATTCAGGATCGATGTCGGTCTAAGTGGACGGTTTGAGAACGGATTTGGCGAAGGAACGGGCGAGCTCGCTCATTCGTTGCGGATCGACAGTCGGATCCCCTAGCATCGCCTCGACCGCCAGCCCGTCGAGCATCGCGGCTAGCTGGATCGAGAAGCCTTTGACTTCCACCGGGCAGAACTCCCCGGAGGAAATCCCCTCTTCGACTATCGAGACGATCTGGGCTCGCCATGCCTCGTCCAGACGTGCCCTCGCCGCAGCCAGCGAAGGATCGAGCCGGGACATCTCCCACATCGCCGGCCAGAGCACCCAGCTGTCGGGCAACTCACCTGGTCGGGTAGGTCGGGGACATGATTCTTCGATGAGGATGATGAGTCGGTCCTCGGCGCTCTTTGCGGTGTCGAGTTTGTTGGAAACGCCCTCATAGAAGAGACGGTCTAGATATACGAGCGCTTCGCTCAACAAAGCCGCCTTGGTCGGGAAGTAGTAGAGCACCAGCGCAGGGCTGACGCCGACGATGTCAGCGACATCCGCGATCCGGGTTTCGCACAATCCCCGATCAGCAATGGCAGTGACGGTCGCCCTGAGAATGTCGTTGCGACGGCTCTCGGTCATCCTGGGACGCGGGCTCACTCACCTGATCATGCCATAAGCCCTACCGGTTACGCTGAACTGTCGTTCAATGTCGCCGATGAATCCACTCGATCAAATGCTCAGAGCGCGCTCGGTCGCCATAGTCGGGGCATCCGACCGAGTGGGGACAGTCGGCCACCAGAGTGTCCGGCAGCTCTTGACAGGTGGCTTCGCGGGGCGGGTCTTTCCCGTGAATCCCGGTTACCAGCGAATCGCCGGTCTCGACTGCTACCCGGACATCGCGTCGATCGGCGAACAGATCGACGTTGCAGTGCTCGCCGTGGCGAATTCGAGGCTGGAAGAGCAGGTCGGGAATGCCATAGACGCTGGTGTCAGATCACTGGTGATCTACGCCAGTTGCCATGGCAACGCTTCCGACGGCACACCCCTGCGTGCGCGTCTCACCTCCCAGGTCAACGCGGCAGAGGTTCCGGTCTGTGGCGGCAACGGAATGGGTTTCGTGAATGTCGAGGAACGACTCCGCCTCACCGGCTTCTACCAGCCGCCGGGTTTGTCTTCGGGCGGGGTTTCCTTCCTCACCCACTCCGGATCGCTGTTCTCGGCGATGCTGCACACCAATCGCCGCCTCGGTTTCAACCTCGTCGTCTCCACGGGTCTCGAGATGAACGTCACGATGAGTGACTACCTGGCCTGGGTCATCGCCGAGGAGAGCACACGGGTAGTCGCCCTCTTCATGGAGACCGTGAGGGATCCAATCGGGTTCACTGCAGCCCTCGAGGAGGCAGCGCACCGAGGCATCTCAGTGGTCGCCCTGACCGTGGGCCGAAGCCGAAGGGGCAAGGCTGCAGTAGCGACACACAGCGAGGCGATCGCTGGAGACGACGCCGGATATGACGCCGTCTTCGAGGAGTACGGCGTGCATCGAGTGTCCACCATGGATGAGATGGTCGACACGATCGAGCTCATGTCGGCCTCGAGGGAGCCTCATCGGGGCGGTCTGGGGGCAGTCCACGACTCGGGTGGGGAGAGGACACTCCTGATCGACACGGCCGAACGTCTCGGGATCCCCGTCCCCCCGGTAGGTGAGAGGACGACCCGCCGTCTGGCCGGGCTGCTCGACCCCGGCCTGGAAGCACAGAATCCCGTCGATGCCTGGGGAACCGGGCACGCGGCCGAAGATGTCTTCGCCGGGTGTCTTCAGGCTCTGGCTGACGACCCCGCGAT
>DASTBQ010000023.1:0-14095 GCA_035711995.1 Acidimicrobiia bacterium | reverse complement strand
GGATCCCCTACTACGTGCGTGGCCCAATTGCTACCCCCAATGGGACCCGCCCCCTCTAACCGAACCTACCAACCAGAGAGACGAGCGGCGAGGATTAGTTTTCGCGATCTCGTCGAGGCACGAAAGCACGCTTCAGGAGTCGAGAGCCCGGGCCAGGTCAGCGGACACCCAACGGGCGATCTCCTCGACCACTGGCACCCCCCTCGACCAGTCCGGCCATCCGTTGCTGAGAATCGCGATGACGTAGCCCTCGTCACCACCCGGAGCCTGGACGAACCCGACTGAGTTTGCGATGTGTCCGGCGAATCCGTTCTTCTGAGCCACCGTCCAGCCCGACGGCACCCCTGACGTGATGCCCCAGGTCTGCGAGGGGACCACCGAGGTCATCTGTCTCCAGGCTTCGGCTCGATACTCGGGGCGCAATGGTCCCGATTCACCCAACAGCACCTGACGCAGCAGCTCCACCTGGTCCTCTGCCGACGTGGTGGTTGTCCCCCAGACACCGCCGCTGTCGCCAACGGGTCTCGTCGCCTCCAGACCGAAGATCTCTGCCTGACGGTTGAACCAGGGAAATCCGCCGAAGTGGTTCCACAACGCACGAACCGGGCTGTTGGCAGACTCCGTGATCATTGGTGTCACCTGACCCAGCTCCCAACTGCTGAGGAGTCGTCCGTCGTTTTGGACCTCGAGAAGGGTCCCCGCCATGACCATGACTTTGAACACCGATGCAGTGCGGAGTCGGGAATCGGGGTTCATCTCGAAGATGCAACCGGAACGGGTGTCATAGACGTACGCCGTGAACGACTGTGAGGGGAACCGACGGCTCAGGCTGGCAACACGGTCTGCCGTGAACGGGTCGTCACAGCGCACCTGGTCCAGGTTGAGCGCCACCACCGCCGACCAGTCCTTCGAATACCCATCCCCCGCCAACAGCGGCGTCCCCAAAGACCCGTTCGGCTTCACGTCATAAAACCGGAACAACCCATCCGCCCGATAAAAGAACAACTCATCCTGACCATCACCATCGAGATCAACCGCCGATATCACCGACCAGCCCTCGGTGTAACCGTCACCGGCGAGGATCGGGCTCCCGATCCTGCCCTCCGGGCCGACGTCGTAATAGCGAAACGTGCCGTTATCCCCGTAGAAGAACATCTCGTCGGCGGGCTCGTAGTAGGTGGCTGCCGCCGACAATGGGAACAGAGGCAACAGACACCCAAGTCCCAGGCCAATGAATGCACTTCGTCGAAAGATCATGTGCTCTCCTCCGGTGGAGGCTCGTAAGACTCGTATTCAGGAACTTTGCGTGCGATGAACAGTGCTCCCAGGACGCAAAGTACCCCACCGGACACCACTGAGAACTGAGGGCTCGTCGCTGCCGCCACCGCACCGGCCTCGAAATCCCCCAGACGTGGACCACCGGCGACCACCGCGATCTGGATCGATGACAGACGACCCCGGAGACGGTCGGGCACAGCCAGTTGGAGGATGGTGGTCCTGAACACTGCAGACACGACATCGGCCGCCCCGGCTAGTGCAAGGAGGGTCACCGCGGCCCAGACCGTGGTCACCAGACCGAACACGGCGATGGCAGCGCCCCAGACCACAACTGCCAGGATCACTGCCCGACCCTGCCGTCGAACCGCGCCTACCCATCCCGAGGTCATCGCAGCCAACAACGCACCGGCACCCGGCGCCGCATAGAGGAGCCCGACCGTCGAGGCATCACCACCGAGCACTTCGGTGCCGATCACCGGAAATAGTGCCTGCGGCATCCCGAAGACCATCGCGTTCAGGTCGATCAGGAAGTTCGCCTGGAGCAGCCGTCGGTCCATCAGGAATCGGTAACCCTCTTTGATGGACTCCCATCCAAATCGCTGACCGCCACCCTCGGGTCTCAGCTCCCCGACCCGGAACATCAAGAGAGCACTGAGCAGGAAGGCAACTGCCTCCACCGAGTAGGTGACGGTGAAGCCGGACCGTGCGATGAGGAGACCGCCGAGCGCCGGTCCCAAGGTTTTCGCAGTGTTGACCACGGTTTGGGTGATCGCGAGCGAAGCAGGCAACAGCTGGCGGCCCACCATGCCCGGCAGAGCGGCCGTTCGAGCGGGGCTGTCGATCGCCGAGAATGCGGCATTCACTGCGCTGAGGGCGAAGATGAGCCAGACACTCGGCTGATCGAGCGATGCGTTGTATGCCAGACCTGCCGCGGTGCCAAGCGACGCCAGCTGGGCGAGCACCAGCAGTCTGCGTCGGTCCACCGAGTCGACGAGCGCTCCCCCGACGATGGAGGTGGCCAGCAATGGGATCAGTTGCGCAAGACCGAGCAGACCCACGAGAAGTGTCGAACCAGTCAGTTCGTAGACCTGAAACGGGACTGCGACAACAGTGAGCTGCCGGGCCATCCACGACAGCGACAAACCCCCGAAAAGCCAGCGAAATGGAACCGACTGCTTGAGGGGCGTGATGTCGACGAGGAGATGACGGGGAGTCAGCCGACCACGCCGTTGTTCCGACATCAGCCGGCCCTACCGGCTAACAGTTTGACCACGACCTGCCGACTGTACCGGCAGGTCACTGGGTTTCAGACGATGTCGTCGAAGAGCAGGGTTGCCAGAGAGAACAAGCCGACCAACAGGGTCACCGCCCCCGTCACCACCGCTCCAACATTGGTGAATAGCTCCATGCCCTCATCATGCCGCCTGGCACCGACAGATCCCATGGGGAATTCAACCCATCCGACCCCTAGAGTCGACTCATGGAGAGATACGGCTCTGTGCTGGAGTGCATGGACGGTAGATCCCAGCGCAAGGTCGCCGACTATCTCAACACTGTCTTCGGTGTCCGCAACCTCGACACGATCACCACCGCCGGCGCGATTCGCCACCTGGCCGAAGACACCGATCAGACTCAGACCCTGTTGGCAAATCTCGCAATCTCGGTGGACAAGCACGGCTCGCACCAGATCGCGGTAGTGGCACATCACGACTGCGCCGGCAACCCGGTGCCGGACAACACCCAGAAGACCCAAGTCTCCCGGGCCATGGCGAGGATCCGCGAGGTCCATCCCAACGCCGAAGTGATCGGTCTCTGGCTCGACGCCAACTTGATAGTGGAGCGGATCGCTCGTTGACAGACACTCCCGCCCTGGCAGACCCGCGACTCTCCGCCATTCAGCACCAAGTGGTCAGGCACGGACCAGTGTCATCGCTGGAAGAGGCAGCCGAAGCCCGGGGTCTGAAACCGGAAGCGATCATCAAGACCATCGTGGTGAGACGGGGAGAGGACGACTACCTGTTCGTCCTGGTCCCCGGCAACCGGACGATCTCGTGGCCCCGGCTGCGCAAGATGCTCGGTGTCAATCGCATGTCGTTGCCCGATGCCGACGAAGCATTCGCGGTGACCGGATATCGGAGGGGAACGATCACTCCCTTCGGATCGAATCGCCGTTGGCCGGTCGTCGCCGATACCCATCTGACCGACCTGGTCTCGATCGGTGGGGGGGCTCACGGGGTGTCGCTCACCGTCGCAGCCGTCGATCTGGTCGAAGTGCTGGAAGCCACCAGAGCTGACGTGACAGATCCAGTTTGAACGGCTGGGTTGCGGGTAAGAACGGGTCATGGAAGCAATGGTTGAAACCGTCGAAGACGGCAAAACCCGTGTACGAACCGGCACCACGGTCTGCGACGGCCCGAAGAACTACCGGCTCGTGCTGACGAGGCCATATCACGAGGCGGGACGAGTGATCGAGATCCCGCGCTCCTATATTCGCTCGGTTAAAGAAGTCAAGCCTGGACCCCTGGGGGACGACCCAGCTGCCTGATTCATGGCCTATACCAGCAGGCCAGATGTTTAGGCTGACGAGGAATGCCGACCGCACTCCGGACCGTCACGCTCGTCGTGGTCCTCCTGGCACTCCTATCCGCCTGTTCGGGCCCGGAACGACCCGACGCTGCCAACTGGCTACCGCACTGGGATGAAGAGATCGCCGTGATCCCGCCACAGGACGATTTGGGTGACCCACCGGACAAGGCCCTCTGCCAGGACACTCTGGCGTTGGTGCGAGAGAAGAACGAAGACCTTCTTCCCTCTCCCTCGGTCACCGTGGACGACCTGGTCACCGAGTGGATCGAGGTCGCCGAAGCCGCCTTCTTCGACTGCCCCCCAGAGGGCGAAGACATCGACTCTTTCGACGCTGCCTATGAGGAATTGGCCCGGATCCAAGAGTCGGTCGAGACTGCGCTCAGCTCGGAGGGCTAGGTCGTCACCCAGCCAGTGATACTGGCCAGATGACCGTCGGGATCTCGAAAGTGTGCCGCCCACAATTCGCGTTCGCCGTCCCCGGTGACCATTCGGGGCTCCACCTCGAAGGGAACACCTCGATCCGACATCTCGGCGTGGGCGGTCCCAATGTCCTCGACCTCGATCACGAGCTCGGTCAGCGACTCATCCTCCACCACTTCATCGACCCCGTTGAGGACCAACTGCGCAGGGCCACTTCCGAGGAACACAAAGGCACCGGCGTCCATCACAACTTCGAACCCGACCTGGTCTTTCCAGAACCCGACGGCACGCTCGAGATCACTGACTCTGAGGATTATGCGAGCAATGTCCACCCGAGGCCCCTTCGAACGTTGGCAGGCAGGTCAACGGTAACGCCAGACGATGCGACCTCGTGTCGGGTCGTAGGTACTTACCTCGACATCCACCTGGTCGCCAGGCAGTACCCTGATTCCGCGGCCACGGCGCATTCGCCCAGAAGGCTTGGCAAGCAACTCGAAGCCGCTCTCCAGTTTCACCTCGAAAGTCGAGTCGGGAAGCATCTTGGTGACGGTGCCCCGCATGCGGATGTATTCGTCTGAGTCTTTCGCCATGAAATCCCAAGACTAGGGCATCGCCAGGATCTAGACCTATGCCGGGTGGAACAGCGAGGCGTTCGGCTCGCCTTCGGCGAGGAGATCTGACAGCTCCTGGAGAAGACGGCGCGCCTCCTGGATCCACTCCTGATATCCGGCCAGGTCGCCGGCTCGAAGCGAAGCGTCGGCGGCGTCGAAAGCGGCATTGGCGTCCTCGAGGAGCTCCTCGGCGGTGATGTTCCCTGTGCCCGGCTCGGCGGGCTCTTCGCCCTCGCCCTCGCCCTCACCCTCGCCCTCACCTCCCTCACCGGGAGACCCGAAGACCAGCTCCAAGGCACCGTCGAGCGACTCGGCCCACTCGACACGATCGCTATAGACGACGGCGACCCGTCTGAACTCCGGGAACGCTCCCCCCTCCTCCTCGAGGAAGATCGACTGCAGATAAACAACAGAATCCTCGATCGGGACGATCAACAGATCGCCCTTGATCACTTTCGAGCCCTCGCCGCTCCAGAGACTGAGTTGAGCAGCGATGTTTGCGTCCTGCTCGATGCGTTGTCCCGCTTGCTGTGCTCCGTCGACCAATACACCCTGGGGCATGCGGAAATCGATGAGTCTCCCGTAGCTCCCAGGTGTGGAGTCCGCGACCAGGAAACCGACCATGTTCTGACGGGCCCGTGGGTTGAACGGCTGCAGCAGGAGATATGACAACTCCTCCTCACCCGGCAGTTCGGTGAGGAGGTAATAGGGGAGGATCTGGGACAGCTGCTGACCGTCGACGCCGAAATCGCCCCACAGCTGATCGTCGTTCTGACGCATCGTGTCTCCAGGATCACCCGGGAACGACCAGGCGTCGTCACCGGAGAAGATCTGGTTCTCCTCGGTGACGTGATACTCGAGGTAGATCTGGCTCTGCACCCGGAACAGATCCTGGGGATAGCGCAGGTGGTTCTCCAGCCCTGCCGGCATCTCGGCGCCGTCCGTGAACATGTCAGGATGGGTTTCGTCCCACGCTCTGATGATCGGGTCATCAGGATCGAAGTTGTAGAAGACGACGTTCCCGTCGGTGGCGTCGATGACCGCCTTCACCGAGTTCCGCATGTAGTTGGTGCCCAGTGCCACATCCGAAGCCAGGGCGAGACGGTTCCGCGCCTCCATGTCGACTGGCTGTGAGTAGGGGTAATGGTTAGTGGTCGTGTACATGTCGAGCACCCACAACACGCGGCCATCGAGGATCACCGGGTAGGGATCGGAATCCGCCGCCAGGAACGGGGCGAGCTGGGTCACGATCTCCTTGACGTTTCGCTCGACGAGGACCCGGCTGTCAGACCGGATTTGATTCGAGATGAGCAGGTTCAGGTCGCGGTACCGAAACGCGAAGGCGATCCGCTTCAGATAGTTGTCGAGGACCACCCCCGACGAGCCGTCGTACTCGTTGAACTGGGTCCCCGTAGCGAGGGGGTAGTCGATTTCCTGGGGACTGTCCCCGGTCTTCACGATCACCGGTAGACCAGGCCCATAGGTTTCCCCGAAGTAGACCCGCGGCTCGCTGAGCTCGAGCGTGTCGACATCGGCGACCGTTGGGATGTCTTTGAGGAGGAAGATCGGCTGCCCATCCGACTGGACCCCGTTGGCCTGGTTGACGACGGCTCCGTAGCCATGGGTGTAGAAGAGATGCTGGTTCTGCCAATCGGTGGGGCGTTGCAGTTCGTCGAGTTCACGTACCGCCAACATCACCTGATTCGGCGAGCCCTCGGCCAGATAGCGATCGGTGTCCACCTTGCTCAGCGCATAGAACGGCTCCAGCTCCTGGAAGTTCTGATAGGTACGGGGGAGAACCGAGGTGTTCCAGATCCGGAGGTTGTCGATCGTGGTCTGGTTCGCCTCGATGTCCCCTGCGGTTAGATCGTTGCCGGCAGCGAAATCGCGCACTTCGATTTCGTCGAGGCCCCAGGCCGCCTTGGTGGCCGCCATGTTGTACCCGATGTATTCGGTCTCTCTACCTCTCTGATCGGGCTGGACGCTGAAACGCTGGATGAAGGCGGGATAGATGGTCCCCGCAGCAATGGCGACCACTACCCAGGATCCGACCGCCACAGCAGCAAGAGTCCAGCCCCGGCGGAAGATGTTGACTATGAACAACACCGCGGAGATGAGGGCGACGACGAGGAGGAGACGGAGCGCCGGAAGGCGGGAGCTGATGTCGGTGGACCCGGGGCCGAAGAAGATCCCATTCCTATCCGAATACAGCAATTCGTACATGTCGAACCGATAGGAGATCGCCCGGATCACGGCGACAACGGCGAACAGCGACGACAGATAGATCTTGGCCCCCCGGGTCGCCGAGACTCTTCGCCCGTCGAAACGGATCGCCCCGTTGACGTAGAGCGCCACGGCGACGACGACGGTCGCCAGGACCATGAGGTTGAAGAACCAGTCGACCAGGCTCTCCCACAGTGGGAGCCTGAAGACGTAGAACCCGAGGTCGACGCCAAAGATGGCGTCGACATCATCGAAGCTCTGGGAATTGAGGAACAAGAAGACATCATCACGCCAGGTGGCAACTGTCAGCCCCATGATGATCGCCAGACCCAGGGTCACCACGATCCGGATCGGACGCAGCCTCGGCTCCACCCAGTCGCGGAACCTCTCGACGAGTTCCTCTTCCTCCGTCAGGTCGAACGGCGCCCACCGGGGTGAGAATCTGTCAACGAGCTTCAGTGCGGTCCAGAGCACCAGGAAGGCGATTGCGATGCCGAGCGCGCCCAGCCCTATGGCCACGCCCCAGTTGCGCAGCCAAACGTCGCTGAAGCCGGTCGAGTCGAACCAGAGATAGTCGGTCCAGAGGGTGCCGGCCGCAGTGAGCAGCAGGTAGATGGCGAAGACGACGCCACCGATCAGCAAGAGCGGGCGACGACGCCCGCCCTGATAGTCGGAGGGGACCCTGGTGAACATCGAGGCTGAGTCTAAGAGCCGTCTGGACCCAATCTCTCAGCCGGTGCTGACTTTGCGAGTCTCCTCGATGCCAGCCTCGTAGCCACCAAGCGCGATGGTCCTGATCCGTCGTTCCGCCTCGTCGCTGCGCCACACACGGAAGACACGCGATGCCGCCGACTGACGCTCACGTGGCCCCTCGCCCGCTTTGTCGAGTGCCGCGGAGACCGCTCCGGAAAGAGCCGAGGCGAACTGAGTGTCCGCACCGGAGGAGGGCGTCGGTGGCCGCTTCACCTTGGCCCCCGACATCTGCTCCGCCGCCGCATGCCCTGCGGCAAAGCTCTCCGACCACACCGCGACCAGTTCGGCGTGCACCGCCTCGGCGATCGCTGACTCGTCCGGTTCCCAGCCCTCGTCGGTACGGAGACTGTCGAGTGCCACGTTCTGGATCTCGGTGACCGCCTTCTTGACCCCGCGAAGGGCGCGATTGGTGATGGGGAGGAGACGCTCCTCACGGACCTCGATCCAGTCGACGCCGTCACCAGGCTCATCTTCGGCCGCGATAGACGTAGCGGCCTCCGTCTCGGCCGTCTCCGCAGGGGGTGCGGTGTCCCCTCCGCCGCGGAGAGATGCGAACAGGGCTTCGAGTTCATCCGCCCCTGGCTCATCCGGATCAGGAGACTCGGTTTCACCAGCTTCCGTAGAAGGTGCTTCCGCAGAAGGTGCTTCCGTCGGTTCCTCAACCGGGGGCGATGGCTCCTCCACGGGCTCGGGTGTCGTCTCCGGTTCAGCGACCGGGTCCCGGGTGCGGGCCACTTCCTGACTCACTTCCTCGGCCAGGCCAGGGTCGGGCTCGGCTCGCTCTGGCTGCTCGGGGGGAACGACACGCACGGTCTCGCCCAACTCCCACCGCTCTTTGGCCTCGGCCGGAGGATGAACGACTCTCACGCTCGACGACTCCGCGGAAGAGGCGAGATCGAGCACTTCGCGCCGTTCGGCGAGCGATCCTTCGAGACGGGTCAGGGTCGACCTGACGTTCTCGAGCTCGTCGAGCAACTCGTCGCGTCTCTGTTCGAGCGCCCGGGTGCGCTCCTGGGAGGCCGCGGCCTGACGATTTGCCCCGTCGATGATCTCGTCACGACGTTTCGTGGCGTCGTTCATCACCTTCTCGGCGTCCATCGTGGCATTGCGAACGACGTCTTCGGCCTCGCGCCGCGCCGCGGAGGTCAAACGATGCGCCTCCCGCTCAGCCTCCCCCATGATCGTGAGGACGTCTCGCTCGGCATTTGCCCGCATCGACTCTGCGTTCGTCGAGGACTGCTCGAGGAGCTCAGACCCGGTGACCCACGCATCTCTGCGTAGGGCCTCGGCATCTGCCGCCGCCTCTTTCCGCAGCCGGTCTGCCTCAGCGGTCGCCTCAGTCCGCCAATGAGTGGCGTCGAGGCTGGCTCGTTCTCGCATCGACTCGGCTGCCTCCCGCGCTGCCTGGAGGATGGAGGTCACCTCCCGACCGAGACTCTCGAACTCGTCTTCCAGATCGCGATGCTCCGGAGCCTCGTCGATAAGTGACTGCAGCTTCCGTCTCTCGGTGTCGATGGCCTCGAGACGTCTGGCAGCTGCCTCCAGGACCGCCTTGACCTCACCAGGCTCGAAACCGCGGAATGCAGTCCGGAACTGCTGGTGCCGCAGGGACGCAGGTGTCACATCGGAGGCCATCGACCTATGAAGATACCGGCGGCTGGTCTCTGTTTCGCGACTTTGTCTAGGCGGCGTCGAGACTTTCCAGATATGAAATGGCGTCGTCGAGGGTCGCGACCGGCACTATCTCGATGTCGTCGTACTCGGCGGTCAGGGCATTCTCGTAGTTGGCCTGCGGCACGAGAATCGCCTCGGCACCCGCCGCCTCGGCCCCCACGACCTTCTGTCTGATCCCTCCGATCGACCCCACCGTGCCGTCAGGTTGGATGGTGCCGGTGCCCGCGATCACATGACCTCTGGTCAGCTCTCCCTCGGTCAGGGTGTCGATTATCGCAATGGTGTGCATCATCCCCGCCGAAGGTCCGCCGATGTCACCCGCCTCGATGGAAAGGGGAAACGGCGACTCGGTGAGCTCGCCGAGCACCACCCCGATCATCGGCTGGCCCGGCTCCTCCTCACGCTCGGCAAGTTCGACCTCGAGCACGAGGGTCTCCTCACCACGCTCGACCTCGACTGTGATCACGTCACCCACGGCGTAGCCATCGAGAGCGGGCGCAAAGTCGTCGACCGAATCTATGGGGAAGCCATTGACCGCACGCACCGAGTCGTCGAGGGACAAGACGGCTGCGGCCGGGACCCCCTCGACTATCTCGTTGATGACCACGTCGGTGACCGGCATCTCATAACCCAGATACCTGAGCGCAACTGCCACCGCCCGGAAGTTCGAGTCGTCCATCTGCTGCAACACCCGGTTTCGGTAGTCCTCGTCGCTCTCCCCGGCACGCCGCACCGCCTGTTTGCGAACCAGGTCGACAGTTGGGTCGAGACCGGCGAGCAGTGCTTCGAAGACGTTGACGTCCTGTGATACCACGGTGAGCATCAGCAACTCGCCCTCGGGCGGGTAGACGTCGACCTCTTCGGCGACAACGCTGTCCGAGGCGTCGGATACCGGGCCGGCGGAGTAAGCCAGGTAGGGAAGTTCGACGTTCCAGATGACGACGCTCACCACTCCGACGAAGAAGAAGGCCCCAATGAGATAGAGAGGCCATGACGAACTCTTCTCTGTTGCCGTCGGCTGTTGGTCCATTTTCGGGCGAGAGTAACTGTGACCTGGCGGTACGGGTCTCAGACCATTACACGGACTGGACGAGATTTCATCTCGCTGAGACGTACAGTCAATGCCAATCGGTTTCGAGGAGTTGAAGATGACATCGACGGTGATCACCCAAAGAGCCTTCCCCCGCACCTGGGTGGTCTCGGTCTTGTTGGTCGTGGCGGCGGCTGCCCTCACCGCCTTGGCTGCCCAGTGGTACATCTACTTGCCGTTCACCCCGGTCCCGATCAGTGGTCAGACCTTCGCCGTCCTGCTCACGGGCGCAGCCTTGGGCTGGAAGCTCGGGGCAGCGGGGCAGATGCTCTATCTGGCGATCGGCGCCCTCGGAGCACCCGTGTTCACCGAGGGCTCGAGTGGTATGGAGGTGATCACCGGCGCAACCGGCGGTTACCTGATCGGTTTCGTTTTCGCAGCCGGTCTCGTGGGATGGATGGCCGAACACCGTCAGGATCGGACCTTCGCCACCATGTTCACGGCGTTCATCCTCGGTTCGGCGGTCATCTACTTGTTCGGTGTGATCGGTCTGATGGTCTCCACGGGGTGGGGTCTGGCTGAGGCCGTCGAGAAGGGCGTGGTGCCGTTTCTGCTGGGTGACCTGATCAAAGCAGCGATGGCGGGCATCCTCCTTCCGGGAGCCTGGAAGCTCCTCGGGGACCGCTGAGACTCAGATACCGGCCACAGTTCGGATCGCGAAGGCGATCTCATCTGGCACTTCCTCCTGGAGGAAATGCCCGGCGTTGGTTGCCGTGACCCCGGCCTGAGGCAAGAGCCGACTGGTCCGTCCCAGCAACTTGGAGAGAACAGGGTCCCGTTTCCCCCAAACGATGTGGGCCGGGCCATCGAAGGTGGCGACAAACTCTTCGACACGGGCTAATACCTCGACCGAGGCGTGCTCCATCGAACTGGGGACCATGGCTACGAAGTCGATGATCGCGTCGTTGCCGTGTTGTCTCAACGGGTAGAGGTAGGACTCGCGGACGACACCGGAGATCGACTGTCTGTCTCCCTGGGCGCGACCCATGTTCTTCTCGATGAGACCCATATAGGAGACGAGAGGTCCGACTATCGGGTTGCTGAATATCCGGTGGAATTTCGTCGGCTTGAAACCCGGTCTCGGTGCGGTGATGGCGGTGTTGAGTACCACGAGCCCGGTCATCATCCCCGGGTGCTCGGCGAACGCCCCCACACCGATCGCCCCTCCCCAGTCCTGGACCACCGCTATCGCATCTTCGATCTCCAAGCCCTCCACCAGTTCGGCCATCCAACTCGTGTGATCGGTCAGGGTGAACCGACCAGATGGAACACGGTCGGAGAAGCCGAGACCCATCAGGTCGGGCATGATCAGACGTAGTGGTTCTCCTTTGAGCCGTCCAGCCACCCGCCGATAGAGGTACCCCCACGTCATGTTCCCGTGGAACATGACCACGGGTCGGCCTTGGCCCCGCTCCATGACATGCACCCGCAAGCCATCGGAGAGTTCGATTTGATACCGGTCGAAAGGCAACTGCGAGGAGAGCCACTCGGGTAGGAAGGGGGCCGGTGACCGACCTGGCATCAAGCCGTTTCGAGCTCTTCGCCCAGGTACGCCTTGATGACGTTGGGGTTCGCCTGAATCTCGGCTGGTTCGCCGACAGCGATCTGCTTCCCGAAGTCGACGACGAGGATTCGATCGGCGATGTCCATCACGAGACCCATGTCGTGCTCGACGAGGATCATGGCGATCCCGAGCTCGTCCTGGACGTCGAGGATGAAGCGGGCCATGTCCTCGGTTTCCTCGAGGTTCATTCCAGCCACGGGCTCGTCGAGCATGAGCAGCTCGGGGTCCATGGCGAGCGCACGACCCAACTCGACCCTCTTCTGGATGCCGTAAGGAAGGAGACCCACGGGGTACTTGCGCCACTGTTCGATCTCGAGGAAGTCGATGATTCCCTCGACGATCTCACGGTTCGCGATCTCCTCGTTCTTTGCCTTGCCTACCCAGAGCGAGCCGGCGAGCCAACCCGAATTCATCCTGACGTGTCTGCCGGTGAGGATGTTCTCGAGGACGGTCATGTGCGGATAGAGGGCGATGTTCTGGAAGGTGCGCGCCAGACCACGCTCCGCGGTTCGATTGGGTTTGAGACCCATCAGGGTCTCGCCTTTCCACAGGATGTCACCTTCCTCGGGGTGATAGACCTGGTTTATCGAGTTGAACAGCGACGTCTTGCCGGCACCGTTGGGGCCGATGATGGCGAAGAGCTCACCATCGTCGACATGAAACGACACACCGTCGACGGCCTTGACACCCTTGAAGGAGAGATGGATGTCCCTGACCTCGAGGAGGTGTTCGTACTCTTCGGGACCGTATCGGTCCGTCTGTCGTCGCAGCAGCTTGCCACTCACCTTGATGCCGCCCGCGTCTCGCGGGGCTGCCGCCCTCGTCCACTCATCAAGAAAGCCATCGTTTGCGGCGTTTGTAGTGCTTCACGTCACGGAAGGACTTCTTCTCCCCGCTCGCGTGCAGTCCGAGATAGAACTCCTTGACGTCCTCGTCCTTGAGCAGTTTGACGGGGTCACCGTCCATCACCATCTTCCCGGTCTCCATGATGTAACCGTGATTGGCGATGGACAGTGCCATCGAGGCGTTCTGCTCGATGAGGAGGACCGACGTTCCCTGCTTGTTGATCTCGACGATGATGTCACGAACCTCCTGGACCAATAGCGGGGCGAGACCCAGCGACGGCTCATCGAGGATCAACAACTTCGGGCTCTGCATCAGGGCCCGCCCGATCGCCAGCATCTGCTGCTCCCCACCGGAGAGGTACCCCGCAGTGGCCCTGCGACGCTCGGCGAGACGTGGGAAGAGGGTCATCACCCGCTCGTGGGCGTCCCTGACCCCCGTCTTGTCGCGGTTGGCGTAGGCCCCGGTCCGGAGGTTGTCGTCGACCGAGAGTTCGGCGAACACCCTGCGACCCTCCATGACCTGGGAGATACCCCGCCGCACTCGACGGGACGGGTCCTCGTGGGTGATCTTCTCACCGTCGAGTTCGATCTCCCCCTTTGTGATGTCGCCCTCGTGGATCTCGAGCAGCCCGGTGATGGCGCGCAAGGTCGTCGTCTTTCCGGCACCGTTCGCCCCGAGCAAGGCGGCGATCTGTCCATCTCCCACCTCGAGGGAGATACCGCGCAGAACCAGGATGACGTCGTTGTAGACGACCTCCAGGTTCTCGACCTTCAGCAAAATCGCTCTCTCATACCGTTCTGTGAGGGTTTGTCACGCGTGGGGCGGGACAAACCTTCACAGAACGGTATGGGGTGGCCGAAACCACCCCACACCGTCGTTGGTTCGTCAACCCTCCAGGACGTAGCAGGCGCCGGTGAACTCGTACGCCTCCGCCACCGGGGAGGTGAAGGCGGACTCGATCGTCACCGCGCCCGTCGTCGCCGCGGGATCGGGACGACCGATCCAGATGGCACGCTGCACGATGTCGTTCGGGTCGCCGACGTAAGTCTC
>DASTBQ010000022.1:0-3493 GCA_035711995.1 Acidimicrobiia bacterium | reverse complement strand
GTAGGTCACTGCCGGACATAAACGTCGAAGGGTCGCCGACTAGCGTTGGCGACCCTTCTTTCTATTCGGGAGACAGTTCGTTTGACCCGCGACGACGACAAGAACCACAAATCAAATCGATCTGACAACAGACGCGGCCATCACAAAGGCGGCAAGCCGGATCACAAGACCATCACCTCGGTCAAGGGAGGCCAGCTCCCCAAATGGGTCCGAGACGAGATCGTCAGATCAACACCGAAGGACCGTCGTCAGCCGGCCCTCAGCCATCTGGACAAGGCGATGGGGCTCTTCGCAGACGAACGCTATCCAGCCGCCGCCGCCGAGTTGCGCAAGGCCAAAGAGCTCTCACCGAGATCGGCCACCGTTCGCGAGATGCTCGGCCTCTCCGCTTACAGGTCGGGTAAGTGGGAAGAGGCGCTCCGTGAGCTGCGAACCTTCCGTCGTCTCACCGGTGATCTGATCCACTACCCGGTCGAGATGGACTGTCTCCGCGGTCTCGGCAAGACCCAGGACGTCATAAAGGCATGGGAACGTCTCCAGGACTACGACATCTCCCAGACGATCAATCATGAGGCCCGGGTGGTCTACGCCTCCTTCCTCCTCGACGAGGGACGACCCAGTGACGCCTGGCCCATAATCAAGCCCGGCCGACTCGTGGCCTCACCGACGCAAGGCGAGTTGAGACGGTGGTTCGTAGCCGCCCGTGTGGCTGTCGCCGCCGGCGACAAGGATGCCGCACGACGGCTGGTAGCGGCTCTTGATGAGCAAGAACCCGACTTCGAGGGTGTCGACGAACTTAGGAGAGTCCTCACCTAGTTTCTGTCAGCGCCCGCTGACAGACTGGGGACCAGCCGCCGCATCTCCCCGATATGAGAGGGAGAGCTGTCATGGATCTCAACCTGATAGTGCTGTGTGGAAGACTCGCAGTCGAGGGCGAGTTGAGGGTGTTCGATTCGGGCACCCAACTGATCCGATACCTGGTCACCACACGGGTCGACTTCCCGAGGAGCCGGGTAGATGTCGTTCCGGTCACTCTCTGGGACCCACCCCAGGAGTTGGTAGACGACCCGGGGAAGAAGGGCGACCGGATCTGGGTCTGCGGGTCTGTGCAACGCCGTTACTGGGAGAGCCCCGACGGGCGACGCAGCCGTTTGGAAGTCGTTGCCGAACAGGTCAACTTCAGGGACGTGGAAGATCTCGAGCCGATGACCGTCGGATAGACCCGGAACCAGGCGGTATCCGTGGTTTGACGTCGTGGGTATGGTGGGGGAGTCCCGCCCACCCGCTTCGCTCACGGAGGTGCTCCCATGCCCTGGTACTGGACCGACGATGTCGCCAATGTGATGATCGCCCACGGTCGTCTCAGCGCCGCCGAGGCGGCAGGGCTCATCGCCAGACCGGTTGGGATTCGGAGCGCCTGCACCAACATCGAAGACGCCATCGAGGGTCTCCTCGAGGACGGTGAGATCCCTTTAGCGGCCTGAATGCTCCAGACCCTTCGACAACCGAGATGGCTCATCCTGACCGTCCTGGTCGTGGTGCTCGCCGGTGTGTTCATCAGACTCGGAATCTGGCAGCTCGATCGTCTCGGCGAACGAAGAGACCTCAACGCCGAAATATCAGCGCGGTTGGAAGCCGAGCCGGTGGCACTCGAAGACCTGCTCGCCGAGGCTGACGGTGACCTCGAATCGATCGAGTTCCGCAGAGTCGTCGCTGGCGGTGTCTTCGACCCGAGCGAGGAAGTCCTGATCCGATCCCAGGTCGAATTGGGACAGGCCGGTTTTCACGTGATCACCCCGCTCACCGGGCCAACCGCGGTCCTGGTAAACCGGGGTTGGGTTCCCCTGAACATGGATGAGCCTCCTGTTGACGCTTTGGCACCGGCGGGGGAGACACGAGTGGTGGGGTGGGTCCGTCTGTCCGCGGATCGACCGGCGCTCGGTCGTGAAGATCCTGCCGGCGAAGTCGACGTATTCAGCCGGGTGGACGTGGAGAGAATCGGAGGCCAAGTTCCGTACCCGTTGGCCCCTGTCTATGTGGTGGCGATGGGGGAGAGCGACGAGCTTCCGGTTCCCGTCGATCTGCCGGATGTGGAGGACGAAGGTTCGCATCTCGCCTATGCGATCCAGTGGTTCGGCTTCGCGGTGGTTGGGCTCGTCGGCTTCTATTTCCTGGTCAAGACCAAGGGCAATGGCTCAGCCGGGGAGAGCTAGCTCCTCGATCACCTCAAAACCGGGTTGGTCGGCGAGTTGGGAGGGATCGAGTTTGATCTTTGCGGTCCGGGAGCCTCCTCCGACGATCACCCAGTCACAATCCATGACCCTGCTGTCGACCCACACCGGAAGATCCGGGGGTAAACCGAAGATCGTGACCCCACCGATCTCCTGTCCGGTCAACTCGCGGGTGAGATCGGCGGGGGCGAAACTGACTTTCCGCACACCGAGACGGCGACGCACGCTCCCGTTCACGTCGAGCCTCGTGTGGGCCAGCACCACGCAGACAGCGTTGTGTCCTTCCGGTTTCCGTGATGCGACCAGGATCGCGTTGGCCGACTTCTCCAGAGGGATGTCGTAGGCCGCGCAGAATTCGGCGGTGTCGGCCAAGTTGGGGTCACAAGCCATCTCTTCGTAGACGATCCCGCGCGATGCGAGGTCGGTGATCACTTCGGGGGCTGCCGGCATTGTCCCAGCCTAGGAATGTGGCGACCGGCAACATTCGCACGTGGGAGACTCCTCGTATGGATGGATACGACACCCAGACATACGGACGACGGTGGGCGCCCTACTACGACGAGCTGTACAACGAGGTGGACGACTCGACGATCGATCTGCTCGCCCGGTACGCCGGCGCGCCCCCTCGAGCCCTCGAGCTGGCAATCGGGACGGGTCGTATCGCCCTCCCGCTTCGTCGCCGGGGTGTCGAAGTCGTCGGCATCGACTCGTCCGAGGAAATGGTCGAGAAGCTGCGGGCCAAAGACGGGGGAGATGCGATCAAGGTCGTGATGGGAAACTTCGGGGACGTCGACATCGATGACACGTTTCCGCTGATCTATCTGGCTTTCAACACGATCTTCGGGCTGCTCAGTCAGGATGATCAGGTCGACTGTTTCCGCAACGTCGCCGACCATCTGCAACCGGGTGGATGTTTCGTGATCGATTGCTTCGTGCCCGACATCAAACGTTTCGATGCCTACAACACACGCATCGGGGTGTCTTCGATCGGCTCGGTGGACGAGCACATGTACGAAATGACGATCTACGACCCTGTCACCCAGCGACTCTCGACACACGTGGTCAAACGCAACGAGAACGGCACGAACGTCGTCTTGCCGGTGGAGATCCGCTTTGCCTGGCCCGGTGAGCTAGACCTGATGGCTCGTCTCGCCGGTCTCGAATTGGAAGACAGATTCGGCTGGTACGACCTGAGACCGTTCAACGAGAGATCGACGTCTCACATGTCCATCTACCGCAAACCGGTCTAGACGGCTTCTTCG
>DASTBQ010000021.1:0-6957 GCA_035711995.1 Acidimicrobiia bacterium | reverse complement strand
AGAAACCACGGTCAAGCACTTCACAGTCCGCTAGCCCGCCACCATCTTCTCGATGATGTCGATGGCGTGATCGACGTGGTCGATCGTCGTGCGACGGTTGAGCACGGCGAACCTCAGGATGAATCTGTCATCGATGATTGTCGGGCTGAGATGGACGGTTCGATCGGCGTTCACCGCCTCCCAGGCCGCGCGACCCAACTCATCGTCGTCGAAACCGAAAGCCACAATCGAGAGGTCAGGGTGCCAACTGGAGCGGATCCCCGGGATCGCCTGCAGTCGTTGATATCCGTGTTGCGCGATGTCGAGAACCCGGTCCAGAGCCTCCCGGAACGGAGCCACCCCGTGGAGTTGCAGCGGCAGCCAAACCGAAAGTGCACGGAACGGTCGGCTCAGCTCGGGTCCGAGAGAAGCGATGTCGCGTATCCCGTTGTAGGAGTCATCGTCCCGGAGATACGCACCTCGTCCGAGGTGAGCATCGACCAGATGCGACTCATCCCTGGCCACCAGGGCGCCGACGCCGAACGGGATAGACAAGCCCTTGTGCGGGTCGAGGGCTATGGAGTCGGCCCTCCCGATGCCGCCCAGCTTCGATCGGCCCCGTTCGGTGAGTTGGAAGAACCCGCCGTACGCCCCGTCCACATGGAGCCACAAACCGTGTTCGTCGGCAACGTCTGCCACGGCACCGAGATTGTCGACGGTGCCGGTGTCGGTGGTCCCTGCGGAGGCGATGACCAGGAAAGGACGCCTCCCGGCCGACCGGTCATTACCGACCTGTCGCGCCAGGGCTTCCAGGTCGAGACGCAGTTCGTCGTCGACGTCGACTGTCACGATCTGATCCGGGCGGAATCCGGCGAGCCGGGCAGCCTTCGCCGACGAGTGGTGGGTGTGCCGCGTCAGATACATCACACCGTTGGCGAAGTCGTCCCCCAGCCGGGTGCTCCGGGCGGTGACGATGCCTGTGAAGTTGGCCATCGAACCGCCGGAGAGCAGCAGCCCGGCCGCCTGGTCGCCGAGATCGAACAACGAGCACAGCCAGTCGACCACCCCGTATTCGATTGCCGAGAACCCTGGAGCGGCACTTGCTACACCGGTGTAACGGTTGAGACCGGTGGCCAGGAAGTCGGCGAGAGCCCCGGTGAACATCCCCGAGTTGGGGATGTAGGAGAGATGACCGCCAGACGGGTGCATGTGCCCGTCGCGGCCGGCGAGTTGGATGTCGGCCAGTATCGACTCCAGTTCCCGGCCTTCTTCGGCAGGTGGCTTGCGCAGCGACACGAGAGTCTCGGCGTCGAGCTCGATGCCATGCGCCTCCATCGTGGCCGCGGCGTCGTACCAGTCGTTGAGGTATTCGAGGACCTGCTCCGTCAGCTGAGTGCGAAGCTCGCGGTTCGGCTCCAATGCGTGGGCCATCGCGTCTCAAGGTAATACCGGACAGTCGTCACCGCGTCGGGGGACGAGGTCCATCTACGATCCGGTCCAGATGTCAGCGGATTTCGACCGGCTGCGACTCCTGTGGCCAGATCACCTCGGTCTCGCCCGTGGCAAGTACCTAACGCCCGAGAAGGCTGCCTCCGGCACGGCCCATTGCATCTCGTTGTTCACTCTCGGGTTCGACCGAGAGATGATCCCTCACGACGGTGGGTTCTTCTGGCAGGGGTTACCCGACTGTGATGCGGTCTTCTCCGAGGATGACGTCCGTCCCGGCTGGCAGAACGGGACCGGGGTAGTGATTCCGGACATCGTCAGGAACGGCGATCCTGTTCCCCTGGCGCCACGGAATGTGCTGAAGCGCGTCATCGAGACCTGGGGCGACAGGGGTCTCACCCCGATGGTGGGCATCGAGCTGGAGGCGTTCCTCTTCGAACCCGATGGGGATGGAGGCTGGCGACCGATCTCCACCCCGGGTGCGTATGTCTACGGGACCGGGATGTCAGTCGATCCCACCGGCACCATCGACGACATCATGTCGACCGCGGCTGCCGTGGGTCTGCGACTCGAGTCGGTCAACAGTGAGTACGACAACGGCCAGTTCGAACTGACCCTGGCCTACGACGAGGCGATGAAGGCGGCCGATGACGCCTTTCTCTTCAAAGTGATGGCCCGGGAGGTCGCGGCACGACACGACATGCTCCTGACGTTCATGGGAAAGCCGATAAACGGGAGAGGAGGGTCGGGATTCCACGTCAATCTGTCGCTCCGTGACGAATCAGCCGAGAACGTGATGCAATCCGATGATGCCGAGGACGGGCTCAGTGACACCGCCCGGTCTGTGATCGCCGGTCTGCTCCACCATCACGTTGGGATGACGGCGCTGTTGGCGCCGACGGTGAACGCCTATAAGCGGCTTCAGCCCGGATCGATGTGTGGCTACTGGGCGAACTGGGGTTATGACCATCGCGGGGTCACGGTCCGGGTCCCACCCGCACGAGGGAAAGGAACCCGTCTCGAACATCGGTTGGGGGACGGCTCGGTGACGCCTCATCAAGGGGTCGCCGCGGTGCTCACCGCCGGCCTGCTCGGTTACGACAAGGGATACGAACTGCCACCCGTTGAGAGACTCGACTGCATCGAGCGTGCCTCCACCGATGTCGTCAGCCCGCCGTCGTTGGACGCTGCGCTCGACGCCCTTGAGGCCGACGCCGACCTGGTCGAAGCATTCGGAGCCGCCTACATCGACGGCTACGTCACAGTGAAGCGGGCCGAGTGGGACCGCTACCAGAAGTGGACAACCGACTGGGAGATGTTCGAATACCTTCCGTTCCTGTGATGGCGTCGTTCCTATTCCCCAGAACACCCAGCGGGAAGTCGTCGCTGATCCCTCCGCCTCCGTGGCACTACTCCGGTGAGATGATCACGGTCGAGTACCGCACCGACCCGGATCGGGTGGCCGAACTGCTCCCTGAAGGTGCAACCCTCGCCGGGGACGACCCTGGCGCTGTCGCCCTCATATGGGCCGACTGGCAGAGCTGTGGCGACGACTTCGCAGAGCTCACAGACCCGGGGCGAAGTCAATACAAGGAATGCTTCGCAGTCATCAGGTGTGAGTGGCAGGGACAGACCTGGAGCCGATGTCCATTCATTTGGGTGGACAAGGACTTTGCATTGGTCAGGGGCTATCACCAGGGATATCCGAAGAAGCTGGGCGACATCTGGATGACACGACCGGTCGCAGTGGGTAGGGCCGGCCCGCGACTCGAGGGAGGCGGGTTGTTTGGTGCGACACTCAGCGCAAATGGCCATCGGCTCGCCAACGCCCGAATCGAACTGACGGATATGGTCGACGCACCCGGATTCGTCAACTCCCACCCCATGCTGCACAACCGCTACTGGCCCGCGATCGAGTCGGATGGCTCGGCGTCGATGGACGAGTTGGTGACGATGCGGGGCTATGACGGCGAGGTTGCGGACGTGTGGGCTGCTCGCGCCGACGTCGAGATCTTCGAAGCCCCCGGTGACGAACTAGCGATGCTCGAGCCCATCGAGACGATCGGCGGCTTCTACCACCGTGTCGGAGTCTCCTGGCGGGGTGGAACCACCCTCGAGGCCCGTTGACCGCCGAACTCGTGGTTTTGGTGGGGGCGGGCATGCTGTTGTTCGTCGCCAGTGTCTCGGGACGTCTCGATCGGGTGTGGCTCACCGAGCCACTCGTCGCAACCGCACTCGGGGTGATCGTCGGGCTCACCCTGGTCGACCTCGAGTTGGAGAGCCCCCTGATACTCATCCTGCTCGAGCTCACACTTGCGCTTGTCCTGTTCAGTGATGCCTCCCGGATCGATGTCGGTCATCTCCGTGATGGCTATGAGTGGCCGCTACGGATGCTGCTGATCGGTCTGCCGGTGGCGGTTGCGATGGGCACATTGGTTTCGGGTTGGTATCTGAGCCTCCCGTTCGGTCTCGCCCTGCTACTCGGTGTCGTGCTGGCCCCCACAGATGCCGCTCTCGCCGAGCCGATCCTCGAGTCGGATTCGGTACCGGAGCGAGTCCGTCAGACACTGAATGTCGAGTCCGGTCTCAACGACGGTCTCGCACTTCCCTTCCTGCTCATAGCGATCGGCGTCATCGACGCCGAAGAGGGTCAGTCGGTTGGAGATGCCATCTGGCTGGTGATCACCCAACTCGGAATCGGGATCGTGGGTGGTCTGGTGCTCGGCTGGGTGGGGGCGAAGCTGATTGGGAAAGGTGCTGAGACGGGCTGGATGAACCCCTTGCATCAGAGGGTCGCCGCGGTTGCCCTGGCATTGTCGGGGTTTGCCGCCGTTCAGCTCCTCGGGGGGTCGGGGTTCGTCGCCACCTTCATCGCCGGTGGTCTGATGAGTCATCTCCTCAGACCTCGACCCGAACGCGTCTACCAGTTCGCCGAGGCGGAGGGTCACGCCCTGGTTTTGCTCGCCTTCTTCGTGGTCGGTGCGGGTCCCGGCGCCGAGCTGCTCAGGCGGGGAGCCCCCACGCAAGCAGTGGTGATAGCGGTCGTTTCCCTGTTCCTGCTCCGGCCCATTTCGATCTGGCTTTCGTTGTTGGGGCAGCGGCTGCAGTGGCAGACGGTGGTTTTCCTCGGATGGTTCGGCCCTCGTGGTCTCGCCACCGTGGTTTTCGTGCTGGTCGCCCTCGAGGAGCTCGGAACGATCGACCCCCTCGTTCTCGACACGCTCTCGGTCGTCGTGCTGGCTTCGATCGCATTGCACGGGCTCTCCGCGGTCCCGATGAGTCGATGGCTGGGGCGGATCGACATGGCAGAAGACATGCCGGAAATGGGAGAGGCATTTCGTCACCCGACCCGTCGCTAGGTGGTTCCCTCGCTGACCTGGATCGTCTTCAGGTCTGAGTGGAAGTCGAGAGCGTAATCCCCACCTTCGCGGCCGATTCCCGAGATGCGACAGCCACCGAAGGGGGCGGTGAGATCTCTGATCAGGAAGGTGTTGACCCAGATGGTTCCCGCCCTGATCGCCGAACCGACTCGTTGCGCCCGCTCCTCGGACCCTGTGTAGACGATGCCGGAGAGGCCGTATTCGGTCGAGTTGGCCAGAGCCACGGCCTCGGCATCGTCTGCAAAGGTCTGGATGGTGAGGACCGGGCCGAAGACCTCGCGTTGCACGACTTCGGAGTAATTGTCTTTCGGTTCGATGAGCGTGGGCTCGTACCACAGCCCGTCCTCTCTCCACCTTTCACCGCCTCTGACGATCCGATCACCGTTCTCACGAGCGCGGGCCACGAACCCGTCGACCCTTTGCAGATGGTCGGGGTGGATCAGTGGGGAGATCGTGGTTGCCGGGTTGCGGCTGTCTCCGAGCACGTGTTTGTCGGTGTAGATGTCGAGAAGGTCGCGAAAATCGTCCGCGATCGACTCCTCGACCAGTAGTCGGGTTCCCGCCAGGCAGACCTGTCCGGCGTCGTCGTACTGTCCGGCGGCCTTCCGGGCGGCGGCGTCGATGTCGGCGTCGGCGAACACCAGGAACGGCCCTTTCCCACCCAGTTCGGCGGTGAATGGCGTCAGGTTGCGGGCAGCGGCCACCCCGATGTGACGCCCGGTCTCAGGTGATCCGGTGAAGGAGATGCGGCGGACCCGGCGGTCGCCAACCAGGGCCGAGCCCACCTCTTCGCCAAAGCCTTGGACCACGTTGAGTACCCCCGGGGGCAGATCCGCTTCCTGGGCGAGGTCGGCGAGCAGGGATGCAGACAGGGGAGCCCACTCGGCGGGTTTGAGGATCACGGTGTTACCGGCGGCCAACGCAGGAGCCAACTTCCAGGTCGAGAGCAGCCATGGCGCGTTCCACGGCGTGATGATCACCGCGGGGCCGGCAGGCATCCTCTCCACACGATTGGCGGTGCCCTTGGACGACCAAACCCTGGGTTCGTGGCCAACGGCGAGGTCTGCGTAGTTCCTGAAATTCTCGGCCCCCCTATGGATCACCCGCGTCTGGAGACTCTCCAGCAGCATCGCCATGTCGACACACTCCACCGTTGCCAGGTCGTCGATGTTGTCGTCGATGACGTCGGCCAGACGATGGAGATGGTCCGCCCGGGACGAGGGAGGTAATGCTGACCAGGCAGGGAATGCGTCCACGGCTGCCGTCACCGCGAGGTCTGCTGTCAGTGCGTCGCCCCGGGCCACATCGGCGAGTTTCCAATCCCAGTCGAGTGGGGAGCGAACCTGGAATCGACTGTCGGACGCGATCCTCTTCCCACCGATGAAGTGGTCAGGTGATACGGCTACTTCTGATATCTCGGCTCTGGGTGACGGCATCTGGGTGGGGGGAGATCGTTAGGTGGCTAAGGATAAACTGCCCGCCTCTATGCCTCCTCCTCTCTATGACCACGATCCCGACACAGTGCTCGAGGCCGAGCGCGACATCAGGAGCCGACTCGGTGACCACCCGCTCGACTTCGCCGCGCTCCTCGCAGTGTCCAACATCTACCGGGCGGCAAACGCGGTCCGGCGAAGCATGGAGCGAGACGTCCTCTCGCCTGCAGGCCTTTCCTGGGGGGGATTCACGATTCTGTTCGTGCTCTGGGTGTGGGGTGATCGGGAGACCGGGCAACTCGCCGATGATTGCGGCGTGGCCAAGGGAACGCTCACCGGCATGCTGACGACTCTGGAACGTGCCGGGTTGGTCGAGAGGAGTGCTCATAGCCACGACGGCCGGAAGGTGATGGTCAATCTCAGAGAAGACGGAGAAGATCTCATCGAGAGCGTGTTCCCTGTCTTCAACGAGCACGAAGCCCGTTTCACGGCACAACTCGAGGTGACCGAGCAGCATGAGTTGGCCCGTCTCCTCAGACTGATCACTGCGACGGCCACGGGTATGGATCTGGTCGAATCAGACACCGGGCCCTGAGAGACATGCGCCCCCGGGCCACGGCTATTGTTCGGTACCTAACGACCTCAGGAGAAGTCTGTCTATGGGTGAGATAGTCGGTGTTGGCCTGATCAGCCATGCCCCCACCATCATGTTCGATGAG
>DASTBQ010000020.1:0-27283 GCA_035711995.1 Acidimicrobiia bacterium | reverse complement strand
TGCCGCTGCGCCTCATCCGCGCCGATCCGAAGGAGCGGAACCATCGCGTGAGCGAGCTGCTGGAGCTGGTTGGCCTCGGCAAGAGAGCCAACCATCGGCCGCATGAGCTCTCTGGTGGAGAGCAGCAGCGGGTTGCCATCGCCCGGGCGCTCGCCAATCGGCCCGATCTCCTCCTGGCCGACGAGCCCACCGGTCAGCTCGACTCGCGCACCGGTCGGGTGATAATCAACCTGCTACTCGATCTGGTCCACTCTCAGGGGATCGCCGCCGTCGTAGCCACCCATGACCCGGCACCACTAAATGTCGCCGATCGTGTGGTCGAGCTCAGCGACGGGCATCTGATTCCACGTTGAGCCGATCAGTCGGTGGCGTCGACCATGGGCCGTACCTTGGTTCCGAGCAGCTCGATCGACCTGAGGACTCTTTCGTGCGGAACCGTGCCGACGCTCACGTGTAGCTCGAACCGGTTGACACCAAGCAGTTCCCGGTAGCGGAGGATCTTGGCGGCGACCGTTTCGGCATCACCCAGCACGAGGGAGCCTTCAGGCGAACGGAGCCAGTCGAACTGCTCGCGGGTCATCGGCCCCCAGCCTCGTTCCCGGCCCAGCCTCGACATCGCTGCCGCATAGGAGGGGTAGTACTCCTCGATCGCCTGCTCGACACTGTCGGCGACATAGCCGTGAGCGTGAACCGAAAGCGGGATCTGTTCGGGGTCATGACCCGACTCGATGAGCGTCTTTCGATGGAGATCTGCAAAGCCGGTGAAACGGTCGGGACTGCCGCCGATGATCGCCAGGGCTACGGGAAGACCCCTCGTGGCGGCCCGAACAATCGACTGTGGCGTTCCCCCGACGGCGACCCTTATCGGGAGGGGCCGCTCGGGGCGGGGATACACCCCCTGACCGGATATCGGGCTGCGAAAACGCCCCGACCAGTCGAACTCCCCTTCGTTGTCCCTGATCCTGAGGAGCAGGTCGAGCTTCTCGGCGAACAACTCGTTGTAGTCATCCAGGGAATGCCCGAACAAGGGGAACGACTCGATGAACGACCCTCGACCGACCAGCAGCTCGGCACGTCCCTCGCTGACCAGATCGAGCGTTGCATACTGCTGAAAGACCCTGACCGGGTCGTCGGTGCTGAGAATGGAGACTGCTGGGAAGAGCCTGATTCGGGAGGTCTTGCCGGCGGCTGCAGCAAGCACAACGGCGGGCGCTGAGGAGGCGAAGTCGGGCCGGTGATGCTCACCGAGCCCATAGACGTCGAGACCTGCCTCTTCGGCCACCACGACCTCTTCGAGGATCTGGCGAAGACGTTCGCCGTGCCCGACCGGCTCACCACCAAAGGGGGCGATCGTTTCGGCGAAGCTGGTGATTCCTAATTCCATGACATCAGGGACAACACGTATCAGGGCGTCCTCCTTCCCCTCTACCCACTGACGCAAGAGGAGAGCTATGACAACCGAGTCCACACACCCGGGGAATCAGCCGGGATCCACGATCGCAAAAGCGAGCACCGCGGCCGCGGCCATAGCTCTCGCCGCGGCAATCGCCGGCGCCGGTGTCATCGCAGGGATCACTACGGGTCGGGCCATCGAAACACCGGCCACCACGCCGGCTCAGGTCGTCGGTTTCCGGGTCCCCGGGGGATCCCCATCGCGGCCAGACCCTGGGCCAGGACGTTCAACAACTCGGCAAGACCGGCTGAGCGGTCCTTCCGTACCCTGCGAGACATCGCTCGCTCTTGTTCGGCGACATATCGCACAACACGGGGCTCGAACCTTTCAGTAAGGCAGCATCTCGTCCCCCTCTCGATGGTGGTTCGCCCCCTAATGCGATGAAGAGCACTCGATTTCCCGCTGATTCACCCTGATAAGTTGTATAGACAACGCTGTCCGGAGGACTCCTATGAACTCACACAACGTCGCGATGCTGGGCACCGGGCTGATCGGCGACTTCTACACGATGACCCTCCACGGCCAACGAGGCAGGGACCGGGTCGTGGTCGCCTACTCCCGATCGCAGGAACGGGGACAGGCATTCAGCGACCGATGGGACATCCCGAACTACACGACCTCGGTTGAAGAAGCGATCGGCCACCCCGATGTCGACACGGTCGTGGTTGCCCTTCCCAACTTCCTCCACAAGGAGGTCATCTCGGTCGCCGCCGATGCCGGGAAGTCGATCCTTTGCACCAAACCTCTCGCCCGCTCCGGTGAGGAAGCGAAGCGGATCCTGGACAAGGTGGAGTCGGCCGGGGTGTTCGCCGGATACCTGGAGGACCTCTGTTACACACCGAAGAGCCTCAAGGCCGTGCAGGCAGTCCGCAGTGGCGCAATCGGGGACGTGACCTGGGTCCGATCCCGAGAGACCCACCCCGGCCCTCACAGCGCCTGGTTCTGGGACAAGGACAAGGCGGGTGGCGGGGCAATCGTCGATCTCGGTTGTCATTGCATCGAGATCATCCGCAACTTCGTGGGCAAGGGAAACCGCCCGGTCGAGGTGATGGCGTGGGCGGACACGCTGGTGCACCCGATCAAGGCCGAAGACAACGCGGTGGTGCTGATCAGGTTCGAATCGGGCGCTCTCGGCCAGTTCGAGGTCTCCTGGACCTTCCGTGGCGGCATGGACCTCCGTGACGAGGTAGCCGGGACCGAGGGGACCATCTGGCTCAACCACTTCCTTCGCACCGGATACGAGATGTACACCACGGGAGGGGGCGACGGATACGTCGCCGAGAAGTTGGAGTCGACCGAGGGCTGGTTGTTCCCGGTGGGCGACGAGGTGGCTGAACTCGGCTATGTCGACATGTTCACCGACATGTTCGACTCCATCGACAAGGGGACCGAACCCCAGGAGACCTTCTACGACGGCTATGTCGTGAACGCCATCATGGACTCGGCCTACAGATCGGCGGGGAGCCGGCAATGGGAGCCGGTCGACGTCGAATGGCGGGGCGGGACTACGCCCCGGATCGAGAAGAAGGCAGCAGTCCACGATGGCCACGCTGTCGTCAAGACCGAGGTGTTGCCCGACGGACGTTCCAAGCTGATGCTCTCCCACAAAGAGACCGGGGAGATCTTCGACCTGGTCACCGGTTGACGACTCGGGTGGAGGTCGTTGCAGACGCTCTCCGGGGCGAAACGGTCGCCCGAGAGCTGGAAGAGACCGCGACGCCGGGTACCAGGCTCTGTCTAGCCACCGGGGCAACCCTGGCCCCGTGCTACCGGCTGGTGCGCGATCTGACAGGCACCGAGCTTCTCCTTCTCGACGAGTTCGGCGGGCTGCCTCCCGGAGACCCGGGTCGATGCGAGTCGATGCTCCGACGCCACCTGCTCGACCATCTCGATTCCCCACCAACTGTCGGGTTGCCTGATGTAGACGCCCCCGACCCCGAGACTGCGGCCGCCGCTTATCGAGAGATACTCTCCAAAGGGATCGACCTGGCCGTCGTCGGTCTCGGCCGCAACGGGCACATCGGGATGAATGAGCCAGGCACAGCCGTTGACGCGCCGACACGGGTCGTCGAACTGGCTGCAGAGACCTCGGCGAATGCGGGGAGTTACGGGGCAAGCATCTCACCCACCTGGGGGATCACGGTCGGCTTCGCCGAGCTGATGACTGCCGGCGAGGTGTGGCTGGTCGTGACCGGACCCCACAAGCGGGACATCCTGTCGCAGACGCTCACCTCCCCGATCGGACCCGATCTGCCCGCAACATATCTCCGCAGCCACCACAACCTGCGGGTGATGGTCGACATTTCAGCTGCTGGCAAGCGATAGCCAGCGGGCCGGGTTCACCACGAAGATCTGATCGACCAGAGGGGAGGTGAGACGTTCCCGGGCGACACCGATGAGAGACGCCAGACCAGGCTCACCGCCCAGTGTCTTCCACAAGGTGCGTCTGGCTCCATCCGTGCCCAGCAGCAACTGATCGGCGAACCCTGATTCCACCATCGACCCGACCAGCTCGAAGGTCTGCTCCGGCTCCCGGATCCCCTGGTCGTAACAGAGATAGGCACTCGTCTCCAACATGGCCCGGTGATATCCGGCGTCGGCAACCTTGTCGGTGTGGGAAAGGGCGATGCGGTCCGGGCTGATGCCAAGACCAAGCAGCTCCTCGATTTGGGCGAGCCCGCCCATTCCTCCTTCGGTGTGGGTGAGAATCGGAACGCCCGTCTTCTGCGACGTGATCGCGGCTGCAGCGAAGAGCCGACGATCCCGATCGTTCAACTGCACGCCCATCGTTGCCACCTTGACCACCCCGGCCAATATCGCTGTGCGATCGACCTTCTCGCCTCGATAGTCGAAGAGGTCGATACCGTCCTCGATGTCGGCGACGAAGCGTTGAGCCAACACCTCGGGGTCTTCCGCACCTGCCCATGGGAGGTCCCGGTAATACCGCTCGGTGTGCAGACCCGTCGCTGCCACCACTCGCATCCCGGTGAGGATGCTGATCCTTGCCAGCTTGTCGGGATCCCGGCCCGAGCCTGCGGGCATGGCGTCGACCATCGTGCGCACACCGGCGACGACACAGGTCTCCACTTCGGCACACCCTTCATCGATCGACCCGAGATGGATGTGAGGCATCGTCTCGGCCACCAAGGGCGAGTCGATCACCAGATGCTCGTGGGTGTAGGTGGGTCCTGCCAGTTCAGCGGGAAGGTCTCCACCGATGGTGCGGATCACACCTGTCACGTCGGATTCTCGATGAGCGCTCCGTCCTTCACGAGAAGGTCCCGCAAGACGTCCACGTCCACCCCACGGACCGAACCATCGGCCGCCGCTGTCATCGCAGCGGCGGTGCCCGCAGCTTGACCCATGGCCATGCACTGGGCCATCGACCTGATCGAAGCTTGTGCGTCGTGTGTTGCCGAAAAGCAACGACCCGCGACCAGGGCGTTGACACCGTCTCGGGGTACGAGAGTGGTGAAGGGAATCCCCACGGTCTGCCCCTCGGGTAGGTACTCCCACTTTGTTCCGGTGCCCGGCACGTGGTCTTCGATCGGCGCCCCGCAGAGACCTATCTGATCGTCGAACTGGCGGGCACTGAGGACGTCGTCCCGGGTCACCCGGTAGTCGCCATACACCCGACGGGTCTCCCGCATGCCGATCTGAGAGCTGAGAGCGATCAACGATGCATTCTCGTATCCGGGCACCTTGTCGACGAGGAAGCGGGCGTACTCCAGAGCCTGACGTCTCCCCTCCATCTCGGCGACGGTCAGGACGTCGGGGTCGGTGGCGTTGACAACTGACCCATCATCGATTCTTCGCACGTGATCGAGCCTGGTCATCACGGTGGCCACCATCCCCTCGACAGGTGTGATGTGATCGCTGCCCTCCCTACGGGGCAGGTGGTACTGGCCCGACTCGGCAGCCTCTTCCATGAGGGTATGCAGTTGATTCTTCGATATCTTCCTGCGCCGCTCGTGATCGACGTTCGCCATCCGGAAGGTGGTGGTCAGGGTCTGTGCCGGGTCGAGATCTCCCGCCAACTCGTATCCGAATCCGGCGTGATGGGACAGATCCGCATCCCCGCTCGCGTCGACGAACACGGTCGCCTCGACGGTCCGCAAGCCGGCCTTGGTCGCCACCGTGACCTCGCGTATCCGTCCGTCATCGACAGTGACTCCCTGGAGGAAGCAGTGGAGGAGGACCCGGGCGCCGGCTCCGGTGACCAAACCTTCCCAAACCACCTTTAGATGCTCGGCCAGATAGGTGACACCGGTGCCCGCCCCGTAGGTGTTGGGTCGTTCCAGTACGGGGCCGAGACGCCGCAACCCATTCACCACCTCGTCACCGACTCCGCCCACCACCTTCAGCGAGCGCTCACCAGGGGCGTAGAAGCCGTAGAAGGTGTCGAGGACCGCGGTCGAGTTGCCACCCAGGAACGGCAGCTTCTCGATCAGAAGGGTCTTCGCCCCGCCCCTGGCCGAGGCGATTGCCGCGCTCGACCCGGCAGCACCGGAGCCCACGACCACGACGTCATAGACCCCGATGCTCTCTGCGGTCAAGTGCTCAGTGGACGTAGGGCTGCAGGACGTCGCGGGCGATCAGGAACCCCCGCTTCACCAGCTCGTCGGTCTTCTCGAAATCCCGATCCTCGTGTTCGATGATGATCGGCCCGTCGTAGCCGGCCCGATACAGCGCAGAGAAGACCACGCCCCAGTCGACGTGGCCCAGACCCGGTAGACGGGGGATCTGCCACCCGATCCCCGAGGAGAGGGTGCCGTTCTCGTACAAACCGTCGTAGTCGACCATCACGTCCTTGGCCTGGAAGTGATAGAAGCGATCGCCGAACTCGAGGATGGCGCTCTCGATGTCGATCATCAGCCAGACGAGGTGGGAAGGGTCGAAGTTGAGCCCGATGACCTCGCCCCATTCCTCGAACATCCGACGCCAGATCTTCGGGTTGTAGGCGAGGTTGTGCCCCGAGGGCCACTCGTCCTTCGAGAAGATCATCGGGCAGTTCTCGATCGCGATCCGCACCCCGCTTTCCTCTGCGTGGGAGAGAATCTCTGGCCAGACCTGGGTCGCCTTCTCCCAGTTCCCGTCCTGGGTGAGGCCATGATCGGCGCCGATGAAGGTGTTGACCACCGGCACATTCATCTTCCCGGCCGCGGTGATCACCTTCTTCAGATGGTCGATCACCATACGGGCGTGCTCATCGTCGGGGTGGAGCGGGTTCGGGTAATAGCCGAGACCGGAGATCTCGAGACCCTTGTCGTGCATGTCGGAGACGATCTCTGAGGCCTGGGTATCGGAGATCCCGTCCACATCGATGTGACTCGTCCCCGCATACCGCCGGGTGTCGCCACTGGAGGCAGGCCAGCAGGCGATCTCGATCGTGGTGAACCCGTTGTCGGCGGTCCACTGCGCCACCTCGTCGAGTGACGTCTCCGGGAATGGTGCCGTGAGCAGCCCTAACTTCACTGTTTCCTCCTCATCGTTTGACCACAGTCCAAGACTGGGTGTCGTGGCTCTGCGCGATTGCGTCGGTGACGAGCACGGCGTCGTGCCCGTCGGCGAAGGTGGGATAATTCGGTGCCCCGGATGGGCCGCCGGCGAGGACATGGTCGTACACCTGGGAAAAGAGAGCGCGGAAGGTGTCGGGGAAACCCTCGAGGTGACCGCCGGGGTAGGCGATCAACCGCGAAGCCTCGGGTGCAAATAGTGCAGGGTCACGACTCAGGACTTCATTGGGGCGACCGCGATGACCTATGAGAAGGTCCTCGGGCTCGGCGGAGAACCAGCTCAGGGCCGACTCCGAGCCTGCAACCTCGTAGCGGACCGAGTTCTTCTGTCCCGCCGAAACCTGAGAGATGGTGACTGCACCACGGGCCCCGCCCTCATAACGGAGCAGGATCCCGGCGGCATCATCGCTGGTCATCTCCTCCTCGACGAGGTCGTCGTTGCCCGAGACCGCAGCGAAGGTCTCGACAGGCCCTGACGGGTGACGGCGAATCGGCACCAGGGTGTGCAAGTCGGCCATCACCTCCACGATGCGGCGCCCGGAGACGAACCGGGTCAGATCCAGCCAGTGCGATCCGATGTCCGCGACGGCTCGGAGACGACCAGCTTCCTCCGGTTGCAAGCGCCAGTTCCAGTCGGTGTCGCGCAGCAGCCAGTCCTGGTGATACGACCCGGTGATGAATTTGGGCTCGCCGATCTCTCCGGCCGCGACCATGGCCATCGCCTGATGATTGGCCGGGTAGAACCTGATGTTGAAGCAGACTGCGTTCACCAGGTTCGCGCCCTTGGCTCTCGACACCAGGTCTGCGGTGTCGGTCGCGTCTAGAGCGAGAGGCTTCTCACAGATCACGTGTTTGCCCCCGGCGAGCAGGACCCTCACCTGCTCGGAATGGGCGTAGTTTGGGCTGGCGACATGGACGACGTCGATGTCGGGATCAGCTGCCATCGTTTCGACGTCGTCATAGACCCGTCTCAACCCCAATGAGTCTGCCTTCTCCCTGGCGCGTTCCGGAGACGACCCCACCACGCCGACGACATCTACACCGAGACGACGCAGCGCCTCGATGTGGGCGACCCCGATAAAACCCACCCCGATGACTCCCGCCCTCACCTCGTTGAATCCCATCGAACTCCTCGTCTTACAGGTGTTGGCAGGATAAGCATTGCATGCGTTCCTGGCGAGACGCACGAGTCACGCCCCAAAGACCGGGTAGACAACGTCATTAGTTGTCTACTTTTGCGCTTGACACGTGCAAAAGTCTCTGCCATGGTGAACAAACCCTGAATCGTGGACAAATACTGATCCCGGACCCAAGTCTCACCCCCGAGTCGGACTCCCCCTCCGATGTGCTGAACCTGATTCGCACCGGGAGGGCCCGGACACGCGGTGAGTTGGGGATGGTCACAGGTCTGGCCCGATCCACCATCACCCAGCGGGTGGACGCGCTGAAGGCGGCAGGTCTCGTGGTCGAACTGGGTCAGGCAGCACCGAGCACCGGGGGAAGACCACCATCTCTTCTCGAGTTCAACGCTGACGCTGGCGTCGTCTTCGCAGCCGACCTCGGAGCCACCCACTCCAGAGTTTCACTCACCAACCTGGCCGGTGAGTCTCTTGCAGGTGCCACCACCGAGATGGACATAAACATCGGCCCGCTCGAAGTTCTCGCCTGGCTGGAGCAGACGAGCAAAGAGCTGATGGAGGACGCCGGTCGCCCCATGAGCGACCTGCGGGCGGTCGGTATCGGTCTCCCCGGTCCTGTCGACTTCGCCCATGGCAAGGCCGTGAATCCCCCGATCATGGCGGGCTGGCACAACTTCCCCGTCGGGGAGCATTGCCGCGCTATCTACGGGGTTCCCATCCTGGTCGACAACGACGTCAACATCATGGCCCTCGGCGAGTACTGGGTGATGGACCCCAAGATCGAGGACTTCATCTACATAAAGGTTGGCACCGGCATCGGTTCTGGTCTGATCCTCGGTGGACGTCTTCATCGCGGCGCCAACGGGGCGGCAGGCGACATCGGCCACGTGCGGGCCACATCCGAGGACGTCTCATGCAGATGTGGCAACTACGGGTGTCTCGAGGCAAGCGCCGGTGGGGCCGCCCTGGCGGCGCACCTGCGCGATCGTGGCTACACCGCGACCGGTGCCCGCGACGTCGTACGTCTCGTCGAGGAGGGCAACAGGGAGGCCACCCGTTCGGTCCGCGCCGCGGGACGTCTCATCGGACAGGTGCTGGCATCAACGGTGAACCTGCTCAACCCGACCATGATCATGGTCGGTGGCGACATCGCCAGGGCCGAGGCCCAATTGCTCGCCGGGATCCGGGAGTTCGTGTATCAACGATCGACGACTCTGAGCACCACCGATCTCCAGATCACTTCGTCGTCACTTGGAGATCGAGCCGGCGTCACCGGTGCGGCAGCCATGGCCATCGAGCACATCCTCGACCCGGCATCTGTCGATCTGACCATGGCCAGCGTCGGATGAAACAGCGAGGACTCCCGCTTCTGGCGGGATGAATGAGAAAACAGCCGTGAACGGCGTGAAACAGATGAGGAGGAGGTACTCAGCTTGAAGACAGGACAGGCAAGGCTGCCTGAGACTGGTCTAGTAACCGTTTGCCATAACAAAGCCGAACAGTACGATCCGGCCGACCGTGAGCAGGTGGAGGGACACCTCGACCAAGCACACGGTTAGCCATTAGGAGGACATAGATAGAGATGACAAGTACGTCATGGTTCAAGAAACTCGCACTGATCGCGGTGTTGGCGATGCTCGTCGCCGCCTGCGGAGGTGGTGAGGGAACCGACACGACCACCGATGGTGCAACCGACACCACGGAGGAGATGACCGACACAACCGAAGGCATGACCGACACCACGGAGGGCATGACTGACACCACCGGAGCCGGTGGCGAGGGTGAGTACGTGATCGGCTACTCCAACGGTGGCGGCGTCGGCAACGGCTTCCGTGAGGAGCAGGTCTGCACCGCAAAGGCAGAGGCGCTCGCATCCGGTCAGGTCACCGAGTTGGTGACCATCCACCGCAACACAGACGCGGCAGGACAGCTGGCGGACATCCGCGAGCTCATCGCCGCCGGTGTCGATGCGATCGTGTTCAACCCCAACGACCCAGAGGCGCTGAACCCGGCGCTCGAAGAAGCCGCGGCGGCGGGCATCCCCACCGTCTCGGTAGACGCATTCGTCACCCATGAGGGCACGTTCAACCTGTATAACAACCAGGTCGACTACGCCTACCTGGGCGCGACGTGGCTGTTCGAGCAGATGGGTGGTTCCGGCAATGTGTATTACATGCGTGGATTCGCCGGTCACCCGGCGGACAACGACCGGCACATCGGGTTCCAGATGGCTCTGGAGGAATATCCCGACATCACAGTCCTTCCCAACGAGGAAGGTGTGCACACCGGTTGGGACCCCGCCCAAACGACGACACTGATCAACGAATGGCTCACCTCCGGTCAATACGCTGACACCGACGGGATCTGGACGTCCGGTATGGACTCCCAGGTCGTGGATGCGATCAGCGATGCCGGTGAGGAGTTCGTGCCGATCGTCGGTGCCGACCTCGGTGCGTACGTCAACCAGCTGCTGGACACGGAAGGCTTCCCGGGGCTCGAGGGCTCAGCCGTGACCAACACGGCCGCCGTCGGTGGCGCTGGTGTCAACCTGGCACTCAAGATTCTCAATGGTGAGGATGTTGAGACAGCCGAAGACGCACCACAGCCAAATACCGTGCTCCTGGTTCCTGTCCTCGCCGACAACACCACGCCCGAGGGCATCGAGACCCTCGAGTCGTGGCAGGTCGACGGGCTCGACCCACTCTGGCCGCTCGGTCTCCAGATCGAAGGCTGGACCACATACACCCCCGAGCAGGCAGTGGCCTGTCTCGGTCCGGGCGAGTAATCACCCGATAACCGAATGACGAGCTGATGCGCCGGCCAATCCCCGGCGCATCGGCTTTCTCCGTGTACCAATATCGGGTCTGATGACGACCACGACCACCGACTTCCTCCTCGAGGCGACCGATGTCGCCAAGACCTACGGGGCCGTGGTCGCTCTCAAGTCGGCATCGCTACAGGTCCGACCCGGCGAGGCCCACGCCCTCATGGGCGCCAACGGTGCAGGCAAGTCGACCCTCGTCAAGATCCTCACTGGTGCCGTACGCCCCGACTCCGGCACAATCACGGTGCGCGACCAGATACGAACCGCCCACTCCCCCGCCGAAGCACGGCGC
Source organism: Acidimicrobiia bacterium (assembly GCA_035711995.1). GTDB lineage: Bacteria > Actinomycetota > Acidimicrobiia > Spongiisociales > ZC4RG35 > JANQRA01. Next base: position 16,059 of record DASTBQ010000020.1, on the reverse strand, counting down.
GGCGGTCTCGTCTCGGTCTATCAGGAGCCGGCGCTGATACCTGACCTCGACGTCGCCGACAACCTGAGGTTGACCGACACTCCCCTCGATCGGTTCACACACTGGGTGGGGGAACTGGGCTTGGACAGTCTCGATCTGTCGGCGATGGCTCGCAGTCTCCCGCTGGCAACACTTCGCATCATCGACCTCGCTCGCGCCCTCGCCATCGAACCCGACGTCTTGATGCTCGACGAGATGACCGCCGCCCTGCCTGCCAACCTCACGGAGCGGGTCCTCGAAGTCGTCTATAACCGGCGCGGAGGCGACAGCAGCATCATCTTCATCTCCCATCGCATGGCCGAGATCGCTTCAGTCTGTGACCGGGCAACCGTGCTCCGTGAGGGAGTCACCGTCGGGGTGGTCGACGTGACCCCAGACTCCGCCAATCAGATCGTCGAGCTGATGCTGGGCGAGTCGGTAGCCGACATGCCTGAAAGGGAACTTCAGACCTCGGCCAAGCGGACGTCCGAAGCCCCCCGTCTCGAGGTCGAGGACCTGGGCTCCGGCACCCGTCTCAAGGATGTCTCATTCCAGATTCAGCCCGGTGAGGTCCTCGGCGTCGTCGCACTCGAGGGCCAGGGTCAGGATGAGCTCTTCGACATCCTCTCCGGGTCGGAGCACCCGACCGGAGGTTCGATCGCCGTAAACGGATCCGAAGTCCACTTCCGTCACCCTGCAGACGCCATCCGGGCGGGACTGGTGTTCGTGCCCGCCGATCGTGCCGAGGCGCTGCTCATGCAACGGTCGGTTCGGGAGAACATCGCCGTCCCGTTCAGCGCACGCATTGCCAAATGGGGCCCGATCCTGCAGCGGCGTGAAAAACCCAAGGTCGACCGTGCTGTCGAACGACTCCAGATCGACACCCGCGCCCAGAATGAGGTCCGTTTCCTCTCGGGCGGCAACCAGCAAAAGGTCACGATCGCACGTTGGGTCGCCGGTGGCATCCAGACAATGCTCTGTTTCGACCCCACACGCGGCATCGACATCCGAACCAAGCACCAGATCTATCTGCTGCTCAGAGATCTGGCAGAGGCCGGGGCGGCCATCCTCCTCTACACGTCCGATCTGAGTGAGATCCAACTCGCCTGTGACCGGGCGATAGTCATCTTCGGTGGCGAGGTGGTCGCAGAGATCGACGCCGCAGACGCGGACGAGGCAGCCCTGCTCCGAGCGGCCCACAACCTCGGGTCTGAGGATCGGCTGCCCGAGGAGATCGTCGCCGAAGAGGTCGAGGAAGCCCAGGCCCACGGCATCAAGATCGGCGAGGAAGAAGAGTGAGCACCATCCTGGAGCGACCTCAGAACAAGACCGAGATCAAACGTTCCGGAGGGATGGGGGCGGTGCTGCGCCGCAACGGCTGGACACTCGGCCTGATCGGGATACTGGCAGCACTGTTCGTCGTAGCGAGACTCATCAACCCGAACTACGGACCACCGGGCATCCAGGGTCTGGCCATCTCGGTTCTGCCACTCGCCTTCGCAGCTGTGGCGCAGGCCATCGCGGTCATCGCCCGGGGCATCGATCTCTCGGTGGGCTCGATGATGGCCCTGACCAGCGTGGTGGCAGCCACCCTGATGGATGAACGCAGCGAGGGCTTCGCCGTGGTGGTCGTGATCGGAGTGATCCTCCTCGGGTTCATACTCGGAGTTATCAACGGGAGCCTCATCGTGATCACCAGGGTCCCCGACATCGTGGTCACACTGGCGATGCTCTTCGTTTGGGCCGGCGCCGCCCTCCTGGTGCTGAACACACCCGGAGGTGGATCGGCTGAGTGGCTGCGCAATCTGACACTTGGGTCCTTTCTCAACCAATGGATCCCCAAGGCGGCGCTCGTGCTGTTCGTGGTGGTCGCCGTCATCTGGATCCCGATCAGACGCTCTCGTCTCGGGTTGTCCTTATACGCCATCGGAAGCGATCCGCTTGCTGCCTATCGCAGCGGGGTGTCGGTCAACCGAACCAAGATCCTCGCTTACGGTCTGACCGGTCTGTTCTCGGCGATCGCCGGGCTCACCCTCACCGCTAGCACCGGGATCGGGACCCCGGTGCCGGGCCCTTACACCCTGATGAGCGTGGCCGCGGTGGTCCTTGGTGGCGTGAGCCTGGCAGGAGGCAAGGGAGGGATGCTCGGACCGATCATCGCCGTGGTCATCCTCTCACTGCTGCGGGCGATCATGACGTTTCTCGGAGTCGACACCAATCTGGCAACCGTCGCGCAAGGCCTGATCCTCGTAGGCGTGGTCATGGTGAGCAGCCTGCTCCAGTTGAGGAGACAGAAGGTATGACGGCTGACACGACAACCGCTGTCGAGACTGCTGGCCCCACCATGGGCGACCGGCTGCGGCGTCTGGTTCGAGAACGCCCTATCGTCCCACTCCTCGCGCTGCTCGTCCTTCTGGTCGTGGCAAGCGAGCTGATCCGGCCCGGCATAGTCAGCGCCAATTGGGCCGGGGTGATGGTTCGTGCCGCGATCCCGTTGGCGATCCTGGCCGCTTGCCAGACGATGACCATGCTCACCGGAGGGATCGACCTCTCGGTGGGGGCCGTGGCGTCGATGACCGGATTCGTGGTCGCCACCCTGGTCAACGGTCCGGGTCTCTGGGCCGGGATCGGCATCGCCCTTGCCGTCGCTGCGATCGTGGGCCTCATCACCGGGATCGGGGTCGGCGTCTTCAAGGTTCATCCATTGATCATGACCCTGGGCATGAGTCTCGTAGTGCTCGGATTCGCAAACGTCTGGCAGCTTCGAATGGTGCAAACCGGGTCAGGGGTGCCCCAGGAGTTTCGTTGGCTCGGGGCGGGGATGTTCCTCGATTACATCCCTCGCAGCCTGCTCCTCTTCATCCCGCTGGCGATCATCATCATGCTCGTCCTGAATCGCACCGGTTATGGCCGGTTGCTCTATGCGATCGGCGACAACGAGATCGCCTCCCGGCTCTCCGGGGTCAAGGCGTGGCAGGTGCTGATCGTCCTCTACGTCATCTCGGCGGTGCTCGCCGGTATCGCCGGCTTCCTCTACTCGGGTCTCACCAATGTGGCCAGCGTCACCCTGGTCGACAGCGCGATGCTGCCTTCAGTTGCCGCAGCCGTGATCGGTGGCACCTCCATCTTCGGTGGCAGGGGTGGATACGCCGGCACCATCGTCGGCGCGCTGATCCTCACGGTGATCTCCTCGATCCTGTCCTCGCTCGGCTATCCCGAAGCCGTCCGCCAGATCCTCTACGGCGGTCTCATAGTCTTGGTCGCCGCGGCCTACAACCGCATCACGGGGGACTAGCTCGATCCTGACCCTTCTGGCGCCTCGCCGGCACTCAGTGCCGGTTGGGTCAAGTCAGGCTACGGGCCTTCGGGATGTCGTAGATGTGGTCCCAGGGTCTGATTTCCTCGAAGACCGAGGCGGCGGCCAGGACATCGACGTCGGCCCAGCGACGACCTATCACCTGCATACCCACCGGAAGGCCCTCTGACAGCCCTGCCGGCAGAGAGATGGCCGGGTGACCTGTGAAGTTCGTGAAGTAGGTCATGCACCAACCGATCAGGGGATCTACCTCGACACCATTGACCTCGGTGGGGCCGGCGGTGTTCCCATCGTCGCGATTGAGAGTGGGGAGACTCGCCACGGTGGGAGAGACCAGGAGGTCGTATCCAGTCAGAACGGACTGCAGCGCGTCCCAGACCAAGGTCCGACGTGAGTTGTCGTCGAAGTACTCCATCGCGGTCATCCCGGCGACGTGGTCGGCCCACCGCCAGAACTCCTGCGGGAGATCCGACCGATGCTCCTCGATGAGGTCGAGACCACCATCAGCGAGCTGGGCGAATGAGTCGAGACTGAGCGGCATGATGAGACGACACCACAGATCGGCGAGCTCACGCTGGTCGAGGTCGATGTCGATCTCGACCTGCTCGACGACTGCCCCGGCGTCCTCGAAAGCGCGCACCGCCTCGGCCACGACCTCGGCGACGCCGGGCGCGACGGGATACACCCCGAGATCTGGCGAGTAAGCGATCGTCTTCCCGGCGATCCCCTGACCCAGTGCGGACATGTAGTCGACAGTGTCGAGGAGACAGAACGGATCGGCCGGATGGGGCCCGCCCAGCGCCGACATCGCCAAAGCGGCATCCTCCACCGTCCTCGTGATCGGGCCTTCGTAGATGAATGGGGAGACGCCGGAGAAGGCGTTGGGACGCAGTATCGAAGGCACTCTTCCCGCCGAAGGTTGATAGCCGACCAGACCACACCACGCCGCCGGGATCCGGATCGAGCCGCCACCATCTGTTCCCTCGGCGATGGGCACCAGACCGTCCGCGACCACCGCTGCCGAACCTCCGGAGGACCCTCCGGGGTTGCGGGTGGTGTCGAACGGATTCCTGGTCGCACCGAAGAGGTAATTGTCGGTGGCACCCCTGAATCCGAGCGCAGGACTGTTGCCCTTTCCGATGATTATCGCCCCCGCCTCCTCCATCCGTTGCGCCCAAATGCAATAACCGTCGATCGAGAAGTCGGCCATCGCCGGGATTCCGCCAAAGGTGGCCGGCCATCCCGGCTTGAAGCAGAAGAGGTCCTTCATGACAACCGGCACCGCATGCAGCGGGCCTCCCGGCTCTCCGGAAGCGATGGCGTCGTCTGCGGCTCGTGCCGACTCGAGTGCTTCATCGAAGCCCCGATAGACGATGGCGTTGAGACTCGGTTCTCGCTCGTCGACGAGTTGCAGGGTCTGTTCCATGACCTCGGTGGCCGACAGGGCACCGGAAGTGAGGTCAGCGACGAGTTCTGTCGCCGACCTGTAGGCAATCCCGTTCGATCCCATCTGGTGATATTGGTGTCCGTGGCAAACGTTTACAAGGGCACAGGTCGAGGCATTAGCCTGCCGCCGATGCCCAAGCCGACGGACAACTCGAACTCGTTACGGCACGTCGCCGAGCTCGCCGGCGTGTCCGTGGCCACCGCCTCCAGGGTCATGTCCGGGTCGAGTCATCCGGTGAGCGATCGCACCCGGGAGAAGGTGCTATCCGCGGCCAACACGCTCTCATTCGAGCCCAACCGTCTCGCCAGGGCACTGGTGACGGCAAGGTCTCAGACCGTCGGAGTCATGGTCCACGACATCTCCGACCCCTACTTCGGAGACATCGTCAAGGGTCTGGAGGACGGTCTCGCCCCTCACGACTACCGGCTGTTCGTGTCCAGTTCCGAACGCGATCCGGCCAAGGAGCTCGACTATCTCCGGGCGTTCCAGGCCCACCAGGTCGATGCCATCGTCCTCGCCGCCAGCTCGATCACGGATCCCGACTACACAAAGGCCCTGGAGACCATCGCCGGTCGGTTCAGGTCACGTGGGGGCGTGATGGTCGCACTGTCCGACCACACCCTCGAAATGCCCCGGGTGCGTTTCGACAACCGCAAGGCCGTCTCGGAAATGATCGGCTATCTCGCCGAACGTGGTCATCGTCACGTGGGATACATCGGAGGACCTGCCGACCTCGAGGTGTCTGCGGTGCGACGGGCCGGATTCGAGGCCGCGGTGGCTGAATTCGGTTTGGCCGCCGGCGCGGAGTACGTGGTCGATGGTGGTTTCACGGTCACCGGTGGTGAGCTGGCAATGGCACGGTTGCTGAAAACCACCCACGTGACTGCAGTGCTGGCAGCAAACGACCTGATGGCCATCGGGGCCACGAGACACCTCCTCGCCAACGAGCTCGCAGTTCCCGACGAAGTATCAGTGGCGGGGTTCGACGACATCCCTCTGGCGGCCTATGGACCCGTGCCCCTGACCACGATGCGCGTCCCCACATACGAGATCGGACGACGTGGCGCGGCCCTGCTCCTCGGCGTCCTCGACGGTGCAGAGCCCGAAGACGTCGTCCTCACTGGTGAGATAGTTGAACGGGAGTCGGTCGGAACCGCTCCCGCCCCGGCCGGCGCATGACTCCGGGCAGACTCGACGACCTCGCCCGCGGTCTCGGCGACGCCTGGGCCCGTGCGGTGACAGTGGCCGCTCCGACCACCGTCGAGCCTTCCTTGACCACACTCGACGCCTATGCGATCCAGGACCTGATAATCCAGGGTCGGATGGGGACCGGGCGAAAGATCGCCGGTTGGAAACTGGGTCTCACTTCGTCGGACCCGCCGCAGACCCCGATCGTCGGCACCCTGCTCGACGACATGGTCGTCGGCTCGGGAACAGAGCTGTCCCTGGCCACGATGGTCAAGCCGATGGTCGAAGCCGAGTGTGTCGTCAAGATCGGGGAGACGATCGGCAAACCGGTCAGCGTGGACGACCTGTTGGCCGGACCGCATCTGCTCGGGCCAGGGATCGAGGTCATCGACTATCGGACCGTGGATAGCCGCGGCTCCATCGACTGGATCGCCGACAATTCCACGGTGGCCTACGCCGTCGTCGGTGATCTCACCCCGGTGTCAGATGTCGACGCAGCGGCGATCGAAGTCTCGCTCGCCTCTGATGACACCGAACTGGCCAACGGACGTGGATCCAAAGTGATGGGCAACCCGTTGGCCGCCGTGGCCTGGCTTTCGGGTCATCTCAGCGGACGGGGCAGGGTCCTGGCGAGGGATGACGTTGTCCTCACCGGCTCGCTAACCGGTCATCACCTGGTCACCGGCGCCGAGACGGAATACCACGCAGATTTCGGCGAGCTGGGTCGGGTCTCGGTACGTTTCACCAGCTGAGAGTGTCTTGTTGACTGGATCCATGGGTGTCGGTACCGTGCGTTCGTCCCTAGCAATCGTTTGCGGCAATCGTTTGCCGATGAGAATCTCCTGACATGAACCAAGCCGTAGTCGACGTATCGGTCTTTCGTCCGGATGCCCTGGCCGGCAAGACCATCCTGGTCACCGGGGCCAGTCGTGGCATCGGGGCCGCAATCGCCGTGGCCTGCGCCGAGGTGGGCGCCGACATCGCGGTGGGATTCCGCAACACCGCCGAGGGAGCCGGGAACACGGTCGAGGCTGTCAGAGCGCTGGGCGGCCAGGCGGAGGCTTTCGCCGCTGATGTCCGCGACCCGGAACAGGTTGAGACCATGGTCTCCGACGCAATCGAGCGGTTTGGCAAGATCGACGGGCTGGTCAACAACGCCGGGGTGATGCCGGAGAGCCGTGTCGAGGACATGACACTCGATGAATGGCGCAACGTGATCGACATCGACCTGACAGGTGCCTTTCTCTGCAGCAAGGCGGTGCTCCCCGGGATGATCGAGCGGGGCTCGGGGTCGATAGTGATGATCGCCTCTCGTCTCGGGCAGATCGGCTTCGCCGGGGTCTCCCACTACGCCGCGGCCAAGGCCGGCCTCCTCGCTTTCGCCAAGTCGCTAGCCAAGGAGGTCGGGCCAAAAGGTGTCAGGGTCAACTCTGTGGCTCCAGGCGTGACCATCACCGAGATGACCACCGACGTCGTGACCGGCGAGGTGGGAGCCAAGCGTCTCGCCGAGCTTCCCAGCGGTAGATTCGCCACCGCCCCCGAGGTGGCGGCCAGCGTCGTGTTCCTGATGACCGACGCCGCCGCCCTCTACCACGGCCAGACCCTCGGCCCCAACGGTGGCGGACACATGCCATGAGCGCAACAGTGACAACGGGGGGACCAGCCCCGTTCGACCCCACGAGAGTGAAATGAGACTTCTCTCCCCCGCCGACGCGGTACGCGCCGTCCCCGAGGGCGCAACTGTCATCGTTGGTGGCTCAGGTGCCGGGCACTCGCTCCCCCAGCTCTTCATCGACACTCTCGCCGAGGTCTACACCGAGGAGGGGAAGCCAAGGGACCTGACGACGGTCCGTGTCGTGGGGATCGGCGACTTCGCAGATCGTGGCTTCTCCCAGCTGGCGTTGCCCGGTCTCATGAAGCGGACCATCGGCTCCAACATCGGAAACGAGCCCCGACTCGGTGAGCTGGTGGAGAAGGGTGAGGTCGAGGCCTACTCCTTCCCCCAGGGGGTGATCTCCCAGCTGTGCCGGGAGATCGCCGCCGGTCGACCCGGACTGATCACCGCCGTCGGTCTCGACACCTACGTGGACCCCCGGCACACCGGGGGCAAACAGGGGAGCGCAACCGAGGACCTGGTCGAGGTGGTCGAGCTGGCCGGACAGGAGTGGCTCTTCTTCAAGGCCTTCCCCATCGATGTGGCGGTGATTCGGGGATCGACCATCGACGAAGACGGCAACCTCACCATGGACGACGAGGTAGTCAAGGGAGAGATGCTTGCCATGGCGATGGCGGCCAGGAACTCAGGTGGGATCGTCATTGCGCAGGCGAAACGGCTCGCCTCCGCCAAGACCCTCCCCTCCCGATCGGTGGTAGTGCCCGGCTCGCTGATCGACATCGCATATCTCGATCCCGACCAGACCCAGACCTACATCACCGTCCACTCCCCCTACTACTCCGGTGCGCTGCGCCGGCCCGCCACCGACCCCGGCGACCCGCTCCCTCTCGACGTGCGCAAGGTGATCGCCCGCCGTTCCCTTCTCGAGTTCAGACCGGGTGACATCTGCAACCTCGGGTTCGGCATCTCCCAGATGATCGGGGCGGTCGCCTGGGAGGAGGACATCGCCGACGAGCTGGTCCTCACCGTCGAGCAGGGGATCTTCGGCGGGGTCCCGGTCGCCGGGAACGAGGGTGGGGCCGGTTTCAACTTCCAGGCGATGCTCGACCAGCCCTACATGTTCGACTTCTACGACGGTGGCGGTCTCGACATCGCCAGTCTCTCCTTCGCCCAAATCGACGCCAAGGGCAACGTCAACGTCCACAAGTTCCCGGGTCGACTCCGCGGGCCCGGCGGCTTTCCCAACATCAGTGCCCGCACCGGTCGGATCAACTTCGTGGGGACTCTCAACACTTCAGGCCTGGAGGTATCGGTGGCAAACGGCAGGTTGCAGATCGACTCCGAGGGGTCGCTGGGCAAGTTCGTGGAGGAGGTAGAGGAAGTCAGCTTCAGTGGTGCGATGGCAAACCGACGTGAACAGCAGGTTCGTTACATAACCGAACGTGCCGTTTTCGAACTCGGTGATGGCCTGGTCACGCTCATAGAGGTGGCCGAGGGGATGGACCCCGAACGCGACGTGATCGCCCACATGGGCTTCACGCCCGAGGTGTCCGACGATCTCGCCGTGATGGATCCCAGGGTGTTCGCCGAAGGACCGATGGGGCTCACTGCCGACTTCGGGGCTCGTGATGTCTGACCTCGTGCTGGTCGACAAGGGCCAGATCACGACGCTGACCCTCAACAACCCCCCTTTGAACCTGGTGACCGTGGAGCTCACCCATCAGTTGGACAGTGCCCTCGCCGCCATCGAGACCGATCGGGACATCCGAAGCGTGATAGTCACCGGCACCGGTGAGCGGGCGTTCTGCGCCGGATCAGACGTCAAAGAGTTCGAATCGTTGAAGGGCAGGGTCGGAGAGGGCAAGCTCCTCCTCGAGAAAGCGGTCTACCGCCGGCTCGCCGTCCTCCCCATGCCGTCGATTGCCGCGATTCAGGGCGATGCCCTCGGTGGTGGCCTGGAACTGGCTCTCTGCTGCGATCTGAGAATCATGGACGAAAGAGCCAAGCTGGGTATGCCCGAGGTGCGTCTCGGTGTCATGCCCGGATCTGGTGGGACACAACGTCTGCCCCGGGTGATCGGTGTGGCGAGGGCCAAAGAGATGATCCTCACCGGTGAGATCCTCGACGCCGCCAAGGCGATGGACATCGGCCTCGTGAACAGAGTCGTGCCCGCCGGCGAGGCATTGACGGCGGCCACCGCCATGGCGGAGACGATCGCGTCCCGTGGGCCGGTGGCGGTGCGCGAGGCGAAAGCGGCCATAGACATCGCCGGTGACACCGCCCTGGACCAAGGTTTGGCCAGCGAGCTCGACGCCTCGGAGCGTGTCTTCTCCTCTGAGGACATGCTCGAAGGAGCAAAGGCATTCTTCGAAAAACGACCACCGAGATTCACCGGTGACTGACGACAACCGAGAGGCAATCAACCAATGACAGAGAAGACAAACAACATCGACCGCTTTGGCGTGTTCCTCCCCTCCTTCGTCTGGGCGGGTGACGGACCGGAGCGGGCCCAGGGGATCAAGGACTTCTCCCGTGAAGTCGAGGACCTCGGTTTCGACTCGATCTTCATCACCGACCATCTCCTCGCCGCCAAGCAGTTCTACTCGGTGTCGTTCCTCGAGCCACTCACCGCCCTCTCGGTCGTCGCCGGGGTGACCGAGCGGGTGAAGCTGGGCACTTCTGTGATGGTGATGCCGATCCGTGAGCCCGTGCTCCTCGCCAAGCAGTTGGCCACGATGCAGTTCCTGTCCAACAACCGCTTCATCCTCGGCGCCGGTATCGGGTGGTACCCGCCCGAATACGCGGCTACAGGCGTGAAGAAGTCGGAGCGGGGTGAGCGCACCGACGAGATCCTCGACATCATCGTCCCTCTCCTCGAGGGCAAGCCGGTGACATACGAAGGCAAGTACTACTCGATCGAGGACGTCCTGGTCGAGCCGACCGCGGACCGCCCCGAAGTCTGGATAGGTGGAGGCTCTCAGCTGGCCGACCCGGGATCACCGGACCTCCCCCGTTTCGTCGATGCGGTGAAGAAGCGCATCCTCAACGCCGAAGGCTGGATCCCTCGGCCCACGTGTCCGCCACAGGACATCGCCCGTGACTGGGCGGAGCTCCAGCCCTACCTGCGCGAGAACGGCCGCGACCCAGAAGAGCTCACTGTCGCCCACGAGAACTTCTTCCACTTCGTCGGAACCCAGGATCCGGTAAAGGCCCGTGAGGAGCAGCACAAGGCGATGCTCAACGTGATGAGCGAGGCACGCGGGCCCGACTACCTGGAGCAGGTCTACCTCTTCGGGACCCCGGACGAGGTGGTGGCCTCGCTTCAGGCCAGGGCCGACGCCGGCGTGCAGAAGTTCATGCTGCACACCATGACGCCGGACCCGGCACAGCTGGAGCAGTGGGTGACCCACATCATCCCCCACGTCCGCTTCAGCAGATGACCCGACGCGTCGCCCTGATCGGCAACCCGCTGAAGCGGCGCCATTCGGTGGTGATGCAGAATGCGGCGTTCGCCGCCCATGGGATCGACGCCCAATACGAGTTGAGCCCCATCGAGCCCGATGAGGTGCCGGAGTTCTTTGCAGCTGCACGTGGGCCGGACTGGCTCGGGTTCGGGGTCACCGCGCCCTACAAGCAAGTAGCGCTGAGACATGTCGACGTGGTCGAGCCGGGTGCCGCCGCCATCGGTGCGGTGAACAACGGGGTGCGTCGAGATGACGGGTCACTGGTCGGATTCAACACAGACGCTTCCGGATTCATATCGGCGGTACATGCCACGGGGACCGTCGTAGACGCGGGCACAGCGGTGGTGGTCGGAGCCGGAGGTGCCGCCCGAGCCGTGGTGTGGGCACTGCTCGACGGCGGGGCGAAACGTGTCGTCGTGGCCAATCGCACTCCGGAGCGGGCCCAAGAGTTGGCCCGTGACCTTGCGGAGTTCGGTTTGGTAGAGGTGGTTGCCACCGGAAGTCCCGAGATGAACACGGCTCTCGAGGACGCCGTGATCGCGGTGAACTCGACCACGGTTGGCATGACCACCAACGACGTCGCCTTCGACGTCACTCCCCTCGCCGACGACGCCCTGGTGTTCGACCTTGTCTACGTGCCGCCTGACACGCCTCTGGTGACGGCGGCCCGCGCCCGTGGCCTCACCGTCTCGAACGGACTCGAGATGCTGGTCCGACAAGGAGAGATCGCCTTTGAGCGATGGACGGGGATCAGCGACACCGCCGAGATCATGCGGGACGCGCTCGCCGCCTGGGACGGTGGCGACGGCGCCGGCGGCTGAGATGACCGGTCACATGGCCGACATCCTGGAGCGAACCGGTCTCCCCGCCCTGTCGAGACTGGCCTGGGTGGAAGTCGACCTCGACGCACTCATCGGGAACGCTCGCGCCCTCGCCGAACTCGCCGCGCCTGCCGCTCTCGGTGTTGTGGTCAAGGCGGATGGCTACGGACACGGTCTGGAGATGGCAGCGCGGGCCGCGGTGACCGGCGGCGCATCGTGGCTTTGTGTCGCCGACGCCGCGGAAGCGCTCCGTCTCCGTGCCGACGGGTACGAGGGACGGGTTTTCGTCCTCTACCCGGTCCCAGCTTCGGCGGCGCCGGAAATGGCCACGGCCTCCGTCGACATCACGGTGGGGACATCGGGGCATGCTCACGAGTTCGCCAACACCGAAACGAAACAACCGATCTCGGTCCATCTCGAGATCGACACCGGGATGACCCGTGGTGGTGTCTCCCCGTCAGATGCGCCGACGGTCGCAAACATCCTCATGGGAGGTCCTCACACCAGACTGGCCGGTGTGTGGACCCATCTCGCATCACCCGAGGACCCGGGAGCCACGACGACTCAGATGGCTCGTTTCGAAGCGACTCTCGCCGCGCTCAGGGATGCCGGAGTCGACCCTGGAGTGGTCCACGCCGCGGCCTCCGGAGGTCTGCTGACTCTCGACGTCTCGTCTCACTCACTGGTCAGACCCGGTCTCGTTTTCTACGGCACCCACCCCGGTGCGGGTGGGCCGTTGCCCGAGGAGGTGAGACCGGCCATCGCGGTGAAAGCACACCCGGTGCGGATCGTCACAGTGGCTCCAGGCACCCGGGTCGGTTACGCCGGGACCTGGGTAGCAACCCGTGAGTCGGTGATCGCCACCCTCCCCATCGGCTACGCCGACGGATGGTCCCGTTCGTCTGCGGGTTCGGAGGTTCTGATCGACGGTTCACGCGTTCCCGTGGTGGGTCGGATCTCGTCGGACTCACTCACCGTAGACGTGACCGACGTACCCGGTGTCGGGTTCGACACAGAGTTCACCCTCCTGGGCGACTCCGAAGCCGAGACCATCGACGCCGACGAGGTTGCTCGGGTCCGGGGCACGATCTCCTGGGAGGTGTTGCAGCAACTCGGCGCTCGACTGAGCCGGGTGTTCCGGTCCGGTGGTGTCCCCGTGGCGGTGCGGGGCGAGTCGACCACCCATGTCGGGATCGCCGGTGAAGTGCCGGGGTACTAATCTCAGTGATCGAGTGTGGGGGATAACGTTTGCCGCCTGACCAGCTGTACCACGATCGAGGAGCACGATGTCTTCCCCAACGGTGACCGTCCCCACCGAAGAGGGTGCCCTCCGTCGGCACACCCTCGGTGAGCCGGCTCATTTCGAGCGCCCCACTGCCCCGTTGCACAGTCGTCGCCCATTCGCCGCAGCGCATGTGGTCGCCGATCCCTTGGCTGACAACACCCCGGGAACCGTCGCCAGTGTCGACTGGGACGCCACCCTCGCATTTCGTCGTCATCTCTGGTCATGGGGTCTTCCCGTTGCCGAGGCGATGGACACCGCCCAGCGAGGGATGGGTCTCGACTGGGGTGCGACGAAGGAGCTGATCACCAGGGCGGCCACCGAGGCCAACGCCGAGGGAGGGGAGATCGCATGTGGTGCCAACACCGAGCAACTCGACCCCGGTGCCGCTCCCATGGAACGGATAGTCGATGCCTACGCCGAGCAGATCTCATTGATCGAGGGGCTCGGCGGTCAGGCTGTGATCATGGCCAGCCGCAACCTCGCCGCCACCGCCAAACGCCCCGACGACTACCAACGGGCTTACTCCGGGATACTCAGCCACGTCAGCGGGAAGGCGATAATCCACTGGCTCGGTGACATGTTCGACCCTGCCCTTTCCGGTTACTGGGGGGGAGACAGCCTGGATGAAGCTTCCGACTCGTTCATCGAGGTGATCACACAGAACGCCTCCAAGATCGACGGAGTCAAGCTGTCGCTTCTCGACATGGACCGCGAGATCGAGCTCCGTCGTCGTCTCCCCGAGGGTGTGAGGATGTACACCGGCGACGACTTCAACTACCCGACGACGATCCGCGGAGACGGTGAGCGACACAGCGACGCCTTCCTCGGCGCCTTCGACCTCATCGCTCCGGCTGCGTCGGCCGCGATCCAGGCCCTCGACGCCGGTGAGGAGGAGCAGTTCGACAAGATCCTCGCTCCCACCCTGGAGCTGAGTCGCCACGTCTTCTCCCACCCCACCTGGTTCTACAAGACAGGCGTCGTTTTCATGGCGTACCTGTCCGGGCATCAGGACCACTTCAAGATGGTCAACGGTCTGGAGTCGGCCCGTTCGGTGCCCCATCTCACCCGTCAGTTCGTCCTCGCCGACACCGCCGGACTGTTCCCCGATCCCGACCTCGCCGCCCACCGGATGGGGCTCTACCTCGAGCTCTCCGGCGTCGAACAGGGTTGAGCCGTGGCTGAGACGTACGGCAACTACATAAACGGCGAGTGGGTGCCCGCGGCCAGTGGTGAAACCTTCGCCGATACCAATCCTGCCCGACCCAGCGAGGTGATCGGCGAGTTCGCAAGAAGTAATGCAGCTGATATCGACGCTGCGGTGGCTGCCGCGTCGAAGGCACAAAAACAGTGGCGCCGCACCCCGGCACCGCTTCGGGGCGAGATCATCGCCAGGGCGACACGGATCCTCGTCGAGCGCAAGGACGAGCTCGCCGCCGGGATAACCGAGGAGATGGGCAAGGTCCTCGTCGACTCGGGCTACGACGTGCAGGGAGCCATCACCTCCGGCGAGTACATGGCGGGTGAGGGCCGGCGAATGTTCGGTGACACGGTCCCCTCCGGTCTCCCCAACCGTCTCGCCATGACGGTGCGTGACCCGGTCGGCGTGGTCGGCATCGTCACCCCCTGGAACCTGCCGATGCTGATGCCGGCTTGGAAGCTGTTCCCCGCCCTCGTCTGCGGGAACGCAGTCGTCGTTAAGCCCGCCGAGGACACCCCGCTGACCGCGGTCCGTTTGTTCCAGATTCTCGAAGAGGCAGGTGTCCCGCCCGGGGTGGCCAACCTCGTCACCGGCTACGGCCCCGAGGCAGGTGAGCCCCTCATCACCCACCCCGATGTCGATATGATCTCGTTCACAGGCTCGAGGGCGGTCGGCACCCACATCGCCAGCACGGCCGGAGCGCAGCTGAAACACGTCTCCCTGGAGATGGGTGGCAAGAACGCGTTGGTGGTGCTCGACGACGCCGATCTGGAGGAGGCTGTGACCGGTGCACTGTGGGGTGGCTTCTCCACCAGCGGCCAGCGTTGCACTGCCAGCAGCCGGCTCGTGGTCGACAACTCTGTCGCCGACGAGGTCGTGGAGCGTCTCGCCGCCGGGGCGGAGGAGCTGATCGTGGGTGACGGCAGCGACCCGAAGACCCAGGTAGGCCCGATCATCAACCAGAAACAGCTCGACAGGGTTCACTCCTACACCGAGATCGGGCTGGATGAAGGGGCCAAACTGGTCATCGGTGGTGAGCAGCTCGATTTGGGGACCGGCGGCTTCTTCTACTCCCCCACCATCTTCGACTTTGCCACGCCAGAGATGCGCATCTCCCAGGAGGAGATCTTCGGGCCCACGATCACCGTGATCAGGGTGGACGGGGACGACGAGGCAATCGAGGTCGCCAACGGAACCCGCTACGGTTTGTCGGCGGCGGTGTACACCAACGACACCGGGCGAGCGCTACGTGCCGTGAGTGAGTTGGAGGCGGGTTTGGTCTATCTGAACGCACCGACCATCGGTTCGGAGATCCATCTCCCATTCGGCGGGGTGAAGGACACCGGCAACGGTCACCGGGAGTCCGGTACGGCCGCCATCGAGCAGTTCACCGAGACCAAGACCGTTTTCCTCGACTTCAGCGGGACCCTGCAACGGGCCCACATCGACGAACCCACCGACTGAGCTGACCGACTCCGGGGTGGTGGGGAAGAGGCCACCCCTAGGGTTTGTGTCGACGGCGGCGTCTGTAGCCGTCTTTTAGGTGTTCGGTGGTGTGGCAGGGTCGGCAGAGGAGTTTGCCTTTGTCGATGCTGGTGGTGCCTCCGTTGGCCCAATGGTCGACATGGTGAATGTCGCAGTCTCTGGCTGGGGCGTGACAGCCTTTGCCTTGGCAGTGTCGGTCTCTGCTGGTGATGGCCCTTCGTT
>DASTBQ010000019.1:0-18631 GCA_035711995.1 Acidimicrobiia bacterium | reverse complement strand
TGGCCTCCGCCTTGCTGCGTCACGGTCCCGCCCGGTTGACTGAGACCCGTGACGGCCTGGCGGCCTGGCTCGCCCAGGGTGGCTACGAATCTGTCAGCCAGGCCAGGGGAAGCATGAGTCACCTGGCGGTGCCCGACCCCTCGGCCTTCGAGCGGGCCGGGTACATGCAGACGCTCACCTCCTACGTCCCAACCTGGTAGGGGCTCTCCGTCGTTGACCGACGGAGAGCTTCTACCAGGTACCACCCTCTTGCA
The DNA here is from genome assembly GCA_035711995.1 of Acidimicrobiia bacterium. Lineage (GTDB taxonomy): Bacteria > Actinomycetota > Acidimicrobiia > Spongiisociales > ZC4RG35 > JANQRA01. The sequence goes on along the minus strand of DASTBQ010000019.1, from coordinate 18,377 downwards.
TCACATAGGCTCGCGGATTGCGGCCTGGGCAGCCGCGAGTCGCGCCACCGGCACCCGGGGCGGTGAGCAACTCACGTAGTCGAGCCCGATCCGTCGGCAGAGGGCTATCGAGTCGGGATCGCCACCGTGCTCACCACATATCCCGGCGTTCAACCCTTGCCGTACCGAGCGTCCCTTGTCGACGGCGATCTTCATCAGTACGCCCACGCCTTCCGGGTCGATTGTGGCGAAGGGATTCCGCTCCAGCACTCCTTCTTCCAGGTATTGGACCAGGAAGGCCTTCTCGGCGTCGTCGCGGCTTATCCCGAAGGTCATCTGGGTCAGGTCGTTGGTGCCGAAGGATATGAACTCGGCGTACTGCGCGATCTCGTCCGCCGTCAGGGCCGCCCTCGGGACTTCGATCATGGTCCCGAACTCGTATTCGATCTCGATGCCCTCCTCCGCCATGACCGCTCTCGCCTCCTCCTCGAGGGTCTCACGTTGCCGGGCGAGCTCGTTGACGTGAGCCGTGAGCGGGATCATGACCTTGGGATGGACCTCCACCCCGTCGTCGGTGACCTGACAGGCCGCCTGGAAGATGGCCCGTACCTGCATCCGGGTGAGCCCGGGGAGCACGATGCCGAGACGCACCCCTCTCAGGCCGAGCATCGGGTTGGCTTCTCGGAGACTCTCCACCCTCCGCAGCATGTGTTCTGCCTCCTCGATCTGGGTCAGGAGCTCGTCGATCTCCTTGAGGGAGCCGGCGGACTGGATGCGGATCTTGAGGTCGGTGAGATTGGTGGTGAGCTCCTCGTAGCTGGGTAGGAACTCGTGAAGGGGCGGGTCGATCAGCCGGACTGTCACCGGCAGGCCGTCCATGGCCCGGAACAGGCCGACGAAGTCCTCCTTCTGCATCGGCAGGAGTTGTTCCAGGGTTTCAGACATCTCCGCTGGGATCGTGGAGGTGATCATCTTCTGCATGATCGGGAGACGTTCTGGCGCAAAGAACATGTGCTCGGTCCGGACCAGACCGATGCCTTCGGCTCCGTAGCTGCGGGCGAGCCGGGCGTCTTCGGGGGTGTCGGCATTGGTCCAAACGCCAATGTCTCTCACGTCGTCGGCCCAGTCGAGGAGTCGCTTCAGCCATTCGTTCTCGAGGTCCGGGGTCTGCGTCTCGACTTCGCCGAGCATCACCTCCCCGGTGGTGCCGTCGACGGAGATCACCTCTCCTTCGGCGACGACTCGGTCGCCGACGCGCAAGACCCGCTCTCCGAGGTCGATGGTCAGCTTCTCGGCTCCGACGACGGCGGGCTTGCCGAACTGCCTTGCCACCAGGGCAGCGTGGCTGGTTCGGCCACCCCGGCTGGTGAGGATCCCGTTGGCCGCGAGCATGCCATGGACGTCGTCCGGCTTGGTCTCGGGTCGCACCATGATGACGTCCCGCCCGTCGGCTTTTGCCCAGCGCTCGGCGAGGTCGGCGTCGAAGGCGATCACCCCCACCGCTGCACCGGGGGACACGTTGAGACCGCGGGCGAGGAACCGACCCTCATTCAGCGCGGAAGTCTTGGCCTCCGCGTCAAATGACGGATGGAGGAAGGAGTCGATCTGCTCCGGCTGCACCCGAGAAATCGCTTCCTTCTTGTCGATCAGCTCCTCTTCCGCCATGTCGACGGCTATTCGCACCGCAGCTTGCGCGGTCCGCTTGCCGTCCCGAGTCTGCAGGATCCACAGCTTGGCTCGTTCGATGGTGAATTCCATGTCCTGCATGTCCCGGTAGTGCTTCTCGAGACGCCTGGCGATCACCTCGAACTCCCGGTAGCTGTCGGGGAACTCGTTGGCCATCTGCTCCATCGTCTTTGTCACCCGGGTCCCGGCTACTACGTCCTCTCCCTGAGCATTGGTGAGATAGTCGCCTTCGATTGTGGGCTCACCGGTTGTGGCGTTGCGGGAAACGGCGACGCCGGTGGCGGAGTCCTCGCCCATGTTGCCGAACACCATGGTCTGGATGTTCACCGCCGTGCCCAGGTCGTGGGGTATCCCGGCGGCATTCCGATAGTCGGTGGCGCGTTTGCCGTTCCAGGAGCGGAAGACGGCTTCGATCGCCAGATGAAGCTGGTCTTGGGGGTCGTCGGGGAAGCTGCGACCTGCGTACCGCTCCACGATCGCCTTGAACGCCTCGGCGATGGCGCGAAAGTCATCTGCGGTGAGGTCCGCGTCAGTTGCGACCCCACGCTGGGTCCGGTAGCGCTCGAGTACCTGCTCGAAAGGCTCGTCGCGGACACCGAGAACGACCGAGCCGAACATCTGTATCAACCGCCGGTAGGAGTCGTAGACGAAGTGCTCGTCGCCCGTGAGTCTGACCATTCCTTCGATCACGGCATCGTTCATGCCGATGTTGAGGACTGTGTCCATCATTCCGGGCATGGAGAACTTCGCGCCTGACCGGCACGACAACAACAACGGCTCGGAGGCGTCGCCGAACTTCTTGCCGGCTTTGGTCTCGACCCCGCGCAGTGCGGCTGCGACCTGGTCGATGAGTCCCTCGGGCAGCTTCTCACCACCATCGAGATAGGCGTTGCATGCCTCGGTGGTGATCGTGAACCCGGGCGGGACCGGCACACCGATCCGGGTCATCTCCCCTAGGTTGGCCCCCTTGCCACCGAGCAGAGCGCGTACGCCATCCCATTCGCCGCCTACGGCAGATTCCGCCTCCGCCACCTCATCGAACGCGTAAACCCATCTCATACTCATGAGAAACCCTCGCAAGTCCAGTGTCTGTCTATGAACCCACGATGCGTCACGACTGGTCGCCGAGGTAGGGCACATCTGACACTATCGATGGGACTTTCGGCATCCGGGCGGAGATGACCACACGCCCGGCCGAAAGGGTCCTTTTCCCCTGGTTCGCCTCCCGACTCATCGATTGAATCGGGACGAGGTCTGAAAGGAGGCCCGAGTATGAAAGCAATGGTCTATCACGGAGCAGGTAACAAGGCGTGGGAGGAAGTACCCAAGCCGGAGATCCTGGACGACACCGACGCAATCGTCCGTGTCGACTCGGTGACCATCTGCGGAACCGATCTCCACATCCTCAAGGGCGACGTCCCCACCGTCACCGATGGGAGAATCCTCGGCCACGAGGCCGTCGGCACGGTCGAAGAGGTTGGTCCGGGAGTGAAGAGGGTTCAGCCCGGGGACAAGGTCCTCATCTCGTGTATCACCTCCTGCGGCTCATGCCGTTTCTGCCGTGAGGGGCGGTACGGCCAGTGTCTCGGCGGTGGTGGCTGGATCCTCGGTCATCTCATCGACGGCACGCAGGCGGAGTACGTTCGGGTCCCATTCGCCGACACGTCGACCTATCCGGCTCCCGATGCCGTTGCGGACGAGCAGCTGCTGATGCTTGCCGACATCCTTCCGACCGGGTATGAGGTTGGCGTCCTCAACGGGATGGTCGAGCCGGGTGATGTCGTAGCTGTCGTCGGTGCCGGTCCCATCGGTCTGGCGGCGATTCTGGGCGCCCGGCTGTTCAGCCCGAGCCATGTCATCGCCATCGACCTGGCGGACAGCCGGCTCGAGGCGGCGAAGCAGTTCGGTGCCGACCTGACCATCAACAACCAGACGGTCGATGCCAAGGAGATCATCGACGAGATCACTGGAGAACTCGGTGCCGATGTGGCTATCGAGGCTGTCGGTGTCCCGGCGACGTTCGAGTTGTGTACATCGCTGATACGTCCCGGGGGCCGTGTCGCCAACGTTGGCGTTCACGGAGCGCCGGCGACGCTTCACCTGGAGGAGCTCTGGATCAAGGACGTGACCATCACCACAGGGCTGGTGGACACCTTCTCGACTCCCACCCTGCTTCGCCTGATCGAGGGCGGTCTGATCAACCCGTCGCCTCTGATCACCCATCACTTCGAGATGATTGACTTCGAGAAGGCGTACGACGTTTTCGGCCGGGCCTCGGACACAGGGGCGTTGAAGGTGGTCCTCACCAAAGACTGAACTCCGACGTCTTGGGGGAAGACAGGCCCCGGCCACCAAGTGCGCCGGGGCCTGTCTTCGACCCTCGGTGTCACGCCAGCGCGCTCGACGTGGCACCCACAGCCACACCTTCGCTGACCGTTCGCTAGAAAAGGGGCCATGTCCGTTGGGGTGCTGACCGCCGGTGGTGATTGTCCTGGTCTCAACGCGGCCATTCGAGCCGTTGTGACCCGGCTGGTGGTCGCCGGGAGCGACGTGGTGGGTGTGGAGAAGGGGTGGCACGGCCTCATGGAAGGCCGGTTCCGTCCCCTCCACCGAGATGATGTGCGAGGCATCGTCGCCAGGGGTGGGACCATTCTCGGCACCTCCAGGATCGACCCCTACGTACACGGCGATGGCTACAAGTCGGTGGCTGCGACAATCGAAGCCGCCGGGATCGAAACACTGATCGTCCTGGGAGGTGACGGCTCTTTGCGCACTGCAGCCCGTCTCCACGAGGAGTCCGGGGAAGTCGGGGTCGTGGGCATTCCGAAGACGATTGACAACGACATTCCGGGCACTGACGTTTCACTCGGTTTCCACACTGCGGTTCAGATCGTCGTCGACGCAATCGATCGTTTGACCACGACTGCCGAGTCTCACGACCGAATCATGGTGGTCGAAGTGATGGGGAGGATGGCAGGGTGGATCGCCACGTCCTCCGGCATCGCCGGCGGTGCGGAGGCAATCATCGTTCCCGAAGTCCCCACTGACTATGAGGTACTGGCTAACCGCCTGACCCACAGGCACACCGAGGGGCCGGACTACTCGCTGGTGGTCGTCGCCGAAGGGGCTTCTGCACCCTCCGGCGACATCTCTACCGTCGGGCTCGATGCGTTCGGGTTCGAGCGGCTGGGGGGAGTCGGAGCGCAGGTCGCCCGGGAACTCGAATCACGCACCGGCTTCGAAGCTCGGGTGACGACCCTTGGCTATCTGCAACGGGGAGGAGTCCCGACAGCCTACGACCGTCTCCTGGGCACCCGCTTTGGGGTCAAGGCGGCCGAGCTCGCCCTCGATGGGGTAAATGGCGTCATGGTTGGCCTACATGGAGACGCCATCGAAACCGTCGGCTTGGACGAACTGTCGACCGGTGATCGAAAGGTGGCCCCCAAGCTCCTGGAGGATGCAGCCTGGTTCTTCATATGATCGGCTCACTCGATGGTGATGGGCCTACGAGGTGTGCACGTGCAGTCTGGTTTGCCAATCGCCCCTCACTGTGACGAATGCGACTCATCCAAAGACCGTTGCCAACCTGACCTTCGCCTCTAGTGGTCGGTGTCCCGCCTGCGGATCCTGGGAGGAAGATACCTAGGAAGGAGGATGTGATGACGGTCGTCGCTGGTGTCGACGAGAGTCCGATTTCGAGGAATGTGGTGGAAGCCGCAGTCGAGCAGGCCAAGTGGAGGGACACGGATCTCCACCTCGTCCATGTCGGGTACTACCCGATCGTCTATTCCGAGGTGCCGATCGACTGGGGGGAGGTGGCAGAGGCTCAGCGTCAGCACGTCTGGGGCCAGCTCGAGTCGGTGATCCCATCCGAGGGCGTCCACGTCGAACGTGTTGATCTCGAAGGGTATCCACCCGACACGCTGGTCGACTACGCCAACGAACAGCCAGCAGAACTGTTGGTCGTCGGAACACGTGGCCGGGGAGACTTCGCCTCGCTGGTCTTGGGGAGCACAAGCCATCGGACGATCCATCTATCGATTTGTGACGTTCTCGTGGTGAAGGCACCCGAAGGGCAATAGCCCGTTGCCTGGCAGGTCTTTCACAAGTCCACCCAGGTACGGTGGCGGCCTCCATGGCCGAGAAAAGCGATTCATTCCAGGCTGAGCGCGCCGAAGCCCGCGAACGGGTTCGCAAGGGATTCCGCACCTGGTTCCTGACGCCGCCGCGTCGTCATGGTGAAGTCCTCTACACCCGTGAGGTCAGCTTTCTCGAGTTGTTCTACGACCTGGTCTACGTGGTCCTCATCGCCCAGGTATCCCATCACCTCGCCCAGCATGTCGGCTGGGAGGGGATCCTCGACTTCTCGATCGTCTTCGGGCTCATCTGGTTCGCCTGGTTCAACGGGACTTTCTGGCACGAGCTTCACGCCCGCGCCGACGGACGAAGTCGCAATTACATCTTCCTGCAGATGGGTCTCCTGGCGCTTCTCGCCGTTTTCGCCGGCGAGGCGACCGGTGCGACCGGGGCCGCCTTCGCCTACACCTATTCCCTGTTGTTCATCCTCTTCACGTGGCAGTGGTACACCGTGCAGCGCGTGGATGATCCTCGATACCGGCCGGTCACGATGCGGTATCTCAGCGGGATGGTGCTGACCGTCGTCCTCGTCGTCATCAGTGGGTTCTTGGATGAGATCCGCATCTGGATCTGGGGGTTCATCGTCGTCGCCTGGGTGATCGCCGGCTTCCTGATGATGACCCGGAGCCGGACCGAGGGTTTCGGCGAAGGTGTCACCGCGTCTCTAGTGGAGCGGGTCGGTCTGTTCACGATCGTCGTCTTGGGGGAGGTGGTCGTCGGGGTGGTGACCGGGATCATCGACGCTCCGGAGAGGTCCCCGCTCATCGTGGCCACCGGGATCGTCGGCCTGACCATCGGCTACGGCATCTGGTGGAACTACTTCGACCTACTGGGCCGCCGCGTCCCCGACCAGACCGGCGCACCCCTCAGCATTTGGCTCTTCGCCCACCTGCCGTTGACGATGGCGATCGCAGCCGGTGGGGCCGCGATGGTGAGTCTCGTCGAGCACGCCGCCTATGTCCGAACCGAACCTGGCCCAGCCTTGCTGCTGAGCTCTTCGGTTGCAGTCGTGCTCCTCGGCATCACCGTTGCGGTGCGAGCCCTTCCCGAGGACGAGTTCCCTTCGGGGATGGCCGGTCAGATCGCGCCGACCCTCGTCTTGGCGGCGCTGACCGCCGTCCTCGTCGGGCTCCTTCGGCCACCACCGATCGTTCTCGTCTGCCTTCTGATCGCGCTCTTGTTCCTCACCTGGCTCAGGATCTTCATCCTCTACGTCGCTTTCGGTGGCGAGCTCCGTGAGGAGGGGATCGGCGAGCTCCAGTGAGGGTTTATTGGGATGTGTATCCCCCGTCGACGAGGTAGTAGGCACCGGTGCAGAAAGAGGCGTCGTCCGAGGCCAGGAATGCCACCAGGTTCGCCACCTCCTGGGGCTCGCCGAGCCGCTGAACCGGATGCATGGCGGCAACTGCCGACAGGGTCTCCTCGTCGAGGTTGTCGTCGAGAAGCGGGGTCTTGATGAACCCCGGACCGACACAGTTGACTCTGACCCCCTGAGCCGCATACTCGAGCGCAGCCGTCTTCGTCAGCCCGAGGACCCCGTGCTTTGCGGCCACATAACCCGACGAGGTGGCGAATCCGACGCTGCCGAGAATCGACGCCATGTTGACGATCGATCCTCCACCGGATTCGAGCATGGCCGGGATCTGGTACTTCATCCCGTAGAAGACACCGCTCAGGTTGACCGATATGACTCGGTCCCATTCCTCGATCGGTTGCTCATCGGTCGGGGCCTGCGCTCCGCCGATCCCTGCATTGTTGACCGCTATGTGGAGCCCGCCGTAGTTGTCCACGGCATGGTTCGTCATCGCTTCGGCCTGTTCTGGATTCGAGACATCGACCTTGACGAAGCTGGCCACGGCGCCGTCTCGCTCCAGTGCTTTGGTGACCGTCTGTCCGGCTGTCTCGTCGAAGTCGGCGACGACCACCTTGGCGCCGCCCGTGGCCAGGGTCCTGGCACAGGCTTCTCCGATTCCGGAGCCTCCACCTGTGACGATGGCCACCTTTCCCTCGAAGTCGTGTGCGCTCATCTGTCTCTCCTTCCGTTTGGTAGTCCCAGAATCGGTGACCGCGGTCTCGGCGACCAGGGCACAAAGTCACTGTTACCCGGGCTGCGTCGTCGATATGCCGAGGAGAACCTCTCACGACTCAATGGATCAGACCGTTTTCCATTGCGAAGATCGTCGCCCCGGCCCGGGTGGTCACACCGACCTTGACGTAGATGTTCTCCACGTGACGGCCGACGGTCTTCGGTGAGATGTAGAGCTCGTCGCCTACCTCTCGATTGGTCCGTCCTCGGGCGATCAGCTGCAGAACCTCCACTTCTCTATCGGTAAGACCGCGCGGGTTGTTTCCGGAGATCGGGCGGGTGTCACCACACACTTCGAGAACGAAGCCGACGACAGCACGGTCGAGACGACCCGCAGTGACTTCGTCCTCCATGATCGACCTCGCTTCGTCCAGCGACCCTGCCGGACGATGAGGGCGATCGCTGGTCAATGCCACCACTACATCGGCCTAAAAAACTTTCGCGCCCTCCTTACGGAATCTTAAGAATCGTGATCTTGGATCGCCGATCGCAAGACGATCAGAAGTCCTAGAGGAGAGCAGACATCATGCGTACCACACGCAAGCTGGCAGCTCTGTTGGCTGCTGTCATTTTCTTGGTCCCGGTGACGGCGGTGACCGCTCAGGAGGAGGCGCCAACCGCCTCGCCAGACGCTTTCTCGATGACGACGCCGTACCCGAGTGTGTCGGTCCAAGCAGGCGAGCAGGCCAGCTTCGATCTGACGATCGTGGCGCCTGAGCCCACTCCTGTCACGTTGTCGGTCTCCGGTCTTCCGGAGGGATGGACCGCCACGTTCCGAGGCGGCGGGTTCGAGATCGGGGGAGTCACCGCTGCTCCCACCACCCCCGAAGCCACCGTCGACGTCTCGGTTCCCGTAGAGGCGGCGGAGGGCTCCTATCCCCTGGTGGTCACCACCGAAGGTGGGTTCTCGGCATCTCTGACTCTGGAGGTGAACGTGTCGGCTCAGGCGGGCGGCGAGGTCACCCTCACACCCGACTTCCCGGGTCTGCGGGTGCCGGCAGGGGAAGCTGCGACGTTCTCCGTCGAGCTCCGCAACGACACTCCAAGCGATCTCCAGTTCGAGCTGAGCAGCTCCGGGCCTGCAGGTTGGGACGTCACCGCGCAACCATCGACGGAGGCGCAGGCATCCACCATCCAGGTCGAATCTGGGAGCACCGCGACCGTCAACGTGTCGGCGACCTCCCCGCCTCGAACGGAAGCGGGTCAATACACCATCGCTGTACAGGCCACGGCACCAGAGAACGAAGTGTCGACGGAACTGGTGGTCGAAGTGGTCGGCTCGTATTCGATTGAGTTGACCACACCGGATCAGCGGCTCAGCACTGAAGTGAGCGCCGAGGGGGCGACCGATGTTCCCTTGATCATCACCAACACCGGAACCGCTCCGATCCAGGGCCTCGAGATGAGCGCTACCGCGCCGACCGACTGGGAGGTGACCTTCACAGAGCCAGTGGTCCAACAGCTCGACGCGGGCCAGTCGCGCAATGTGCAGGCGACCGTTACCCCTTCGGATCAGGCGATCGCAGGCGACTACATAGTGACGTTCTCAGCCAACAGTGAGTCAGCCAACGCCGAAGTCGACGTGCGTACGACCGTGAATCCCTCCCCGCTGTGGGGACTGATCGGAATTGCCCTGATCGCCCTCACGTTGGCCGGTCTGGCCTGGGTGTTCAGACGCTTTGGCAGGAGATGACCGTGTCCACAGCCATCTACACGTCGAAGCTGACGAAGCAGTATGGCGATCTGGTCGTAGTCGACGGTCTCGACCTCGACATCGCCACCGGTGAGATCTTCGGGTTACTCGGGCCAAACGGTGCGGGCAAGACCACGACGATCCTGATGCTGCTCGGTCTCACCGACCCCTCGGCTGGGAGCATGGAAGTGCTGGGAATGGACCCCCGCCGCAACCCGCTCGAAGTCAAACGAAGAGTCGGATATCTCCCAGATGCGGTGGGGTTCTATGACGACCTGAGCGGCAGACAGAACCTCCGGTTCACCGCCCGGCTCAACCACGTGCCTGACGCCGACCGGCGCATCGACGAGTTGCTGGAGGAGGTGGGTCTTGCAGCCGCTGGGGATCAGCGAACCGGGGAGTACTCCCGGGGCATGAAGCAGCGGCTCGGTCTGGCCGACGCACTCGTGAAGGACCCTTCGATTCTGATCCTCGACGAGCCGACTACCGCTATCGACCCCGAGGGCGTTGCCGAGATCCTCGACATGATTCGGTCCCTGGCTCGGGAGCGCGACGTGACCGTGCTGCTGTCGAGCCACCTGCTCAATCAGGTGCAGGCCGTGTGTGATCGGGTCGCCGTTTTCGTCGCTGGCTCAGTCGTTGCCCAGGGGACACCCCACGAACTGGCGGCACAGCAAGAGGGCAACGTTCGGGTCGAGTTTCGTTTTGCCGAGGGCACTGATTCGGCTCTGGACAGGTTGGAGCGGATCGCGTCAGTGGGAGACGTGGTCGAAGGCACTGCCCCGGATTCCTGGGTCGCGCTCGTTGAGATGGGGGCGATCCCGGACACCGTGAACGAACTAGTCGAGGCGGGTGTGAAGCTGACGGGGGTGAGACGGTTGGACGAAGACCTGGACGCCGTCTATCGCCGGTACTTCGAGAAGAGGGAGGCAGTGGTATGACCAGTGATGTCGCGCCGACGGCGAAAGTCCGGCAGCGACCGGAGCCGACTCGAGGCGGCTGGCGGGTGGTGGCAGGGAAGGAACTGGCCGATCATCTCTACTCCGGGCGTTTCGTGGTCCTCCTCGCCGTTCTCGGGATCGCCACCGGTGCGGCCGTGTTCGCCGCTTCCGGTGGTATCCGGGAGATCGCACCGGAGGCGGAGGGGATCTCGGCACTTTTTCTGAAGCTGTTCACCGTCACCACAGATCCGGTGCCATTTCCACTGATCATCTTTGTCGGATTCCTGGCGCCCCTGCTCGGAATCATGTTCGGCTTCGACGCCGTGAACGGGGAGCGTGCACAGGGCACTTTGCCCCGGTTGCTCTCCCAGCCCATCCACCGCGATGAGGTGATCCTCGGAAAGTTCGTCGCCGGGATGTCAGTCATCTCGATCATGCTGACCGCCTTGGTCGTGTTCGTGGCCGGAATCGGCATCTTTCGACTCGGTCTGGTTCCAACCGCATCTGAGGTCTCCCGTCTAATGGTCTGGCTGGTATTCGCCATCGTCTACGTTGCCTTCTGGCAGGGTCTGGCGACGCTGGTGTCGGTGAGGACCAACCGGGCGGCCACCTCGGCGTTGATTCCGGTCGGTGTTTGGTTGGTGCTGGCTCTGTTCGGCGGGTTCATCTTCGGCGCCATCGCCGATGTGGTCAGCCCGGACGACGGGTCTGATGCTGCCGTGTTGGCGAACGCTCGGACCGAGCATCTGATCTCCCAGATGTCGCCGCTGACACTCTTCAGGGAGGGATCAACCGTCCTGCTCGATCCCGAAGTGCGAACAACTAGTTTCGTGACCCTGGAGCAGGTGGACAGAGCGATCGTGTCCGAGCTGGATCTGACCCAGAGCCTGGGCGTCATATGGCCACAGCTCGTCGTGCTGGTTGCGATGACTGCAGCGTTGTTCGCCTTGGCCTACGTCTCCTTCATGAGACAAGAAGTGCGTGCCTGAACTGAGCAGGATCGGAGAAGCCGTTGAGACCTGCGGACCGTAGGTTTGCCAATCATGGAATTCACTCATCGCGGGCTGATCTAGCGTGGGCGCCATGCATGCCGCGGACAGCCACGACTTCATCCGGGTCACCGGAGCAAGGGAGAACAACCTCAAAGACGTCAGCATCGAGATCCCGAAACGACGTCTCACCGTGTTCACCGGTGTCTCAGGATCTGGGAAGAGCTCCCTCGTCTTCGACACCATCGCCGCCGAGTCACAACGTCTCATAAACGAGACCTACAGCGCCTTCGTCCAGGGATTCATGCCAACGATGGCGCGGCCCGATGTCGACGTCCTTGACGGTCTGACCACGGCGATCATCGTGGATCAGGAGCGGATGGGCGCCAACATTCGATCCACCGTAGGCACTGCCACCGACGCCAATGCGATGCTGAGACTTCTCTTCAGCCGTCTCGGTGAGCCACATGTGGGGCCGCCAACCGCCTTCTCGTTCAACGTCCCGACCGCCTCTGTGAGTGGTGCGATGAACGTCGACAAGGGTGACGGTGAGCGGAAGGTGGTCCGCAACCTCGTCTACCTCGGCGGGATGTGTCCCCGGTGTGAAGGCAAGGGCTCGGTGAACGACATCGACCTGAGCCAGATCTATGACGAGAGTCTGTCGCTGAGCGAGGGCGCCATCACCGTGCCCGGCTACAAGACCGGTGGCTGGTCGGTTCGTTTCTTCACGGACTCGGGCTTCTTCGACCCTGACAAGCCCATCGCCGAGTACACCAAGAAGGAGCTGAACGACTTCCTCTACAAGGAGCCGACCAAGGTCAAGATCAACGACCTCAATCTGACCTACGAGGGTCTCGTCCCCCAGATCCAGAAGTCGATGCTCTCCAAAGATCTGGACACGCTGCGTCCACACCTCAGGGAGTTCGTCGAGCGAGCGGTGACGTTCACCACCTGTCCCGACTGTGAGGGCACGAGGCTCAACGAGGGAGCGCGCTCTTCGAAGATCGCCGGGAAGAACATTGCCGAACTCTGTGCGATGCAGATCAGCGATCTCGCCCAGTGGATCAGAGATCTCGACGAGCCTTCAGCCAAGCCGCTTCTCACAGCCTTGCAGCAGGCTCTCGACTCGTTCGTCGACATCGGCCTCGGTTACCTGTCCTTGGATCGGCCGACCGGCACCCTCTCGGGTGGCGAGTCCCAGCGCACCAAGATGATCCGACACCTCGGCTCGGCACTCACCGACGTGACCTACGTGTTCGACGAGCCGACCATCGGCTTGCACCCCCACGACGTGCAACGCATGAACGATCTCCTCGTACAACTGAGAGACAAAGGAAACACCGTCCTCGTTGTCGAGCACGAGCCGGAGACGATCGAGATCGCCGACCACGTCGTAGACCTCGGTCCCCGTGCCGGCACAGCAGGGGGAGAAGTGGTTTTTGAAGGCACGGTCGAACAGCTGCGACAGAGCGGAACCCTGACCGGCATCCATCTCGACGACCGCGCGTCCGTCAAACAGCAAATGCGCACCTCCACCGAGGCACTCGAGATTCGGGGTGCCAACCTCCACAATCTCAAGGACGTAGACGTCGACATCCCTCTCGGTGTCCTCGTCGTCGTCACCGGTGTCGCCGGATCGGGGAAGAGCTCGCTGCTCTCAGGTGCCTTGTTCGGAAGCGATGTCGTGATGGTCGACCAGACCGAGATCAAGGGCTCGAGACGAAGCAACCCCGCGACATACACCGGCATGCTCGACTCCATCCGTGCCGCGTTCGCCAAGGCAAACAACGTAAAGCCGGGTCTGTTCAGCCCCAACTCGGACGGCGCTTGCTCCAACTGCAACGGAGCGGGTGTCATCTACACCGAACTCGGGTTCATGGATACCGTGTCGACTCCGTGCGAGGTCTGCGAGGGCAAGCGTTTCCAGGCCGAAGTGCTCGAATACGAGCTCGGGGGCAAGAACATCAGCGATGTCTTCGAGATGTCGGTCAACGAGGCAGAGAGCTTCTTCTCGGAGGGAGAGTCGGGAGTTCCTAAGGCCCATGTGATCCTGGAGCGGATGTCGGCGGTGGGCCTGGGTTATCTCATCCTCGGCCAGCCGCTGACCACCCTTTCCGGAGGTGAGCGGCAGCGGCTCAAGCTGGCCATTCACATGGGGGACAAGGGCGGGATCTACGTCCTCGACGAGCCGACCGTGGGGCTTCACCTCGCGGATGTCGACAATCTCCTCGATCTTCTCGACCGGCTGGTCGATTCGGGGAAGTCGGTGATCGTCATCGAGCACAACCAAGCAGTGATGTCCCATGCCGACTGGATTATCGACCTCGGGCCGGGCGCCGGTCACGACGGTGGCCGTGTCGTGTTCGAGGGTACCCCGGCCGACCTCGTCGCCGGCGGGACCACGCTGACCGGCAAGCACCTGGCCGAGTACGTAGGGCTTAGCCCGAACTGAGCCCGGGTACTCTCATTTTCATGGGTGTCGACCTCGTGGAGCTTCGCTTGCTTCGTCAAGCTCGGGACCGCATGGATCGCGAATATGCCGAGCCGCTCGACGTTCCGGCCCTGGCCAGGACGGCGGCAATGTCCCCGGCACACTTCAGTCGTCGCTTCAGGGCCGTGTATTCGGAGACCCCTTACTCGTACCTCATGACCCGGCGTATCGAGCGGGCCAAGACTTTGCTGCGCAACACAGACATGAACGTGACCGAGGTCTGCATGGCAGTGGGATGTACCAGTCTCGGCTCTTTCTCGTCGAAGTTCACCGAACTGGTTGGGGAATCACCCAGCGCATACCGTGGTCGGGATCACGAGGAGTTGGTTGGTGTCCCGTCGTGTCGCTTGATGGTGGTCAGCCGACCCCGCAAAGAACCTCGAGCATCTGCCGATGTGAGCAGTTTTGAAGAAGCATCTGTGACCGTGGCCTCGTAGCCTCGAATTCATGAGCGTTTCACTCAGCACCGTGCACATCTACGTCGACGATCCCGATGCCGCTCTGGCTTTTTATCGGGACACCCTGGGCCTGACTGTCGAAGACGAGGTCGAGAACGGCGGTTTCCGTTGGATAACTCTGGCCACCGAGAGCCAACCCGATATCAGGATCGTGTTGTCCCAGCCACATGCCGGCCGCTCCCAGGAGGACGGCGACGCTCTGGCTGCCCTGCTGGCCAAGGGTGAGCTTCCCGGCCCGTTTTTCCGTACCGACGATCTGGACGCGACGTTCGACAAGACAGCGTCCGCGCCGGGTGTCGAGGTCCTCTCCGAGCCGGCCGACCAATTCTGGGGTTCACGCGATGCGGCGGTGCGCGACCCCGCAGGGAACATGATCCGCATCGAGCAGGCCTGAGGCCGATACAGATGACGCGATCCGGTTCACCCCGGGCTTTCACCTGGGGTGAGTTCGCGTCTGCCGAGCCCGATCTCGCCTCTTTCGGTGCCGATCGGCTCACAGCAGCTCCCGCCTATCTGGGGACGATCCGTCGTGCCGGGACACCTCGGGTTCACCCGGTGACGCCGATCTTCACCCCGGAGGGCTTCTATCTGTACATGGAGCCGACGTCGCCCAAAGCAAGGGATCTCGAGGAGAGAGGTTTCTACGCAGTGCACAGCGGCGTGCCCGACAACGCCGGCACCGGTGGCGAGTTCTCGGTATCCGGAACCGGGGTACCCGTCGACGACCATGAACTTTGGGCGGCGGTGGCCGAAGCGGCGAGCTATACCCCAGCCAACCGATACATCCTCTTCGAGCTCCTGGTCTGCGAGGCCCGATGCCACGGCTATGGAGACGTCCCGCTGCCCGCAAACAAGCGGTGGTCGTCGAACGCATAGGGCGCGTTCAGAACGGTATTAGTTGGCGCATATGCTGACGACATGGCCCATCCCCGGATGTATGACCCTGTGGATCCGCTCTTGGGTCGGGTGCGGGAGATAGCCCTGGCCCTCCCCGGAGCCGCGGAGAAGGAATCCCATGGCAGACCTGTCTTCTTCACCCAGAAGGTGTTTGCATACTTCGGGGGCTCGATCCGCATCGACGGTGACTGGGTGGCACACGACCATGCCATCGTCTTCTTCCCCGACCCCGAGGAGCGACCCGCCCTCGCGGCCGACGATCGCATCTGGATCCCGGCTTATCTCGGTCCATACGGTTGGCTCGGGCTCGATCTCACGAGTGACTCCGACTTCGACGAGGTGGCGGAACTACTCGAAGTCTCGTATCGGATGACCGCGCCCACTCGTCTCGTCGCCTCCCTGGACGACTGATGGGATCTGGTGTCCTCAGACCAGACCCGCGGCGATCTTCTCCGCCACCGCCACCACCGGGAAATGGATGTTGCCTCGGGGGCAGGTTGGGAACACCGAGCTGTCTGCCACGATCAGGTTCTCGGCGCCGTAGACCCGTCCGTCCACATCGACTACCGCCGAGGGATCGCTCGACGGGCCCATCTTGGCCGTGCCTGAGCAGTGGTTGGTGGACACGGAACGCTCCCGGACTGTCAGTCGGAGACGATCCCGGTCACTTGTGTCCCACCGAATACCGGTCACCGGTTCGTAGATGTCGACGAGGGGTGCGGTGTCGAAGAGAAGTTGCGCGAACTCGATGCCGTCGCACATCCGCTCCAGGTCGCTCGGTTCGGAGTAGTGCCGGTGCTCGATCCGGGGAAGCGCCTTCGGGTCGTCGGAGGTGAGGGCAACGGTCCCCGTCGATCGGGCGTTGACCATCGAGACGGCGGCCGAGATCATCCACTTGCCACTCTCCGCGTCGAAGTATTGAGCGTTGTAGATGTGACAGTCGATCTCTGTCGACTCCTCTGATCGGCTTCGGACGACGGCCTGGCCCTGCAGCTTCTCACCGAAGACCGCCTCGGGGGTCATCACACCACCTACCACGTCGATGGCGAAGGGATGGTCGAGCAGGTTCTGACCGACACCGGGAAGATGCTGGCGAACCTCGATGCCTAGATCGCGCAGGTCGGGCTCGTTGCCGTATCCGGATCGGTTCAGGATCCCCGGGGTGAAGTAGGCCCCAGCAGCGAGCGCCACCAAGTCGGCGTTGATCCTCTCGCCATCCGTAGTGATCACCCCGGTCGCCCGTCTGCCATCCAACAGCACACGGTCGATCTGGGTCTCGGGGCGTATCGTCAGGTTGGAACGCCCCCGCACCGGTGTCAGATAGCTCATTGCAGCATTGAGCCGGTTGTAGTCGACCATGTTCTTCGGCACAGGTCCCACCGAAGGCAACTGATCGCGATGGCCGTTCACGTCGTCGACCTTGTCGAGACCGAGGGCCACCGCAGATTCGGTGACTGCAAGGTCCCCCGGTGACCACTTCTCGGTTCGCCAGACCTTCACCGGACCGTCGCTGCCGTGGAGCGGACCGCCCAACGGATCGCTCTCGGCTTTCCGGAAGAAGGGGAGTAGCCCGTCGAAACCCCAACCCGGGTTACCCAAGCCCTCCCAATCGTCGAAGTCGGCCGCTGACCCCCTGATCCAGTAGCAGGCGTTGACAGCTGACGACCCACCGAGGAGACGTGCCCGGGGAAGCGGCATTCCATTGCCGGCATCGTGCAATCCCCAAGAGTGCGACTCCAGTGGTTGCTCCTGGGAGAAAAGAAGTTCGGGTGGCCAATTGACCAGGTCATCGCCGTAGTCGGGTCCAGCTTCGATCAGCAGCACATGACGGTCGGGGTTCTCGCTGAGTCGTGTCGCCAGCACCGCGCCGGCTGGCCCACCACCCACGATCACGACATCGAACCGGTTCTCTCCAGTCAAGACTCCTCCTTGGACCGTCTACAGAAAGCGCTTGCCATTATGGCTCTCACGAGACAAGGGGAATGGGTGGTGCCCCTCAGAGCCCGAGGAATTCGTCCCGACCCGCCACGAGGGCGGCGATCTTTCGGTCGGCGACCGATCGCTTGAGCATCCAGAACCCACAGTCCGGGTGCACCCAGCGGACCCGATCCGGACCGAATGCCTTGATCGCAGTCTCGATTCGGGCAGCGACTTCGGCGGGTGTCTCGATGTGATTCACCTTGATGTCGATGACACCGACGCCGATGGCCAGATGGTCTCCTACTTCCTTGAGTGCTTCCAGGTCGGATTCGGGGCGATGGGCGATCTCCAGCACGAGATGATCGGCTTTGAGACCGTCGAGGAATTCGATCAGTGGCTCCCAGTCGCCTGACTGGACCGACTGTCCACCGTAGTTGCCGAAGCAGAAGTGGACGGCGCTCTCCCCCCCGATCGACTCGAGCACGCGATTGATCCCGGCCTGAGCGATTGGGGCGAATTCGGGATTGCCCGGGACGTTCGCTTCGTCGATCTGCACGCATGCCGCTTCGAGATCGCCCATCTGCCCGGCGAGACAGTCGGCGATTGCCATCGTCAGGGCCTCGATGTCGTGGTAGTGCATATCCAGGAGCATCCGGGCGAGCATGAACGGACTGGTCACGGTGAACTTGAGCGGCCCGTCGGCGACCGACGCCGAGCGCTCATAGGCTGATGGCAGGTCGAGGGTCCCCTCTGTGATTGCGGCTTCGACGACGCCTGCGGGCTTGCGACGAAATCCGGTTTCCGACTTTGTCGCGAACACTGCGTTGTCACTACGGCCCACCTCGCTGCGGACACCGCCCATTCGCGATACGAAGTAGTCGATCATCCCGTTGGTCTCGGGATGGTTGGGGTCGAATCTGTAGAGCTCGCCGTCGGTCGGTAGATCAATCCCTGCCCGTTTCTGGGTATGGATCACGGTGGAGGTGGCATCCACCATGGCCTGTTCGGACGGCGAGGCCAACAGCCATTCGATGGTGGCGTAGGAACCGACCGTGGTCGTGAGGATCTCGGGCTCCGTCGGCAACTGGGTCGCATTCATT
>DASTBQ010000018.1:0-2668 GCA_035711995.1 Acidimicrobiia bacterium | reverse complement strand
AGGGACTACCGAAACGACATCGAGCTCTGGTACGACGGCGGCGGCAGGTTCCGGTGACGTGCCCAACCCCGACGTGCTGGTGGCCACTGTCAACGACGACGTCTTCAACCTCGATCCCGCTGCCGTCAACGGGAACGATGTCGGCATGGACGTCATCCTCAATGTCTACGACCGGCTGGTCTTCATTGACGCGGAGGACGGTTCGGTTATCCCGCAGCTTTCGACCGAGGTTCCGAGCCAGGAGAATGGCTTGCTCTCCGAGGACGGGCTTACCTACACCTTCCCGCTCCGGGAGGGCGTGGTCTTCTCCGACGGCACCGACATGACGGCCGAGGACGTCAAGTACTCGTGGGATCGCGTCGTCGAGATGAACCTTCCCGAAGGCCAGGCACCACTGTTTGAGAACGTGGCCGAGACCCGGGTAGTCGACGACCTCACCTTCGAAGTGACCCTGAACGAGGTCGACGCCTCCTTCCTCGCCTTCCTCGCTGCCCATCCAGTGGCATCAGTCGTCAGCCAGGACGCGGTGGAAGCAAACGGTGGCGTGGTCGCCGGTCAGCCCAACGAGTTCATGGCCCAGAACATGGTGGGGACCGGTCCGTACACCCTCGCCACCTGGGAACGCGGTGACCGCATGACCTTCGACATCAACCCCGACTATTGGGGTGAGCCGGCCCACCTGCCCGTGCGTTGGGAGTTGATCGTCGACACGCCGGCCACCGGTTTGCAGGCAAGGGAGTACGACATCGTCGACATCAGCCCCACGGACGTGCCCTCGATCGAGCCTATCGAGCACGCGGTCGTCGACACCAGCATCCTTGACCTTCAGGTGCTCCAGATCGGCATGAACATGAACATCTGCGAGGACTGCCTACCCGAGGGCGACACCATCCCGCTCGACTTCTTCCAGGACGTGCGGGTACGGCAAGCCTTTAACTATGCCTACAACTACCAGGGCATGATCGACGGGATCCTGGGCGGACTCGGTGGTCGTAACAGCTTCATCCTCCCCGTCGAGATGTATGGGTACGACCCCGATGCTCCGATTTACGAGACCGATCCGGCTCGGGCGGAGGAGCTCTTCCGCGAGGCCGGTTACTGGGATGAGGGATTCACCATCTCCATAGCCAGCGACCAAACTCACGAGGGGTTCACTGGTGCCGCTCTGACGCTGAAAGACAGCATCGAAGCTCTTAACCCGAACTTTCATGTCAATGTGATGGCGGTGCCGGAGGCACAGTTCGACGAGATTCTGGCGACTGACCCCTTGCCGGTGGCGATGTGGTCGTACACCAGCTCGCAATACAGCACGCCGGACGCCTACCTGTTCGACAGCGCACTGTCAGACGGCAGGTACGGGGCGGTCAACAGCTTCGTCGACGGCTACTCCGATCCCGAGGCGATCGACACTCTGATCAACTCCGCTCGCACCACCCTGGACGAAGAGGAGCGCCTGAGCATCCTCTCTGAGATCCAAAACGTTCTCTTCGAGGAGGCGATGTGGATCATGCCGGCCAACGAGGGCGCTCCCTCGGCATCCGGTGAGTGGGTGCAGGGTCACGTCGAGAACCCGATGTGGGCCCGGCCGTCGCAGTACTGGGCGCTCTACAGCAAGTGAGGTAGCTCGGATCCAATGACAGAAGTTGCACCCGAACTGCTCGGAGTGCATCGCACCGCCGGACGGGACAATTCCTGTCCGGCGGTACTGTCAGGTCGTTACCGATCCTCGCCGAAGGAAGTCTGAAGCGTGCATAGGTACATAACGCGTCGGTTGCTGGCACTGCCCTTCGTAATCGTGGTCGTCAGCATCCTCGTTTTCTCGATGACCCGGCTCGGCGGCACCACGATCGGTCCCTATCTAGAACCGGGGATGACCGATGAAGAGATCGCCGCGCTGGAGGAGCGGTTCAACCTCGACGAGCCGGTGCCCATGCAATACCTGGCCTGGCTCGGAGGAGTGATCCGGGGTGAATTGGGGTGGTCGGCGGTCGCCGCCTCGCCGGTGGTGGATGTGTTCAGGTCGCGGATCCCCGCCTCTTTCGAGTTGGGCGTCGCCGCCTCTTTGTGGGCGGTCACGTTGGGGATCGGGCTCGGCACGTTCTCCGCCAGACGTCGCAACCGGCTGTCCGATCAGCTCACAAGTGTGTTCGCAGTTGGTGGAGCCAGCATGCCCACGTTCTGGCTTGGGATCGTGCTCCTCATCATCTTCTGGTCCTATCTCGGCTGGTTCCCGCACGGGAGATCCGATTTCCGGGTATGGGCCAGCATCCCTCATCCCACCAACTTCTACGTGATCGATTCGATCCTCGCCGGTAGCTGGGCCGGCCTCAAGGATGCGGTCTGGCACCTCGTCCTTCCGGCCCTCACCCTGGGATACGGGGCAGTCGGCATCGTCACCAGAATGATGCGCTCGTCGCTCCTCGAGGAGATGGGTAAGGACTATGTCGATGCGGCTCGGGCCCGAGGCCTCCCCGAGCGACTCGTCGTCCGTCGTCACGCCCGCCGCAATGCCTTCATCCCCACGGTCACGGTCATAGGTCTCTCAATCGGGATCATGTTCGAGGGAACGGTGGTAGTGGAAACGATCTTCGGCTGGCCCGGCCTTGGCAGTTGGATGGCCGATTCCGTTCTGAGCGGTGATCAGGCCACCACCCTCGCCTTCGTCATC
>DASTBQ010000017.1:0-3394 GCA_035711995.1 Acidimicrobiia bacterium | reverse complement strand
TGACGGTTTGGGGGTTCGGTCGCATCTTCGGTAGAGGCCGATGAACGTCACCGCCAGACCAGCAACCGAAGACGACGTCCCGACGCTGGAGAATCTCTACCGACAGCTCGAGGAGGAGATGACAGCACTCCATGCCATGTGGCCGGTGGCTGATGGGCTGGACGAGCCTGTTGCCGAGTCTTTACGAGGTGCGCTCGACGATCCCGAGACACTCGTCCTCGTTGGGGAGATCGACGATTACCCGCTTGGTTTCCTCCTCGTGCGGATCGAACGTCTACTCGCCCAGGCCGACGGGGAAAGGGTGGGCGCATTGCGGCTCATATATGTCGATCACGATGCCCGCGAGGTTGCGGTAGGGGAGGCGATGAGAGAAACCGCTCTCGCGATGCTCAGAGAAAGAGGCATCACCAAGTTCGACGCACATGTCCTGCCCGGTCATCGCCTCGCCAAGAACTTCTTCGAAGCGGGAGGCTTCTCGGCTCGCTCGATAATCATGCACCATGACGACAATCGGAAGTGACCTCCCACTGGTCGGGGTGGGAGTGGCAGTGATGGATCATGGTCGCATCCTCCTGGTGCAGCGTGGGAAGGACCCGGGCCGGGGGCTTTGGGCCGTGCCGGGCGGCAAGGTCGAGTTTGGCGAGTCACTTCGCGATGCGGCACGTCGCGAAGTCGCCGAGGAGACCGGTTTGACCGTCGAAGTGGGTGAGGTCGTCTGGGTTGGCGAAGCGATCGACGCTGATTATCACATCGTCCTGATCGACTTTCGGGGCACTGTCGTCGGTGGACAACTCGCCCCGGCTGATGACGCCGCGGACGCCCGATGGGTCCCGCTCGATCAGGCAGCCGACTATCCGCTGACTCCGACGATGTACGACCTCGTCGGTACGCTGCGCCGATGACCACGGATGCGATCCCCCTTCTCCAGGAGTTGATTCGCAATCAGTGTGTCAACGACGGCACACCGGAGAGCGGTCACGAACATCGATCGGTGGCCACCCTGGTCGACTATTTCGGAGTCGACGGAGAGATCTTCGAAATAGCTCCGGGTCGACAAACTCTCATCTACCGGGTGCGAGGCACCGAACCCGACGCACCATCTCTGGGTTTGACCCCACATCTCGATGTCGTGCCGGTGGAGGAGTCGGGCTGGTCGCGCGATCCTTTTGGCGCAGAGATCGTGGACGGTTACGTGTTCGGGCGGGGCGCCGTCGACATGCTCAACGTGACCGCGGCGATGGCCGTTGCCGCCCGCCCATATATCCGGGGCGAGATGAAACCGCGTGGCGACCTGGCATTCATCGCTCTGGCGGATGAGGAAGCCGGTGGTGCCCTGGGGGCGATGCCTCTCGTCGAGGAGCGGTGGCATGACGTCGCTGTCGACTACATGCTCACCGAAGTTGCCTATCCCCATGTTTCTTATGCCAGCCGACCGGCGGTTCCGGTGGCGACCGGCGAGAAGGGTGCCTACTGGTCGTTGTTGCGAGCCTCGGGCACTCCGGGCCACGGTTCGGCGCCGTTTCGTGCCGACAACGCACTCGAGAAGATGGTGACCGCGATTCACGGCATATTCGCTGAACCGATGCCGGTGGTCATCACACACGAGTGGCGGGAGTTCGTGGCCTCCCTCGACCTCGATGCTGAGTTGAAGACCGCTCTGGTCGATCCGGACCGGGTCGACGATGCGCTCGACCTCTTCGCCGTCGACGATCCCCTTTTCACCCGCTACGCACACGCAGTGACCCATCTCACCATCTCACCGAACATGCTGAACGCCGGGATCAAATCGAATGTGATCGCGAGCAACGCCCAGGCGAACATCGACATCAGGGCATTGCCGGGCACGGACCGAGCGTTTGTCGACTCACTGCTCTACAAGGCGATGGGTTCGGCTCGGGACGACATCGACATCGAGCCGATCCAGGACTTCGAGGCGACATCGAGCCCGATCGATAACCCGTTGTGGGATTCGATAGCCGACACAGTCGAGGAAATCGAAGGGCACCGTCGTCTCCTTCCGATGATCATGAACGTGGCGACCGACGCCAGGTTCTGGAGGAAGAGGGGAACCGTCGCGTACGGGGTGGGGCTCTACGACGGACGGATGGACTTCTCCGAGATGCTGGCATTGTTCCACGGTCATGACGAACGGGTGTCGGTGGAATCGGTGCGGCGGACGACCGAGATGTACCGCCAGATCTTCAGCAGGTTCCTGGACCCGGCTTGACCGTTCTCTGCGATCTGGACGGAGTGATCTATCGCGGGCAGGTGGTCATAGCCGGTGTGCCGGAAGCCCTACGTCGACTGGACAGAGCAGATCTGTCCATCTTCTACATAACCAACAACTCGACGCGAACTCCGGAAGCGGGGGCGGAGAAGATCAGACGACTGACCGGTGTGTCGGTCGAGCCCGAGCAGGTCCTCTCCTCTTCCCTGGCTGCTGTGGGTGTGCTGGGACCGGAGGACGGTCCGGTTCTGGTAGTAGGAGAGGAGGGCGTACGTGACGCGGTGGCTCGCGCTGGTCTTACCGAGACCGAGGATCCTCGACAGGCGAGGTCGGTTCTGGTCGGTCTCACCCGTCAGCTCAGCTATGACCTGGTCGGAAAGGCGATGAACGCAATATTGGGTGGGGCTCGTTTCATCGCCACCAACGACGATGTCACTTTCCCCACCGAGTCGGGTGTCATGCCCGGTGCCGGGGCCATAGTGGCAGCGATCGCTGCCGCTTCGGGTGTCGATCCGGTGGTCGCAGGTAAGCCCAACGAACCGATGAGACGGCTGATCAGGTCCCGTGGTGTGGGTTCGGCTTGGGTGCTGGGGGATCGCCCCGACACAGACGTTGCCCTGGCCAGAGCGGAGCCCGATTGGGTGTCGGTTCTCGTCCTCACGGGCGTGACCGATGGCGAAACCGCGACGACGCTGGCGGCAGATCACGTCGTCGCCGACTTTCCCGCTGCGGTAGATCTGGTCCTTTCGGGTATTCAACCGTCATAATCGAAGACGACATGGACCTCACTCCGCATCAGATCGAGGAGATCGAGGCGAAGCTGACACAACTCGAGGAACTCGACCCGGCAGAGCTCCCCGGCCCCGCAGCTGAGCTGGTTGCTCTTCTCAGCCAGATCCTCGAAGAGACCGACCACAATTGAAGTTCGACCTCCACGTGCGTGCGGGGCGGCCTGAGATCTCCGAATTCGCGGAACGGCTGACCGTTCTGATCGAGAGCCAAGGCGGCTCCGTAGTTGACGCCTCCGAGGTCACCCCTGACATGGTGCTGGCGGTGGGCGGCGACGGAACGATGCTCGGTGCCGTCTACAGAGCGGTGAATTGGGACGTCCCGGTCCTCGGCTTCAATCTCGGCACCCTGGGGTTTCTCACCGAGGCAGAACCGGAG
>DASTBQ010000016.1:0-3030 GCA_035711995.1 Acidimicrobiia bacterium | reverse complement strand
CGGGAAGTGGAGAGACCGTTGCGGGCTGAAGCACCAGTCGTGCTCTTCTCTCTGGCCGCCTTCTTGTTCGACGACCGCCGGCCGGTGTCTTTCGTGCGCTTACTCGGGGCGGGAGCCTCGACCCTGCGGACCTCGACCTTCTGCCCCTTCACCCGCAAGGTCTTGTGCTCTTCGACGGTCCCCCCTGCGGAGGACTTACGGACGATCTCTGGGCCCTTCCTACGGAATAGAGCCATTTGTTCTCACTCCTCTGAAAATGTGTATGAGGTCGCACCCTTTTCCTGGGGGATACGACCGAAAAGAGTCGAAAGACGGGGGCGCCGAGAACGAAGGCTCGAAGACGCCTCCCGACGACTGAAGGATAACAGAAGCTTTCGCGGATACCGAGTTGGTTGCCGCTCAGTCGAGTCCCAGCTCGGGCTGCTCCGGCTCACCAGGGTCGTAACACATCCGGCAGCGCGCCTCGTAAGCGTCTTGCGCCCCGAGGACGACGAGATCGTCGGATTGGACTATTCGTTGGGTGTAGAGCGCCGGACCCCCGCACCGGTGGCATACAGCGAGCATCTTGGTCACGTACTCGGCCCTGTCGCAGAGGGCAGGGATGGGCTCGAACGGTCGTCGCAGGTAGTCAGTGTCGAGACCCGCCACTATCACCTGCATCCCGGTCGCAGCGAGATTGTCGACCACCTCGACCAGTCCCTCGTCAAAGAATTGGCCCTCATCGATGCCGATCACCCGGGTGTGGTCCGAAACCGAACGCAACATTTGCGTCGAATCTGTGACAGGGATTGCATCGATTTTCCAGGCAGAGTGCGAGACGACCTCAGTTTCGGCGTACCTGTCGTCGAGTTGAGGTTTGAACACCTGGATGGGGATTCGGGCGATCTTGGAACGGGTGACCCTACGAATCAACTCCTCGCTCTTCCCGCTGAACATCGGCCCACAGATGACCTCGACCCACCCCTCACTGCTCCGCCTGTACACCCGGCGAGGCTAACGCTTCCGTGCTCTGAACGCGGAGTCGGTACACAGGCGCCGGTGGAGATCACGAGCAGAGCGACAAGGAGTGGTAGGCGTTGCAGGAATCCGAACCCAGTCCTGAGGGCCAGGCGTCTCCCCTCAGTTGTCAAAGCAGTTGGTTCTCTCCAGGTACAGGTGTGCGCATCAGCCACACCGAGTTTGCGATCCCCAGGGCGAGGGTCATCGCCATGTAGAACGAACCGCCCTGACTCAGGAAGGGAAGGGGCAGACCCGTCACCGGCATGATGCCGATGGTCATCCCGATGTTCACGAAGACGTGAAAGACGATCATCGATGCGACGCCGACGGCGATGAGAGCACCGAACCTGTCTCTGGCATTTGCCGCTATCACCAACAAACGCCAGACGATGATCACAAAGGCCACTATCACGAGCACACCGCCGACAAAGCCGAACTGCTCGGCCACGGCGGTGAAGATGAAGTCGTTCTCCTGTTCGGGCACGTAGCGGAAGCTGGTGAACGAGTCTTCCGCCAGGAACCCTCGGCCGAGCAACTGCCCCGAACCGATGGCGCTTTTCGACTGATTCAGCTGGTAGCCAATTCCCTGGGGATCAATGTCCGGCTCCCACAACACGAGGAGACGGTCCAACTGGTGATCGTGCAGGAGGTCGAACTGCCACATGGCCAGAGCTCCGACTACGACGATCGCGGCAAGAGCAGCCAATTGTCTCCAGCTGGCCCCGGCGACGAACAACATCACGAACAAGATGAACCCGAAGACGAGCGAGGTCCCGAGGTCGGGCTCGAGGAAGATCAGCACGCCGGGAACAGCCACGACGAGGACCGCTTGACCGATCTTCTTCCAGCTCAGCGTCCTCGGGCCATCAGCGAGATCGTCTCTCGATGCCTGCGGGGCTAACAAGGAGGCAAGGGCCAAGATCACGAGCACCTTGGCGAACTCGGCGGGTTGGAGATTGAAGAAGCCGAGGGGGATCCAACGGTTCGTCCCGTTGATTTCCGGGAAGAAGAATACGGCCACGAGCAGGAGCAGAAGGACGATGGAAGCCGCCGGCACGATGCCCCGGTACTCCCGATAGTCGATGTTCGAGACGACGGCGAAGATGATCAGGCCAGCAGCGACGAAGATCATCTGGCGCTCCATCGAGAAGGTCCCCAGATCGCGTGTGGCCGAGTAGATCATCAACAACCCGAAGCCGGACAGGAGCAGCATCACTGCCACCAAGATCCAGTCGGTCCGGTTGTTCCGCCTGACGACGGCGACCTCTCGGAGGCGAGTCAGAACAGCGGTCATCAGTCCGCCTTCTCTCCGGCGACGATCGGTGTAGTCGGATTGCCCATCAGGTATTGGAGGATGTGTCGGGCGACAGGAGCGGCAACGGCACCACCTGAGCCGCCCTCCTCGATGATCACAGCCACTACATATTGCGGGTCATCGATCGGGGCGACTCCAATGAACCAGGCGTCGTTGTCCCTGGTTGCGGTGGTCTCACCGGTCCCGGTCTTGCCTCCGATCCGGTCCAGACCCGGGCCGAAGTCGGCAAACGCGGCCTGTGCAGTGCCCGTGGTCACCACCTTGTTCAGGTCGGTCAGCAGCTGCTGACGGGTGGAGTCGGAGATGGCTACGGTCCTGACTACCTCGGACTGGAGGTCTTCGATCACCTCACCTTTGGCGTCGACTATCTGGTCGACGACCCGCGGCTCCATGACAGTGCCCCCGTTGGCGAGGATGGAGTACGAGACGGCGGCCTGAAGCGGTGTCGCGGTGAAGGCGCCCTGTCCGATGGCGAAGTCCATCAAGTCACCCCCGAAGAACGGGCTAGCTAGTTCCGGATTGAGACGACTCGGGTCGAGACGGGGTGGCTCGTCGGGATTCTCCAACTGATACGCGGCCCACTCCTCGAACAACTCACGGGTTGGCACGATCCCTGCTGCCTCGTTTGCAAGGTCGATACCGGTCGGCTCGCCGTACCCGAGCTCGCGCGCCCAGTCCTGGAGCACGTTCTCGCCGATCTGCTCTTTCGCCTGCCA
>DASTBQ010000015.1:0-4823 GCA_035711995.1 Acidimicrobiia bacterium | reverse complement strand
TTCTTTTGGAGGTACCGTCAATTTCTTCCCTCCTGAAAGGGGTTTACAACCCGAAGGCCTTCATCCCCCACGCGGCGTTGCTGCGTCAGGCTTTCGCCCATTGCGCAAGATTCCCTGCTGCTGCCTCCCGTAGGAGTCTGGACCGTGTCTCAGTTCCAGTGTGGCTGATCGTCCTCTCAGACCAGCTACTCGTCGACGCCTTGGTAGGCCGTTACCCCACCAACTAGCTGATAAGCCGCGAGCCCATCCCACAGCACAAAGGCATTTCCTCGATCGATCATGAGATCATCCGAGGACATCCGGTATTAATCCAGGTTTCCCTGGGCTATCCCGATCTGTGGGGCAGGTTGCTCACGTGTTACTCACCCGTTCGCCGCTCCGTCATACCAGTGGGTTACCCCTCCGGTATGCGTCGCTCGACTTGCATGCATTAGGCACGCCGCCAGCGTTCATCCTGAGCCAGGATCAAACTCTCCAACGTACATCGATCGCCCCGACCCGAGGGTCGAGGTTGTTCTCAGTCAATGAAGGGTTTGGTATTAGGTCCCGGGGTCGTGAGGACCCCGAGCTTGATTGCTCATTTTGTGATTGCACTACCTGCCGCCGAAGCAGCAGGAGATCACATCGCTGATGCCGCACCCCAACCCTTACGAAGGGATGGGCATCTGCTGGCTGTTGCCTGTCCGGCTCTAGGGCCGAACAGGTCGCACATTGTTCAGTTGTCAAGGAGCCGCCTCTCTTTTCGGAGAGGTTCGAGTTCCCTACGGAAACTCGGCTGGCGCCACTCAGATTCTGAGCCGACGCGTAGCTCCGCGCTCTGATCTCTCTGATTCAGGCCGGTCGACGATCATACCGCGACCTCTGAGCAGAAACAAGCCGACAGAGGCCCGAAACGGGGACTCCGCCGGAGAGCGGAAACACGGGCTGTTGCCCGTGCTTTGTGAATTGTAGAACAAGCTCCGCGCTAAACCAAGTCAATCGATGAGACGGGCAAACCGCCGTTTCCCCACCCGCAGCACCTTCCCGGTGAGGTGTGCTCGAGACACCTGTTCGTCGCTGATCGTGACGTCGTCGACACGCACTGCTCCCTGGGCGATGAGGCGCCGCGCCTCACTCCCAGAGATTTCGAACGCATCCCTGAGCAACGCCGGCAATTGCACTACCTCCCCGGCCGGCACCACGACCTCGGCTATGTCGTCGGGAACGCCACCTTCTCGAAACACCTGGTCGAACCCGGACTCGGCCTCCCGAGCTGCATCCTGTCCCCAGTAGAGAGCGACGATTGAGCGGGCGAGATGGCGTTTCGCCTCATTGGGATGGAGCTCACCAGCGTCCAACCGCTTCTGGATGTCTTCGACTGCTTCATCGTCGAGATTTGCAGCGAGACGCAACCATTGCTCCATGAGATCGTCGGGGATGCTCATCGTCTTGCCGAACATCTCAGATGGCGGATCGGTGACACCGATGTAGTTGCCAAGACTCTGCGACATCTTGTGTGTCCCGTCGGTCCCGAGCAACAGCGGCATCGTCATCGCGACCTGAGGCTCCTGACCGAACCGTTCCTGCACGACCCTGCCCATCATCAGGTTCCAGAGTTGGTCGCTTCCCCCCAGTTCGATGTCGGCTTCGACCGCCACCGAGTCGTAACCCTGCAGGAGTGGATACAAGAACTCCATCACCGAGATTGGGCTGCCCTCCTCGTAGCGGTTTGCGAAGTCTGAGCGTTCCAGCATCTGGGCCACGGTTGCCGAAGACGTCAGCTCGAGAAGCCCGTACATGTCGAGACCGGCGAGCCATTCCGAATTCCGGCGAATTTCGAGATTCTCTTCTATCAAAACCTTGCCGAACTGAGCCAGGACATTCTCGGCGTATCCGTTGACCTCTGCAGCGGTGAGCCGAACGCGCTGGGCAGATTTGAGAGACGGATCGCCTACCTGTGCCGTGAAGTCGCCAACGATGAGAACCGCGGTGTGACCGAGCTCCTGAAACTCACGAAGTTTGCGCAACACCACAGCCCAACCGAGAGTGACCGCCGGCGCAGTCGGATCGAGTCCCAGTTTCACTCGCAACGGCCGGTCTTTCGCCAGCTTGGAAGAGAGCTCGTCGGCGGGCACGACTTCGGAGGTGTGCCTCAGTGCGATCTGGAGCGGATCTGACATCGACGCAGGAGGGTAAACGTCTCTTCGGCGTGTGCCGAGCGGAGGAGTTCCTACCGAACCCCGGCCGCACCGCCTAGGCCGAGAACTGTGCGGCCGCCACGAAACGCCACGGTCGATCCGCTGCTTTGGAGATGCCTATGCGTGGGGTGGCCATGACGTACTCGGGAGGGTCTCCGGGGACCAGATGGACCACGGCATTGCTGTCCAGCAGATAGGTCCCGTTGTGATCGAGGTCGATCCCGAGTGCCTGGCACAACTTGCCCGGCCCGTCGGCCAGATCCGAGCGATGACCTCTTCTCCGCGCCGCCACGTGGGCACCCTCCAAGACCTGGCCGCTGCGGATGAGGATCCCCCAGCCGACACCTTCGGGGCCGACCGCGGTGTTCGCACAATTGTGGATGCCGTAGGAACGGTAGACGTACAGCGTCCCCGGCTTGCGAAACATCGAACCGTTGCGAATTGTCTCTCCTCGATACGCGTGGGAGGCGGGGTCATCGTCACCTTTGTATGCCTCGACCTCGTCGATCCTGACCACCACTTCCTCGCCGTCTACCCGGGAGACGAGGAGAGAACCGAGGAGCCGCGGTGCCGCATCCTCGGGTGGGCTCTCGAGTATCGCCGCGAGGCTGCCGTCCATCAGGCTCCCCGAAGACGGGCGCCGATTCGTTGGCCAGCTTCGATCATCGCCGCACGGACGGTGCCGATCTCGTTGGAATCGAGGGTGCGGTCCGGGGCGCGAAGCCGGAATTTGATGGCTATCGCCTTCATTCCCTCGCCGAGGGCCGGATCCCGAAACTCGTCGAAGACCGTGGCGGACTCGAGAAGACCCTCGGCGGCCGACGAAGTCGTTTCGACCAGAGCACCCGAGTCGGTGGCTTCGGAGACCAGAAAGCTGAGGTCGAAGTCCACGTGCGGATAGGTGGAGGGCACCTTGTATTCGGGTCGGGGCCTGGTGCTCAACAGCGGGGCCAGATCGATCTCAGCCACCGCCACACGTGTGTCGATGTCAAAGGTGCGAGCGGCGACGGGGGACAGTTCACCGACGTAACCGATGACCTCACCGTCGACTGAGATAGCGGCTGTCCGCCCCGGGTGGAATCCAGGGGCCTCCGCTGCCCCGATTGTCGCGCCGATTCCCAAGGTCTCTGCGAGGTGACGCCAGATTGCGAGTGAGATCGCACCATCTGCTCGCAAGGAGTTCACCCCCACGACTCCCATGCCCACCTCACCGACCAGAGCCCAGGCCAGCCGGTCGAACTGGAGAGGGAGTCGAGGGTCGTCGCTGTCAGGCGTCGACGAGAACACCGTTCCGGTCTCGAAGAGTGCGACATCGAGGACCCCGTGTGAGCGGTTGTAGCGGAGGTCGTTCAGCAAGCCGGGCAGGAGTGAGGGCCGGAGCAAGCTCTCCTCTTCCCGCAGAGGGTTCTTGACCGTCAACAGGTCTGATCCATCGGTCTCGTGACCGAGCGCCTTCAACTCAGCCACGCTCACGAACGGCAGGTTGATCGCCTGATTGAGTCCGATCCCGACCAGGGTGGCGTTGAGGAGGCGAAACCGCCTTTGCTCATCGGTCAGCCCGCCCGCAGGCCCGGTAGGCAAGGTGGCCTCGAACTTGTCGAACCCGTGAATCCGGGCCACCTCCTCGATGAGGTCGGCAGGTCTGGTGAGATCGGGTCGAAACGTTGGGACCCTGACTCTCATCGGATTGGCGCCCTCGACACGCATTCCCAATCTGTCGAGGATCGCGGTGACGTATGCCGGTTCGAAGCCCGGCCCGAGGATTCGTTCGGTTTCGCCATCTGGCAGTTCGACCAAAACCGGTTCGGCAGGCACCGCGATCGCGTCCACCGCCCCCTCGAGCACCGCTCCCCCGGCGACGGCCAGAACCATCGCCGACCCTCTCTGATTGGCGATGTCGGCGAGTGCCGGGTCCACACCTCGCTCGAACCGGGTGGCAGCCTCCGAGCGCAAGTCGTGGCGGCGCCACATGTGCATGATGGTGGGCGGATCCCACGATGCTGCCTCCATGATGATTCGGGTGGTGCTCTCCGAGACTTCGCTGCGGGCGCCACCCATCGTCCCCGACATCGAGGTCGGACCGTCGTCGTCATAGATGATCAGGTCGTCGGGACTCAGCTTCCGCACCACGTGATCGAGGGTCTCCAGGGTCTCCCCGGCTGCGGCTCGCCTCACGATCAGTTGCTCTCCGGCGATGGTGTCGGCGTCAAAGGCGTGGAGGGGATGACCCAATTCGAACATGACATAGTTGGTCACGTCGACGATGTTGGAGATCGAGCGGGTACCCATCTTGTGAAGTCGATGGCGGACCTTGAGGGGTGATCTGCGCACTGTCACGTCCCTGATCTCCCGGGCGGTGAATCTGCGACACCCGGTCGGGTCGGCGATCTCCACTCTGAGGGCGGTTTCACCCGCGAGCGTTACCAGTTCCAGTGGGGGCACTCGATACTCGACGTCGAACCAGGCTGCCAGATCTCTCGCCACTCCGAGCAGCGAGAGGGCGTCGGGTCGGTTTGGGGTCACCTCGAGATCGAAGACCACGTCGGGCAACTCGATGTGGTCGGCGAAGGGCGTCCCCACCTCCTCCCCGTCCGTGAGCACCAGAATGCCGGCGTGGTCGTCGCCGAGACCCAGCTCCCGTTCTGA
>DASTBQ010000014.1:0-3213 GCA_035711995.1 Acidimicrobiia bacterium | reverse complement strand
CCTCGCCCACGAGCACGGTGTTCCTCTGATCGTGGACAACACATTCGCCACGCCCTACCTTTGCCGGCCCATCGAGTGGGGAGCGGACATCGTCATCCACTCGGCCACCAAGTTCATGGGGGGTCATGGCACGGTCATCGCGGGGGTGGTCGTCGAGTCGGGTCTGTTCCCCTACGACAACGGTAACTTCCCCATTCTCAGTGAGCCTTCACCGTCCTATCACGACCTCAACTTCTGGGAGAACTTCCGTGAATACGGGTTTCTGATGAGGGCCCGGGCCGAGGTGATGCGTGACATCGGGGCGGCGATCTCGCCTTTCAACTCCTACCTGCTCCTTCTCGGTCTCGAGACCTTGTCGCTGCGGATGGACCGTCATGTCGAGAACGCCGAGAAAGTTGCGCGACATCTTTTCGAGCATCCTGACGTGGCCTGGGTGCGTTACCCGATCTTCGAAGACAACAGATGGACCGACCTGGCGAAGAAGTACCTGCCGAAGGGTCCCGGGGCAGTGTTCAGCTTCGGCCTGAAGGGTGGGTACGACGCCGGTGTGAAGTTCATCGAGAACGTCGAATTGGCCTCGCATCTGGCAAATGTGGGGGACGCCAAGACCCTGGTGATCCATCCCGCCTCTACCACCCACCAACAGGTGCCACCAGAGGACCGGGAAGCGATGGGAGTTGGCAACGACATGATCAGGATCTCAGTGGGCATCGAGACCGTCGATGACATCATCGACGACCTCGACCAGGCGATCGGGGCGACCAAGTGACGACCACGACATCGATTCCGGACGCGACCGCCCTGGAGCGCCTCCAGATAATCCAGAACTCGGAATCGGTCGCACTGGTGGGTGTGTCCGACAACCCGATCAGGTCGTCGAACTTCGTGGCCTCCTACCTGGTGCGTACTCCGTTCCGCACCTATCCGGTCAATCCTGCCTACGACGAGGTGCTGGGTCTGAAGACGTATGACACCCTGGCCGACCTACCCGAAGCACCTGACATCGTCGACGTGTTCCGTCGTCATGATGCAATTCCCGAGGTGGTCGATCAGGCGATCGAGGTCGGCGCCAAGGTGGTCTGGCTCCAGCTGGGACTCCGTCACGAGGAGGCGGCTCGTAAGGCGGCAGACGCCGGTTTGCTCGTCGTGCAGGACAGATGTCTCAAGATCGAACACGCCAGGTTCTCGGGACGTCTCCATCTCGCCGGCTTCAACACCGGTGTGATCTCGTCGAAGCGACGTCGCCCGATCGACTGACGGTCCGGAAGCACCCTCACAATAAAGAGGTCCACACAGTTGCCGATAAGGTCGGATGCTCGAGTTCCTCCTCGGTTACAGCGCAGGCTCGAAGACCGCCAGTCGGGCGGCCGCATTGGCTCGGAGCGCGGCGGCCAGCGACGTTTCGATCCACAGCAACAGGGTTGAAGACCTCAACGAGAGGATCGACGAGATGGCACTGGTGCTACGTGGCATGTGGGCGTTGCTCGAGGAGCAGGGATTCACCAACGAGCGTTTGCTGGCGAAGCTCGAGGAGCTCGACCACGCTGATGGGACACCAGACGGACGGGTCACGAGAGCGCATGCGACGTGTCCTTCATGTGAGGCCAAGGTCCCGGCGGGTCTCGCCAGATGTCAGTACTGCGGGACAGCTGTCCCCGTCGACGACCACCCGCTCGGTCAGATCTGACTCAGGGGACCAGCACAGGGGTAGCGCTTGCGGTGCCACGCACCAGCAGTGGGGTGTCGTCGGCAACGAGCACACCCAGAAGACCCAGATCCACCTGAGCCGCCAGCGTCACGGTCACCACCTCAGGGTCTACCACGATGTCAGCCGCGACCACCTCCACGTCCTGCCACCGCACCGCGTCGAAGACGAGGCCACGGGCCCTTCCCACGTTGAGCACCACTTGGCCGGTGTTCCGATAGACCGCCTCGTCGATCCCGGATGCCCCGGCGATGGCGGCCGAGTCGGCGACCGAGGCCAGCTCTCGTTGTGTAGCCAGGGCGCGCCAGTAGTCGAGCGCCAGACCACCGAACACCAGGAGCAACAAGGAAAGACCCAGGACCCAGATCGTCACCGAGCCGCGCTCCGACCTCATCCCAAACTCCTGTAGAGATCCATCGGCTCGGTGTGCTCACCCGCTACCCAGAGCCCACCGACCGCTCCCCAAGGAGTGGCGATCAAAGGTGTCCACACCTGAACAGTCACCGATACCACCGACCCTCGACTGAAGCCGCAAGTGCCTGGCGCTGTGGCGAGGGGCTGTGGCTCGGTCCCACACCAGCCAATTCGTATCCCCTCGGCGGCGAGATCAAGCGTGGTGAGCGCGGCCATCACCTGGCCTGTGCCGGCTGCAACATTGAGGTCGAGCACCGCGGCGCGAGCCGCCTCGCTCGCCAAGGCTTCGGCGTCGACCCTGCTCTCCGACCACGGGCCTAGTGACATCACCACCAGCGCGACGGGGATGAGGAGAAGCCCGGCAGCCATTGCGAGTTCCACACCGGCATGCCCTTGATCCCTCATGGCTCACCCACCGACCTGGCTGAGGTAGTGAAGGAGAAGTCAGGAGTCAGTGGTGTCCAGGATTGGAACGTGACGGAAATGGAAGCGACCACGTCCGTTCCATCCAAGGCGCAGGTCAGGGTTGCGTCGTCAGACATCCGGCCACCTATCAGATCGGCGATCACGTCGCGGCCTCGCGTTTCGCACATGGCGACACCGCCAACAGAGCCGGCACGCGCACCTTGTTCCACGGCGGAGCGCAGGGCGCCTCGCCCGTATTGGACTACAACGAGATTGGCTAGTGCTAGGAACAGCACCATGGCCAGGGCAGACGCCAGCACGAATTGGATCGTGCCGACGCCGCGCTCGTCTAGCCCCCCAGAAGCTGGATCCGAATCCACCCGACCACGTCTACGCCGAGGGCCTGGAGAGCTGCCCAGATCACCACGAGAGCAGCGATGGCGAGAGCGGCGTTTCCCATTAACTCCGCTGTGTTCAGTCCCCGGTCGTCATTCCGCATGGTCTCTGACCATGCCTTCAGTGCCGGCAGCATCTTGCCTCCTTCTTCATTGCCAGCCAGTTATCAGATAGGGAAGAGGCGCAGCGACGAAGAGGATGAGGACGGGAGCGAGGATTGCGATGGTTGGCACCAGCATCGCGGCCCGCCGTTTCGTTGCATTTCTCTTTATCGATTCACGACGCATCTCGCG
>DASTBQ010000013.1:0-5946 GCA_035711995.1 Acidimicrobiia bacterium | reverse complement strand
GCCGCAAATCCCAACCGGCGTAGACGTAGAGACCCGGATCTTCGGGCTCGATCAGGTCGATGGCCACCGACGTGTCGAACACCTGCTCCTCGGCTCTCGGGATTCCGATCCCCCCTCCTTGCATCAGGGGCTCCACCTGATAGAGGAAGTCGGTTTCGGCGCTGACGTGGATTCTTCCGTCGATGTCGGCAACGATCGAAGCAGTCGTAAACGAAGCGGAATTGGGTCCGACCAGCCGCTGGGATGACGATGGCATGATCGACCAGCCGGCTAGATGCCCCCATATGAACAGAATCACGAACCCGAGGGCGAACAACGGAACTATCCCGGATACCCGGTAGTTACCCAACTTTCGGTCACGAAAGACAAAGGCAGCGATCCCGAGACCGACCCACACTGGCCACCAGGCGATCAAGTCGGCCACGATCGACCTGCTGAGACGTCCGCTGGCTGCGACCCCCAACAGGATCGTCAAGACGCCGATCGGCAGCAACCAGATTCTGGGGAAACCGCGGCCGAAGCCCACGGCTCGGTGGGTCATTCTGAGTATCCGGTCCCCAGGACCAGGACCACGTTGGCCCCCTCACCGATCGACTCATCGGGAATCGGCTCGACCTGGGCGCCGGGGAGGAAGTCGATCATCGCCGCAGCATCGGCTGCATAACCCTCGCGGTACCAGATGCGCGATGGGTCCTGCTCCGGCTCGAAGTTGTCGGGGGTGAGAGTCTGATAGCCAGCCTCGGCCAGTTGACTTGTCTTGGACCCGGCGGCGCCGTCCTGGCCCATCGAGTTGAGGACTATGACGGTGACTTCACCCGGGGGTCTCACGTCCGGTCCGGAGGTAGTGGAAGTCGTGGGCACCGTGGTCGATGTCGTGCCGTCTTCGACCGTCGTCGAGGTCGCGTCTCTCACAGTTGTGGTCGGGGCCAGGGTGGTCGACGTCGTCGTGGTCGGTCCGGTCGCGGGTTCATCGGCAAACAGATAGAGGAGGAAGAACACGGCGGCCCCGACCAGGATGATCCCGAGAATCATGATCGCCAGGTCGCGGTAGAAGGTGCCCGGTGTCGGCGTGGAGTGTCTGCCCTTGTTCGTCATGAGACGGCTAGCTCGGTCCCGGCTGTTGGCTCGATGATTCTGAGGACACGTTTAGCGGTCAGGGGATCGTATGAGTAACCATGAGCTGACATGACGATCACTCGAAGACGGTGGTAATAGTGCGCGGCAGACAGACCCAAGGTCAGTTCGATCATCTGATCTTTGGGTCCCGGCTCGTACCAGCTGGCACGCTCGAAGTCGAGGATCGCCCTGTCCTCTGCGCTCAACATCGACGTGAGGGTAAGTGTCGGTCCGCTGGATATAGAGGATTTTGGAGCAGCGTGTCGCTCGCTAGGAAGGATGTCTCCGGTCTTATGCGAGACCCCCTTGACCCGCTCCTCGACCGCCGCCAAGGGCCTGGTCCAGACAGGGCACGACATCGACCCGCGACACTTCAGTCGAACCGGAGAGTCGTCGCGGCTGCCCGAGTCGTCTGGCAGCGGCACCCGGTTAGGTTTGGATCAGAAGGAGACGCAATGTCGGTAGTCAAAATCAATGCAATAGCGGTGCCCGAAGGCCAGGGAGTAGAGCTGGAGCGCCGCTTTGCAGGTAGGGCCCGGCTCGTGGAGGGTATGCCCGGCTTCGAGGGGTTCGAGCTGTTGCGGCCCGTTGCCGGGGACAGTCGCTATTTCGTCATCACCCACTGGGCCGATGACGAGTCGTTCCAGGCTTGGGTGGAGAGCACGGAGTTTCGCAAGGGCCACGCCCAAGCGGATGCCGCCGACGGGAAACCGGTGGCGAGCCATTCGGCGCTCCTCGAATTCGAGGTAGTGGAGCTCGACGCCGGCCGACCCAGGGCATAGCTAGACCCAGCCACGCATCGCGACGACTTTGTAGTATCTCTACTATTGACCGTATTGCAGCTTTTATATATGGTGGCAGTGTTGTGGTGATAGATCGCGACCAAGAGGTCGTGCGAGTCGAAGACTTGCGAATGCGATATGGGGACTACGACGTCCTCGACGGAGTCGACCTCACAGTGAGACGTGGCGAGGTGGTCGCACTCCTCGGCCCCAACGGCGCGGGGAAGACGACGACGATCGAGATCCTCGAGGGGTTCAGGGAGAGATCTGCCGGCAACGTCACCGTGCTCGGCGAGGACCCCGCGAATGCAACGGAAGACTGGAAAGCTCGGGTCGGCGTCGTCCTCCAGTCGTGGCGTGACCACGCGAGGTGGAACGCCCGGGACCTGCTGACACATCTCGGCCGCCTCTTCGAGCCATACTCGACTCCCGATCGGAAGCGGCCCTACGACGTCGACGAGATGATCGCGATGGTCGGTCTCGGGGATCATGCCGAACAGAAGATCAGGACCCTCTCCGGAGGCCAACGACGTCGTCTCGACGTCGCTGTGGGCATCATCGGCCGACCCGAGCTCCTCTTCCTCGACGAGCCGACATCCGGCTTCGACCCCCAGGCCAAGCGCGAGTTCCACGACATCGTTCATCGTCTCGCCGATCTCGAGGACACCACGATCTTGCTCACCACTCACGACCTCGACGAAGCCGAGAAGCTGGCTGACAGGATCCTGATACTCGCAGGGGGCCGGATCGTGGCGAACGGGAGTGCCGACGAGCTCGCCCGTGAGGTGACCCGAGAGGCACAGGTGCGATGGAGCCGCAATGGGGAGCGGTTCGTCCACTCCACCGAGGATCCGACGCGCTTCGTCCGGGAGCTCTTCGCCCAGTACGACGATGACGTGTCCGATCTCGAAGTGACCCGAGCTTCGCTCGAAGACACCTATATCGCGATGGTGCAGCGTTTCGAAGCCGGTCAGATGGTGACGAGCACCCCGACTGTCTTCGAGGAGACCACGCAATGAGCACTCGCAACCATGCAGTCAGAAGTGGCCTCGCTCGCGGGTGGCACGAATACCGCCTGAGCCTGCGGAGCCCCCAGGACTGGGGCTTCTACGTGTTCCTCGCCCTAGTGACGGTGGGTTATCTCTGGCTGAACCGAAACAACGACGTCGAGCTCGGAAGTGTCTCGATGTCACTGCCCGCCTACGTGATGCCCTCCATGCTCGGCGCGCTGATCGCCTTCGGTCTGGTTATCGGACCCGGGTACAGCCTGGCGATGGAGCGGGAGGACGGGACACTTCTCCGTCTCAAGTCGGCTCCCTACGGTCTCATCGGATACGTGTCGGGTCAGGTGCTGCTGCACACACTTGGGATCATCCCCACCTTCGTCATCGTGCTGGTCCCGAGCGCTTTCCTCTTCGAGGACTTGATGGCGAACGGTGCGGAAGGGTGGCTCACAGTCCTCTGGGTGACCATCCTCGGGCTGCTGGCGACCTTGCCAATCGGGATAATCCTCGGTTCATTGGTGCCGAGTGTGCAGAAGATGGGCACCTGGGGGTTCTTCCCGATAATGGGTCTGGTTGCGATCTCCGGGATCTTCTTCCCGATACAGGCACTGTGGGGCTGGGTTCAGATCGTCGCTCAGCTCTTCCCTGTCTACTGGCTCGGTCTGGGCATGCGGTCGGCATTTCTCCCCGAGTCGGCGGCAGCCCTCGAGATCGGGGCGAGCTGGCGGACAGGTCTCACCATCCTGGTTCTCACCTCGTGGGCGATCGTCGGACTTGTCTTCGCTCCCCGCGTGCTCCGCAAGATGGCCAAACACCAGTCGGGGTCGGCGGTCCAGGCGGCGAGAGAGGCCGCCGGTCAGTGGGTGCAGTGACCGACCTGGTCCACAATCGGATCGCAGTACTTCGTGCCGAACGTGGCATCTCCAGGAGGCAGCTCAGCGAGGCCCTCGGCGTCCACTATCAGACGATCGGATACCTGGAACGAGGCGAATACAGCCCCAGTCTGCATTTGGCATTGAAGATCGCCGAGTACTTCGAAGTCCCAGTCGAAGTCATCTTCTCAACACGACCATTCGCCAGGATCGGAAGCCAGACCGGCTGACCACCAGGTCTAGCCGATATGTCTCTGTGGCTGTCCGGTGTAGCTGGAGAGGGGCCGGATCAGAACGTTGTTGGCCAGTTGTTCGATTATGTGTGCGGTCCACCCAGTTATCCGTGACATCACGAACAATGGGGTGAAGGTGGGAATGTCGAAACCCATCATGTAATAGGCCGGGCCGGTGGGGAGATCGAGGTTCGGGTGGATGCCCTTCTCCTCGACCATGATCTTCTCCAGAGTCTCGTAGATCTCGACCCAAAGTCGGCCGTCTGTCTCGTCGGCGAGGTCGTCGAGCGCCTTCTTCATGGTGGGGACCCGGGAGTCGCCGTGTTTGTAGACACGATGACCGAATCCCATCACCTTCTCCTTGTTGGCGAGCCGGTCACGCAGCCACGATTCGGCTTTCTCCGGGCTACCCACATCGAGCATCATCGTCATCACTGCCTCGTTGGCTCCGCCGTGCAGAGGCCCCTTGAGCGCGCCGATGCCGGCGGTCACCGCCGAGTAGATGTCGGAGAGAGTGGAGATCACCACCCTCGCCGCGAATGTCGAGGCGTTGAACGAGTGCTCGGCATAGAGGGTCATCGAGATGTCGAACGCATTGACAACCGACGCGTCGGGGACCTCTCCGAAACACATATTGAAGAAATTCTCCGAGAAGCCGAGAGACGCATCGGGGCCGATCGCGTCGAGATCATGACGACGGCGATGGTCCAGGGCAACCACCGAGGGGAGCTTGGCGAACATGCTCATCGCCTTTCCTCTGTTCGCCTCCTCGGAATTGTCACCTTCTGCCGGGTCCTCCGCTCCGAGCACGCTCACCGCGGTGCGGAGTGTGTCCATCGGGTGACACGTGGTGGGGAGACGAAGCACAGCTTCGGACACCGTCGGTGAAAGGTCCCGCATCGAACGCTCCATCTCGGTGAACTCGGACCGCTGACTCTCGGTGGGCAGCTCACCGTTCCAGACCAGATAGGCGACGTCCTCGAAAGTGACCCGCTCGGCCAGCTCCTGCACCGGATAACCCCGGTAGGTGAGCGTGCTCGTCTCTTCGACGACCCTGGACACAGCGGTCTCGTCGACCACCACCCCGGCCAGGCCCCTGTGGATCTCTTCGGGCATCAGTCTCCCTTTGGTAACTCGAAGTTGAAAAGCTCGTCGTCGAAACGCTGATAGGCGGCATAGTCGACCAACTCGTACAGCCGGCTCCGGGTCTGCATCCGCCCGACCAGCGTCTCCTG
Source organism: Acidimicrobiia bacterium (assembly GCA_035711995.1). Taxonomy (GTDB): domain Bacteria; phylum Actinomycetota; class Acidimicrobiia; order Spongiisociales; family ZC4RG35; genus JANQRA01. The sequence continues at coordinate 704 of DASTBQ010000013.1, read as the reverse complement.
GGTGCCCGACTCCGCGAGCACGTCCAACGACTCCTCGACGATACCCATGGCCAGTCTGAGCAGGGTCACCGGCCAGATGACGAGGTTGAACCCGATCGAGTCCAGTGTCTGCACCGAAAGCAACTCCGACTTACCGAACTCGGTCATGTTGGCGAGGAGAGGGACGTCGATCGAAGCACGGAACTTCTCGAACTCGGCGACATTCTCCAACGCCTCCGGGAAGATCATGTCAGCCCCGGCATCGACATAAGCCTTGGCCCGTTCGATCGCGGCGTCGATGCCCTCCACCCCATTTGCGTCGGTACGGGCGCAAATCACGAAGTCAGGATCACGTCTCCCCATCTCGGCTGCCTTGATGCGCTGAATCATGTCCGACCGGGAGATCAGCTGTTTGTGGTCGAGATGGCCGCATCGTTTCGGGTTCACCTGGTCCTCGATGTGCATTCCTGCCAGACCTGCGTCTTCCATGGTCGCGATGGTGCGTGCCACGTTGGAGGGCTCGCCGAATCCCGTGTCGGCGTCGATCAGGGATGGCAGAGAGGTAACCGAGGCGATCTGGGCTCCCCTCCCCGCCACCTCGCTCAGGGTCGTGAGCCCGATGTCGGGGAGCCCGAGGTCGGCAGACAGGACCGCACCCGAGACATAAACACCATCGAAGCCGCGGTGGGCGATGGCCAGGGCGACCAGTGGAGAGAAGGCCCCAG
>DASTBQ010000012.1:0-8195 GCA_035711995.1 Acidimicrobiia bacterium | reverse complement strand
GTAGGTTCTTCGTCCGGGCGAAGTCATTGATGGCTTTGGTCAATGCGGTGCGGAAACCTTCTTCGTGTGTCCCGCCTTCGTGAGTGTTGATGTTGTTGGCGAAAGTGAGCACCGACTCGGTGTAAGAGGTGGTCCATTGCAACGCCACCTCGACCTCGGCGTCCTCGGAGATCTCCTCGAGATCGATGATGTGGGGGTGAAGCGGATCCCTCTTCGCATTCAGGTGATTGACGAAGTCGACCAGCCCACCCTTGTAGTGGAATACCTCACTTCGCTCCTCCTCGCCCCTCTGGTCGATGAGGGTGATGTGGAGACCACGGTTCAGGAAGGCGGTCTCCCTGAGTCGACTGGCGACGATGTCGTAATCGAACTCGGTGGTCTCTGTGAAGACGTCGGGGTCGGGCCAGAACCGGATCGTCGTCCCGCTCTTCTTGATCGGTCGTTCCTTCTTGGGTTCTTTGGTCTTGGGCTGACCGAGCCTGAACTCCTGGGTGTAGACGTTGCCGTCACGTCTCACTTCTGCCTCGAGACGACTGGAAAGGGCGTTCACCACCGAAACACCGACACCGTGGAGACCACCAGAGACCGTGTAAGCCCCCTGTTCGAATTTGCCTCCGGCGTGGAGCGTGGTGAGGACTGTGGTTAGGGCGGACATCTTGGTCTTGGCGACCTTGTCGACCGGGATGCCACGACCATCGTCGACAACCTCTACCCCGCCGTCGGCGAGAAGGGTCACGACGATCTTGTCGCAGAACCCTGCCATCGCCTCGTCCACGGCATTGTCGACTACTTCCCAGACGAGGTGGTGAAGACCACGCGGGCCGGTGGATCCGATGTACATACCCGGCCGGCGACGCACCGCCTCGAGACCCTCGAGAACGGTGATGTCTTTCGCCTTGTAGCTGTCGCGAGTGGTCGTCACGACCCTCCTAGAAACATGTGAAACGGATGGACCTGATGGGGGAGAAATGCCGATCCCACGGCAACTTTCACGAATGTGATTCTACCTGATCGGACGGACGAAACCGAATTCATTCAGCGGTTTTCGGGGTCATGAGCGTCCCGGAGGACGTATGTCGATACTGTCGATGATTCCATCTCCGAATCGTGCGGAGAGACTCTCCAACAGCCCGACTTGACCGTATTTGAGGAAAGCGACCATCGATGCGCTCGAAGCCTCCACCACAAGTGTCCGCCCTCTGATGTAGAGAGGTCGGGACCGGCCCGTCCAGGGTGTCCCGGCGAGCTCGTCCCACTCCGAGCTCAGTGCTGCCATGACGACCGGATCGGGCAATCCCATCTTCCTGAACATGTCGTCGACCGAGTCCGAGAAGTGCTCGAGATCCTTGCCGGGGCTCACTTCGTCACACCCTCTCCCACTTTCCAGACGGTGCCGGCGACTGGCACGTCTTCGGGGCGGGCCGAGGTGATCATCGTCTGAGTGCCTTCGGGTAGGGCTCGGGCAAGTGCGTCTGAGCGTTTCGAGTCGAGCTCTGAGAACACATCGTCGAGCAGAAGGACAGGCGGCTCGCCGACCGCCGAGGCTATGGCCCGGTGGGCGGCGAGTTTCACGGCAAGGGCGAGCGTTCGTTGTTCCCCCTGGCTCCCGTGTATCCGTGCCTCGTGTCCGTCGATGGAGAACCCGGGCTCGTCACGGTGTGGGCCCACGGTGGTCATCCTTCGTTCGTAGTCGGTGCGACGGCTCCGTTCAAGAGACTCGAGCAGGCGGGAGGCGAACTCACCCGCAGAGCTCTGGTCGAGAGAGCCCACCCAGGAAGGCGAGTAGGTGAATCCGGCGGAGACTTTGCTCTCGGCGACCTCGCCATAGGCGCCGCCAAACAGTGGACCAAGCAGATCGATGACACGGTCACGTCTGGCGATGACCCGACCCCCGGACTGGGCGAGCCGGGAATCCCAGACACCGAGGGTGACTGGGTCAGGGTGACCCTGTCTCAGGAACGCGTTCCGCTGCCTCAGTGCGCGGTCGTATTCGACTTGATCGAGATGAGCCGCCGGCCAGAGTTGGACAGCGATGTCGTCGAGCAGATCACGCCGGTAGGCCGGTCCTCGCTTTATCAAGTCGAGGTCCTCGGGGAGGAAGGCGACCACACGGAGCACACCGAGCAGATCTGCGGTCCGGCGCAGCCTTGTCTTGTCCACCTGGGTGTGACGGCTTCCCTGCCGGGGGATTTCGATCTCGATCAGACGTTCCCTCTCCTCACCGACCAAACCGGCCCTGATCACCGCGCTCTCCTCCTCGTCGGCGATCAGTGCCATGTCGGGAGCGGACCGAAACGATTTCAGAGATCCCAGATAGGCAACCGCCTCCAACAAATTCGTCTTACCGGCCCCATTGGGACCGACCAAGAGGTTGACACCGGGGTCGGGCTTCCATTCCAATGTCGTGTACGACCTGAACCCCACGAGGGATAGCCAATCGACCCTCATCGGACGAGTGCGGGTCCTAGACCCGGACTGGCATCAAAAGGTACAAGAAGTCACTGCCGTCGCCTGAGTCGAGGACACCTGCCTTGAAGGCGTCGACAACCCTGATCCGAACCGAGTCTCCGGCGATTGCTGCTACGCCGTCCTGGAGATAGCGCGGATTGAAGGCGATAGAGACCTCCTCGTCGGCGCCCGAGTACTCACCGGACAGGTGCTCGGCCTCACCACCGACGTCCTGGCGGCTCACTGTGACTTCGACACCACCGTCCATGAGCTTCATACGAACCGGTATGTGGTCTTCAGCGACCAGCGTGACACGGCCCAGCGCCTCGAGAAGCTCATCTTTGTCGAGAACTACCTGGTTGGGGTAGGTCTCGGGGAGCAGTGATTGGTACTTGGGGAAGTTCCCGTCGATGAGACGGAGACGAAGCAGTCCGCGATCGGAGGAGAACACGGCTTCGCGTTCTCGCAACTGCGCGGTGACTTTCGGTGCGCCGATGGTCCGGGGCAGCTCACGAAGCCCCCGAGCCGGTACCAGACCCGACCCTTCGAGACCCACCCCGGGCAGATCTCTTTTGGCGAGCCGATAGGAATCGGTAGCAACCATCCGAAGACCCTCGTCCGATGTCTCGAACAGAACACCGGTCAGGATGGGACGAGCACCGTCCGCCGAGGCTGCCACCGTCACCTGATTTATCGCATCCCCGAAAGCCTCACCGTCGACCTCGACACCGTCGGCCACGACCTCGTCCTGTAGCGGGAAGTCGTCGGCCACGAGGGGACGGAGGGTGAACCGGGGCCCGTTGCCCTGAATCTCGATGTCGCTGTCGCTGACCCCGATCGTCACCTGGCCCACCGGCATCTTCCGGACCGCCTCGGAGAGGAGACGTCCCGGGATCACGGCGCGTCCCTCTTCCATCACCTCGACCTCGGCCTGGGTGCGCACGGTCACGTCGAGATCGGTGCCGGTGACCCGCAACGTGTTGCCCGACACCTCACAGAGAAGACCCTGCAGCACGGGGAGGGCGGTCCGGGTGCCCACGGCCCGGTTGGCTCGTGCGAGTACGTCGGCGAGATCGTCTCGCTGAGCTCGGATTCTCACAGGGTGTTGTCCCTTCTTCTATTGCTCTTCATTTGTATCAAACGTTATTAGTTGTAGTAGGGGGTTGTGGAAGTGTGGAAATGGTGGTTTTGACCAGGTGCCGGTTGCGGAAAGTCCTGTGAACATCCCTGTCGATGTTTCTTCGCGATCTGGGGATGAACGGTGGATAACTCAATTGGCTGTGGAAACACCACCACCTTTCCTCAGCTCCTGTGTGAGTTGATTCACCCGGTCGAAGACCGCCCGATCAGACCTCAGGATCCGCTTCACCTTCTCGACAGAGTGCAGGACAGTGGTGTGATCACGGTTGAAGTGCTCCCCGATCTTGGGCAATGACAGGTCGGTCAGCTCCCGGCACAGATACATCGAGATCTGCCGACAGAGCACGAGCGGTTGTCTGCGGCTCGAGCTGAGCACGTCTTCGACGCTGAAGCCGTACGCAGTGGCTGTGGTCCTGATGATCGTGTCGGGTCCCAGTGGCACGGGCTCGTCGGTGGTCACGATGTCTTTGAGAACCCGTTCCGCGGTGGGGAGGTCGATGTCACGACGGTTCAGGGCCGACCAGGCAGTGACCCTCGTCAGTGCGCCTTCGAGCTCCCTGATGTTGTCCGAGACCACTCCCGCGATGTACTCGAGAACGTCGACAGGGACCGGTCTCGGGGCAAACTCGGCCAGTCGTCTAAGGATCGCGATCCGGGTTTCCATGTCCGGGGGTTGGATGTCCGTCAGCAAACCCCATTCGAACCGGCTGCGTAGCCGGTCCTCGAGCGACGAGAGGTTCCGCGGGTGTCGGTCGGAGCTGATCACCATCTGCTTGCCGGACTCGTACAACGAGTTGAAGGTGTGGAAGAACTCCTCGAGGATCTGCTCCTTCCCTTCGAAGAATTGGACGTCGTCCAGGAGTAAGACGTCGACTCCTCGATACCGCGACTTGAAGTCGTCGGGTCTCTTTCGCCGGATCGACTCGATGAAGTCGTTCAGGAAGTTCTCCGAGGATACGTATCTCACCACCAGACCCGGATACATCTCGAGGGCTTGATGACCGACCGCGTTGAGAAGGTGGGTCTTGCCCAATCCGGCGCCGCCGTAGATGAACAACGGGTTGTAGTGGGCTCCGGGCTGTTCGGTCACTGCCATCGCCGCCGCCCATGCGAAGCGATTCGACTGGCCCACCACGAAGCTCTCGAACTTGTAGCGGGCAATGAGGTTGGTGGCTTTGGCGGTGACCACGCCGTCGAGCGATACGGGTGCTGTCTCGGAAGCGTCAAGCTCGGTGTCGATTGGGACGACCAGGTCGATGAGTGTTGCGTCGCTCACTCTGAACTCGGGTGGGGTGTCGAAAACTCCCCGAAACGAGGAATCGATCAGATCCCCGTGTTTGTCGAGGACCCAGCGAAGATGAAACTCGCTGGGAGCAACGATAAGCAGTTTCGAGTCTTCGTAGTCCGGCTCCAGTCGGGAGAGCCAGGTGTCCCAGTTGGTCTCGGACACCTCTGCCTTCATCGCCTCCCTGAAGTTCGCCCAGCGGTCATCCGCTCTTCTGAGTTGGGTCAATTCCTGGCCACTCCTCCCAAGGCCTGCTTGTCCACAGAGGCATCCACACCTGTGGAAACTTCTGTGCACATCCTCTGGTCGTTTGCTTACTTGTCGGCCCGGGTTTGGCGCCGTGTCATCCAGCAACGACAGGGAAGTTGGACATACCCGGGTTGAGTCGAGCGAGTATCAGGTCGTCCCACAAGCCAGTCAAGAGCGCGAGAATCGTCGTTGTGGATGAACCCATGGCCCGGTATCCACAGTGATTTCCCTGATAGCGATGCGATTTTCCAGATCATGGCTGGGTCAGCCTGAACCGGGAAGCGACCAAACCTCCCTAATCGAATTTTCGCGTCCTTCCCCAATTGTTCGCGGCCTCGATGGCCGGCCGACGTAGAACGTCCTCCATGACGTCGAGGAGGTCACGATCGAGGGGGGTACTCCCAACTCCCGAGCCGCTCGACCCGAGACCAAGACCGGCCACGGCATTCCCCTCAGATTGCGGAGGAATGAGAACCTTCGTAACCTGTGGGGGTTCCCCACTCAACCAACTTTCTTTCGTCATGAAGAGGACCTACCAACCCAAAGTTCGCCGTCGGAAGCGTCGTCACGGTTTCCGTCACCGCATGCGTACCCGCGCCGGGCGGGTGACGCTGAAGAACCGTCGCGACAAGGGCCGGAAACGGCTCGCCGCCTGAGAAACCTCTCATACGAATCTCTCCGCAACTCGCGGGACTTTCGTAGAGTCCTGTCCGACGGGACCCGGCGCCGCCAGGGTGGCATCGTTGTGGCTACCGCCGGAGGCCGTGAAGGCCCTCCTCGAGTGGGACTCGTCGTCTCGAGGGATTGCGGGACAGCCGTGAAACGCAACCGCATCAAGAGACGACTCCGCTCCGCGGCTGGCACCGTCGGACTGAAATCAGGAACTGACTACGTGATCATCGCCAACCCCCAGGTGGCAGACGCCCCGTTCGACCGGCTGACCGGTTGGCTGAGTCGCGCCATCGAATCCTTGAATGGCAGCCATCATGCCTGAGTGGTTGCAGCCCCGTACCTGGGTAGTCGGCCTCATCGTTATTTACCAGAAATTGGTAAGTCCCAATCTCGGAGCCAATTGCAGGTACCAGCCGACTTGCTCTTCATACACCGCCGAGGCGATCTCCAAATTCGGGGTGATTCGCGGCGGGTGGCTGGGGGCGAAGAGGATCGGCAGATGCCATCCGCTGCGTCCCGGTGGCTACGACCCCGTACCTGACAACTGGAGCACACGCTAGATGGGTGAGATATTCAACGTTCTGGTCGACGCACTCGGTTCGGTCCTGGCGTTCTTCTTCGATTTTCTGCACACGTGGATGGACGATGGCGTCGCGTATGGCGTCTCGATCATTCTGCTGACCATCGTCATCAACATCCTGGTGTTCCCACTGACACTGAAACAGACCAGGGCCACCAGGGCGTTCCAGGCGCTCCAACCCGAGATCAAGCGGATTCAGGCCGAATACAAAGACGACCCCCAGGAGATGCAGAAACGTCTCATGGCGGCGCAGAAAGAGGCGGGAGCCACCCCTGGCGGTTGTCTTCTCCCCCTTCTGGTCCAGATGCCTATCTGGTTCGCCTTGTTCCGACTGCTCCAGAACCCTCTCGACCACATGCCCGAGGATTCGGCCTTGAGCATTGCGATTGCCGATGGCACTGCCAATTCCTTCCTGGGGATGAACCTCGACACTTCCCCGGCCCAAGCGGTGTCCGAATCGGGCATCTGGGGTGCGCTCCCCTATCTGGTCATGATCATCTTCATGGTGGCGACTCAATACATCCAGCAGTGGCACTCCACATACGGTCAGACCACCAACAAGGGTCAACCCGGTGCTGGTGCCCAGCAGGCAATCACCAAGATCATGCCCCTCTTCATCGGGTTCATTTCCTGGAACTTCCCGGCCGGGCTCGTGGTCTATTGGGCCACGTCCAACCTCTTCCGACTCGGTCAGCAAGTTCTGATTTTCAAGATCGATGGGCGCCCGCCCTCGCCGAACTCGGAAAACAAGGAGTTGGACAAGCCCAAGAGCGGCGCAGCCAGCACCGACTCCGATGCGACCGATACCGAGAAGAAGCCAAATCAGGGTGCCTCGGACAAGCGCCGTAGGCGCAGGAGGAGATGACGTGGACTACGTCGAGATCGAAGTCAAAGCGAAGACCGTCGACCTGGCGGTCGAGGCGGCGATGCAAGAGTTGGGGGTCGAGGATCGGGAGGAACTCGAAGTCGAGGTGATTACAGAGCCTGTCAAAGGGTTTCTCGGGATGGGTGGACAGGATGCCGTGGTCAGGGTCAAAAAACGACCTGGCCGTAAACGAAGAAACCGTCGTCGCAAGACCGACAAACCAGTTCAGGGCAAGAACGAGCAGAATCGACAGCAAGATCGGTCCCAGAGCGACAAGAATGGGGGAAGAAACCAGTCGCAGCGGGGCGCAAGACCCAAGTCCGGCAACGGAAATCGATCCAGAACGGAGTCCAGAGTGTCCGACGAACGCCCCAGTCTCACCATTGAGGAGCAGGCCGATGTTACCCGCGAGTTTCTCGAGGGTCTGGTCCAGGCTTATGGTCTGGAAGGCTCCGTCTCCACCAGGATCGATGACGACGTGATCATCGTTGATGTCGAAGGTGATCAGACCGAGGCAATGGTTGGTATTCGCGGTTCGGTCCGATCAGCGATACACGAGCTGACCAGGACTGTTCTGCAGCGATACACCCAGGATACCGCCCGGATCAGACTCGATATCGCTGGTTATGCGGAACGTCGGCGCAAGGCCCTCTCCATCTACGCCGAGCAGTTGATCGAACAGCTCGTGGAGGAGGGCGGAGAGATCATGCTGGAACCGATGAGCCCGGCCGACCGCAAGGTCATCCACGATGTCGCCGGGGAGCACCAGGGTGTCACCTCGTACTCCGAGGGCGAGCCACCACGTAGATTTGTGGTTCTGTCCCGTCAGGACAACTCGGAAGAGGAATAGACCCAGAGACAGAACCAGTAGTCGAATAGCCCGGGTCGAAAGACCCGGGCTATTTTTGTTTCACGTGGAACATGTGCGAAGTGTCATCCGATTTCTCGGTCTCGAA
>DASTBQ010000011.1:0-5175 GCA_035711995.1 Acidimicrobiia bacterium | reverse complement strand
TGGGGGGAAGCCTCGTCGTCACCCAGGGGGATGCCAAAGAGTTCGACCCATGGGGCATACCACCACGCGGAATCGAGCTGCAGCGGCGTCTCATCGCCGAGTTCGACCCCCACCGCATCCTCAACCCGGGTCGTCTGCCAGCAGGTCTCTGATGCCCTGGGTCACCGAGCACCACCCAACCAGCGTCGACCTCAACTCGTGTGTCCAGTGCGGGCTCTGTCTGCCGGTTTGTCCCACCTTCCGTCTCACCGGGCGTGAGACCGCGTCTCCCAGGGGACGTCTCCATGCGATGCTCGCCGTCGACCAGGGGGTGGTCAACGTGGACGAAGCCTTTGCAGGGATCATCGACTTCTGTCTGGGATGCCGAGCTTGCGAGCCGGTTTGTCCCGGGCTGGTCCCCTACGGTCGTACGCTCGAGGGTGCCCGCGCCGAGATCGACGCTCAGGTCACGGGCCGGTCCAAGGAGAACGCCTGGATGCTGGAGACGGCCCTCGGCTGGCGGGGCCTCATGCGTCTCGGGGGGATCGTGCTTTCGATCGCCCAAACCCTGGGCCTCACCGCTCTCGCCCCATCCAAGTACCAGAGACTCACCGGAGGGATGCGCCAGCTACGGGGGCGGGGCAGGTCTACGGTCGGGCACGTTGGCGGCTCCGGCGATTCTGGCACTGTTGGCCTCCTCGCCGGTTGTATCCAGGACGAGTGGTTTCGCCCGGTCAACCGGGCTGCCGTGAAACTTCTCGAGATGGCCGGATACACCGTCGCCGTCCCGGAAGGCCAGACGTGCTGTGGTGCACTGGCGGCTCACGACGGTAAGGCGGACGCTGCCGAGCGTCTCCAGACTCGCAACGTCGATGCCTTCAGCGGATTCGACTTGATGGTGGCGACCGTGGCCGGCTGCTCTGCGCATCTCGTCGACTACGAGTGGCCCGGCCATGAACCCGAAGTCCTCGACGTCACCGTGGCCGTGGCCCGGGCGATAGAGAACGGAACGCTCCCCAGCTTCGAACCGAACTCCGGCGAGATCGCCATCCAGGACCCTTGTCATCTCCGTCACGCCCAGCGCATCGTTGCCGAACCCCGCGCCATCCTCGCCGCAGCCGGGTTCGACGTCGTCGAGACCGATCCGGTCGGCTTCTGCTGTGGGGCCGCAGGGATGTACACGATCCACAATCCGGAAGCTTCCGCCACCCTCGGGAACCAGAAGGCGGACCAGGTTCGCTCTACTGGTGTGACCAGAGTGGCATCGGCAAATGCCGGATGTGAGATGCAGCTGCGCAGTCACCTGGGTGACGGCTATGACATCCGGCACCCCATCGAGTGGTACCTCGAAGTCCTGACCGCGGCGCAGACGCGCTGAGGGTTATGGTCGAAGCGTTGACGCAGCCATCAGGGGAGCAGGCACGCTCCAACATGTTGAAGCGGTACGCCATCCTCGCCTACGGGGCCATAGGGACAATGGGCGACGTGGGCCTGATGGTGCTGGGCAGTCTCCTCGTCGGGCTCAGTCTCGCCGTGCTGCTCGGAGGGTTCGGTCTGCTCGACATCCTCGACGCCGAGATGTCGACAGGCGAGATGCTGATCTCTGCGATCGTCCTCGCGGTAGTCGGTCTGTTCTGTCTCGGTGTTGCTTCGGAAGGGCCATTGGGGCGGGGTCGCCGTCTGGTCGGATTCAAGATCTGGGAGGTCGGTATCGGTCGCACTTTGGCAGTGTTCCTGGTTGGGCTGGTTGGCCTGATCCTCTACGACGTGATCGGCGGTCTTCTCGATGAGGTCCCGTTGCCGCTCTACAAGGGTGTCGAAGGCTTCCGTGCCGTTGGCATCTCAGGGATGACTGTCATGCCCCTGCTTGGTGTCCCTCTCTCGCTTCTGTGCCGCGCTGCACCCGACGAATACGCATGGGTTCGTCAGACCGACGTCCCGCTCCTGTTCGTCGTCTGGACTGTCGCGGCGATGCTCATCCTCGCCTGAGGTCTCAGATCGCTTTCGCGTAGACGAGCATCTCCCTCGGCTCTGCCCCGAACCTCACGATCGCCTCGGATGTCCAACCCACATTGGGCAGCTTCACGTCCAGGTCGGTGACCGATCTCGATGCGGCCAGGTCGATGAGGCCGTCGAACAAGGCGAGGAGCCCGTCGGGAGTGGTGGCGAACCACCGGGTGGTGATCCAGGACTCCTCGGGTTGGACGAGGCTGACCCATCCCGCAGGAGACTGAAAGAGCTCACCGACGTTCGTCACGTCCCCGGGCCGGGCTGTGCGCCATTGCCAGCCGATGGCGATCAACTCGCGTCCATGCAGTGCGAGGTCGCTGGCTGCCCAGAACAGCCATGCAGCTTCCGCGTCCGAACCGGGGGCGGATCGCAGACGGTACTGATCGCTTGCCCGATGGGTCGGATCAACATCGAACTCGGCGTAGACCCAGCTGGAGACCATTCGATAGCCCAGTTTCTCGACCTGGGCCCGCGCTGCGGGGTTGTCCCCTTCCACGGCGAGCCGCATCACGCGTGCCCCACGTTCGGCTGCCCACCTCACTCCGGCATGGTTCAGTTGTGAGCCCAGACCTTCGCGGCGGTGCTCGGGATGGACACGCGCTCCCTCGATCCACGCCTCGTGGCTCGACAGGAGGACGACGTGGGCCACAGCCAACGGTATGTCCTGGGGGTCGACAGATACGAGAACCGCCGAATCGGGGCTTTCCATCCACTTCGGCATCCGCTCCGCTACGTAGTCACCCCAGACGAACGTGTCTGCGGTCCAGGGTGCGATCGCGGCCACATCGTCGGAGCGGGCAAGACGGATCGTCATGTCCTACATCCGGTCTGGAACCTCGATACCGAGCAGCCGTAGCAGAGTCTCGAGGGTCGTTTCTGTCCATCTGGCGAGCGCCAACCACGACGCCTGCCGGGTCGGATCCGGCTCTGAAAGGATGTGGCAGGTGTCGTAGAAACGGTTCCAGGCCCCTGCCACCAGATACGCGTACTCAGCGACGTGGTTGGGCGCCCGCAGATCGATGCTGCGTTGGACCAGTTCGGGGAACCGGAGCAGTTCGAGCATCAGGTCACGTTCCACCGGGACCGTGGGTTGGCGGACTTGTCCGGCGCTCAGACCGTCTACTGCCGCCCTCCGCAGGATCGACTTGATCCTCACGGCTGCGTATTGCAGATATGGCCCGGTCTTTCCCTCGAACGAGCTGAATCTGTCGATGTCGAACACGTAGTCAGAGGAGCGGTTGTTCACGAGATCGCCGAACTTCAAGGCGGCAACACCTACCTGTCGGGCGATCAGGGCACGCTCTTCCTCGGGATAATCCTCTGCGATCTGGGCTTCATCTATTCGTGCCCTCGCCGCTCGTTGAACCATCTCGATGAGGTCGCCGAGCGTTACCACACCACCTTCCCTGGTCTTGAACGGCTTCCCGTCGACTCCGTTCATAGTTCCAAACCAGATGTGCTCCAGGGTCACTGATTCGTCGGTTATCCCCGCCCGACGCGCCGCCCTGAACACCTGGGTGAAGTGGTCGGCCTGGCGTCGGTCCACTACATACAGAACCAGATCCACCCCGAGCTCATCCACCCGCATCTCGACTGTGGCCACGTCGAAAGCCGAGTACAGGAATCCGCCAGCCCGCGACTGGAGGATGAGAGGGGGCCAATCCCGATTGTCGTCGGGCTCGTCGACACGGACGACCAGGGCACCATCGGATTCCTCCGCCACACCGGCGGACACGATCCGATCGACCAGTGGGTTCAGCCGGTCTGCGATGTCTGACTCGCCGTACCAGAGGTCGAACTCGACTCCGAGAGCCGCGAAGTCCTTTCGTTGTGACTCCTCCGACACCGATTTCATCGTCCTCCATGTGGCCAGAGCAGCTTCGTCACCTTGCTGCAGCGCGACAGTGGTCACACGGGCGCGCTCGGCGAAGTCTTCGTCGTCCCTCGCCCGTTCGGTGGCCTCCGGATAGATGCGTTGCAGGTCGTCGAGGGTGATGGTCGTGGGGTCGATCCCCTGTTCTTCGACTGTGGCTATCAACAGTCCCATCTGAAAACCCCAGTCCCCGAAGTGTGGGTCACGGATCACCTCGTGACCGGCAAAAGAGAACAGCCGAGCAAGAGCGTCACCGATGATCGTGGCCCTGATGTGACCTACATGCATCGCCTTGGCAACGTTTGGACCTGCGTAATCGATCAGAACACGAAGGACCGGGCCGTCTCGGGTGAACCCGAGATGGTCGTCGTTCGCGCTGCGTTGCGCCCAGACCGCCAGGGTCTCGTCGGTCACGTCGATATTGATGAACCCGGGCCCTGCCACCTCGGTCCTGGCGATCTCCGCATTCTGGACCAGGGCGGAGGCGACAGCATCGGCAACCTCACGTGGGGGCTTTCCTGCCTGCTTGGCCGCCGCCATCGCCCCGTTGCACTGAAACTGGGAGAGCTCGGGCCGTTGCGAGGGAAGCACCTCACCAAACCCGGGTTCCAGTCCGAGCTCGGCGAACGCCTCGCCGGCGAGCATCGAGAGATGTGCCTGCAGTGTCATCGTCGGCGAGGTTAGGAGCAGCAGCGACGATCAAGCACCCGACGCCTCTCGCAATACCTCTCCAACCTGCGAGAGCGAAGACGCAGTCGTATCAGTAGATGGTGCTGACCGAAGCGGTCGTCGCCGTAGTGCCGGGGTGGACACGGTACGTCGCAGTGATAGATCCAGAGCGTTGCACCGAATTCAGGCGAAGACCGCGGTCTTCGAGCCGAAAAGCACCACCCGGTCTTCGGCATGGAGACGCACCGCACGGGACAACACGACACGTTCGACGTCTCGTCCGATCCTCACCATGTCCTCGGCACTGTCAGTGTGATTGACCCGGGCCACGTCCTGTTCGATGATGGGGCCCTCGTCGAGGTCGTCGGTCACATAGTGAGCTGTGGCGCCGATCAGCTTCACCCCCCGGGAGTGGGCCTGGTGATAGGGACGTGCCCCCTTGAAGCCGGGGAGGAACGAGTGGTGGATGTTGATGATCCTGCCGGGTAGAGCGGTGCAGACATGAGCAGACAGAACCTGCATGTATCGGGCCAGCACCACGAAGTCGATCTCCAGCTCGAAAACTCGCTGCAAGAGCAGAGCCTCGGCTTCGGTTTTGCTCTCGGCGGTGACCGGTACGTGTTCGAACGTCTTCTCGTAGCGCT
>DASTBQ010000010.1:0-5967 GCA_035711995.1 Acidimicrobiia bacterium | reverse complement strand
AGAAGGGTCCCATCTCGTGTCGACGAACCAGACAGCGGCTGTCGACAGCAGGAACCCGATGAACGTCAATACCCAAAATGGAAGCACTTCCTTCCAGAAGTGGTTCTTGCCCCGTCTTTCCCATACCCAGTACCGGCTGAGCAGGTATGCGGGCACCGTTCCTATCGATACGGCGAAGATGTTCGCCCACACCGGCTCCAGGCCCATCGCGACCTGCGCACCGTAGAGGAGCGCCTGTCCGAGAAGGACGTTGAATGCGCTGACCGCGCCAAATCGAAGCAGCTTGGCTCCGTGTTCGGCGCGAATGCGTCCTATCGACTCGTTGAGAGTTGTGGGCACGTCGGAGATGGTATCGGCCGCGAGGCCGTAAAGCCGAAGCAAAACGTTTCTGGGCACGGGACTCTCACGACCCTGGTGTCTTGTCGTTGGGCTCGACCGGCTCGATCACGATCGTCTTGTCCTGATCGAGCCTGCTGGGAAGTGTCTCGGTGCTGATGGGAGACTTCGGAGCGAAGGATGTCGTGGCCTCGGGTGGCTGGGGAGTCTCCTCCATGGCGAGACTTGTGACCACCACCACCGCGATGAGGACGAGCAGCCCGATCAGAATCCCGGCCGCCAAGTTCAGCGCCACGCTGGAGAGCAAGCCGACCACCAGACCGGCGATCGTGCCGGAGATGAGCGCAACCTTGGTCACCGGCGCAAAACGATCTATGAACCTCGATTTGCTGTCCTGCATCCTGACGCGGTACCCCTGCCGATTCCCCGGGAAACTGTCTAGCCGATCACGGCGGTGTCGACGATGATGACCGGAGCCTCCACGGATTCGTCGATTCCGATCGACGTGGCGAGCACCTCGGCCGCAACCCACTCGCCATGGGTGGCCAGGACATCGGAGTGCTCCCTGGGGAGACGCAGCCGGATCCTGTCCGTCAGGGCGAGGTCGAGGTTCTTCCGCTCCTCGTTCAAGCTCCTGATCAACTCCAGAGCGCGGCCCTCCAAGATAAGCTCGTCGTCGAGTGTCGGGTCCACAGCAACACTCACGTTCCCGTCGTGGGCCAGAAACCAGCCGTCGAGGATCACCTTCTCTGTGCGCACGACTTCATCTGCACCGAGCGTCTCCCCGGCGACGTCGACCCCCCCGTCCTCGCGCTCGACGTAATCACCCAGTGCCAGGGCGGCCGCCACCTCCTTGATCTTGGGGCCGAGCCGGGGCCCGGCGAGAGGAAAATTGGGCTTCACCGTCACCTCGACGGTGGTGTCGGTGTCGAAACTCACGTCTTTGACCCGCAACTCATCCCGGATCTCGGCGGCATGCCGTGCGGCTGCATCGGCGCCACGGACTACCACCCTCCTCAGGGGCTGTCTCAGCTTGATGTTTGCCTCCATCCGGGCCCTCCTGCCCGCTTCCACCACCTGGCGGACCGCTGAGATCTCGGCGAGCAGGTCGGTGTCGACCGGGCCGGGAGCTTCCGGCCAGCCGGCGAGATGAATCGAATCCGGCGCTTCCGGGCAGACGCCCTTCACCAGGTTCGACCACAAGTGCTCGGTGAGGAAGGGCATGACAGGTGAAATCACCCGGATAGCAGTGACCACACCGACCCAGAGCGTTCGGAATGCGGCCTCATCGAACACGTAGAAGCGTCGTCGGCTACGTCTGATGTACCAGTTGGACAGGTCGTCGAGGTAGTTCTCGAAGGCGGTGATCATCTCGTCGGTCCTGAGCCTGTCGAAACTGGTCGAAGCCTGGGTGATCATCTGCCCGGCCCTGGCGAGGAGCCATCGATCATTGGTAGTCAGCTCGACACCGGTGGGGCCACCGTCGAGGTCGGCGTAGGTGGGTCGGAAGCCCTCGATGTTGCCGTAATCGACGAGGAACCGCGCCGAGTTCCACAGGGTGAGGAGCCGACGACGCACCTCGTGTGCCCCCTCGTATCCGAACAGGAGATTGCGGTCGGGAGGGTGTGCGCAGTACATCCAGCGCATCACGTCCGCGCCCATGTTCTCGAAGGCATCTTCGGCCGAGATCAGGTTGCCCCACGATCCGTGCATCTCCCGACCGTCCTCGGCGAGCATCTTCTCGTATCCGAGCACAGTCCGGAAAGGGGCGACCCCCTCCAGGGCCACCGACATGAAGAGCTGGGAGTAGAACCAGAGCCGTACCTGCTCACGCATCTCGGACACCCAATCCGCCGGGAACCACTTCAGCCAGAAGTCGTGGTCGGGTAGATCGGCTTCTGTGATGCCCCGTGCCGCACCGGTCGCGTTGCCACCGGGGACCCATTCGGGGTTCTTCCAACCCAGCGTGGAGAAGGGGACGATCCCGGCGTCGAGCCACACGTCACCCACTTCGGCGATCCGTGTGAGCTCGGTGTTGCCACAGTGGTCGCATCTGATCGTGACTCTGTCGATCCAGGGACGTCGCAGCTCCTCCAACTGATCGAGACCGGCCGTTGCCTTGGCCTCGAGCTCCTTCCTCGAACCGATGACGGTGACCTCACCGCATTCACATGGGTAGAAGGGGAGAGGAAGTCCGTAGTAGCGGCGCCGAGAGATGTTCCAGTCACCCATGTTGTTGAGCCAGTCGTCCATCAGCTTGCCCATGTAGGCAGGTGTCCAACTCACCGTGGCGTTGGCCTCCTTCAGGGGCTGGCGGATGTCGGTTACCGAGATATACCAGTCGTCGGCCACCCTGAAGATCAGCGGTGTGTCGCATCTCCAGCAATGGGGATACGAGTGCACGTATTCGCCGGCCTCGACGAGGAGGCCTTTCTTCTCGAGGTCGGCGATTATCGGATCGCGGGCCTCAGTCGTCGTCATCCCGGCCAGCCATCCGAACTCGGGATAGAACTTGCCCGCTCCATCGACAGGCATGAGGACTGCCAATCCGAGCTGTTGGCCAAGCTCGAAGTCCTCGGATCCTGCACCAGGCGCGATGTGAACGACACCCGTTCCCTGGTCCATGGTCACCTCATCCCAGGGAATCACACGGTGCTCTACGCCGGAGCCCGCTTCCAGATCCTCGAATGGGGACCGGTACGGCCAGCCCACCAGATCGCTACCTCGGAGCGTCTCGTCGAACTCCTCATCGGGGAACCGTTCCACCGCAACCCACTCCCCGTTGGAGCGGCGACCGTAGTCGTGGTCGGGGTGGACCGCCGCAGAGACGTTGGCAGGCAGGGTCCAAGGGGTGGTGGTCCAGATGACCAGAAACTCGCCTTCCCGGTCGACAAGTGGGAGGCGGACCGACAGAGAAGGGTCGGTCTTCTCCTGATAGACACCGGACTGGCCAGTTATCTCATGCTGGGAGATCGAGGTTCCGCAACGGGGGCACCACTCCGTCGATCGGTGCCCCAGGTAGAGCCACCCGCGGTCGTCGATCGTTTTGAGGAACTTCCATATGTAGTCGATGTTGTTGTCGGCGAATGTCAGATAGTCGTGGTCCCAGTCCATCCACATTCCGAGACGTTTCGAGCCACGCCGCAGCTCCTCGACGGACCAGGCGACCTTTTCCCGACACCTTCTGGCGAACTCCTCGAGCCCGAACTCCTCGATTTCCTTCTTCGAGTTGAGGCCAAGCTCCTGTTCCACCCCGACCTCGATCCAAAGACCCTGACAGTCGAACCCGTTCTGATATCGCAGGTCGTGACCCTGAGCGGCCCGATACCGCTGGATCACGTCTTTGAGAGTCCGTCCCCAAGCGGTGTGGACACCGAGTGTCTTGTTCGCGGTGACCGGACCGTCGAAGAAGCTGAACGGTTCCCCCCCTGCGTTCTTGGCCCGGAGCTTGTCGAAAGTGCCGTCTTTCTCCCACCAGTCGAGGACCTCCAATTCGAGCTGTGGGTGATCCGGCTGGCCGGGGAGGCGGGTGAAGACGGCGTCGTCTGGTCTGGGTGGCATTGAGAGCCGCAGCGTAATTAGCTGGTGGGGAATATCACTTCGACGCACGTCGTTTGAGGTCTTCACGACGCGCGTCGATACTTCCGCCCTATTCATATGTAGAGATCGGTCGGAACCCCACGCAGGATCGACAGCGTTGGTAGGGTTTCCCGCCTTTTTGTGAGGTAAGAAGTGGCAAGAAAACTGGCCAAGACCACCCTCGACAGATTCCGGAAGCGTCTCGAAGACGAGAAGACGAGGCTCGAGGAACAGGTTGAGGATTACCAACGCGTTCTCGAAGAGGCTCGGCTGACTGAGAGCTCCTCGGACCGAAGTCCCGACCCGGGCAACGCTGAGGCGAGCTCGATGAAGCTCGAGTATGCAAAGGAGCTGTCCATCGAGCAGAACACGCTCGACTTGTTGAGCAAGGTCGACCGTGCCCTGGAACGGGTTGCTGCTGGGACCTACGGCATCTGTGAGTCGTGCGGGAACTCGATCCCGGTGGAGCGTCTCGACGTGCTTCCATATTCGACGCTCTGCGTCGAATGCGCTGCTCGCACCTCTTGACCAAGCGTTACCTGACCGGTCTGACCATCGCCGCAGCGGTGGTGGTTCTCGACCTCCTGACCAAGCGATACGCCGCGCTCAACTTCAAAGGCAACCCGGTGGAGGTGATCCCGGGTTTCTTCGGATTCACCTATGTCGAGAATCCGGGAGGTGCCTTCGGCTTCTTTCAAAATGGCGGACAGCTCATCGGTGTGGCGGCGATCGTGATCACGGCTGTCGTACTCCTCGCCCTCGCCGCGGATCGCCCCCGGATCGAGACCGTGGCCCTTGGGTTCGTGCTGGGTGGGGCGATAGGAAACCTCGTTGATAGGTTTGCCCGGGGTCCGGGCATCATCGACGGGCCGGTCATCGACTGGATCGAGTTGTGGATCATCCCCACCTTCAACATCGCCGACAGTGCGGTGACAGTCGCGGTCGGTCTGCTACTGATACACGCGTGGCGGAGCAGATAGATCTGGAGGTCACCTCCGACCTGAACGGCGAGCGCGCCGACAAAGCGATCGCGGCGTTGCTCGATCTGAGCCGGTCCCGGGCCTCTGCAATAGCAGCCGATGGATTGACCATCGACGGTGTCGAGGCGGAACCGTCGCAGCGGGTCATGACCGGTCAGACGATCAGGTGCAGTCGCCCGGGCGGGAGCCTGGTGCTAGATCCCGAGCCGGTCGACTTTGGCGTGGTCTATGAGGACGATTCCGTCGTCGTCGTCGACAAACCGGCCGGAGTGGTTGTTCATCCCGGTGCGGGTCAGCGGACGGGGACTCTGGCGGCCGGGCTTCTCGAGAGATATCCGGACCTCGCCGGAGTTGGAGCAGAAGATCGTTGGGGACTCGTCCACCGTCTCGACAAGGACACCTCAGGCTTGCTGTTGGTGGCCCGAACCCAGGTTGCATTCGATGTCTTGGTCGAGCAGCTGCGGGGACGTCACCTGGGCCGTGGCTATCTCGCTCTGGTCGAAGGTCGTCTCGGCTCGCCAACGGGGACCATCGAAGCACCGATCGGTCGTGATCCGGCACAACCAACCCGACGTGCCGTGACCCATTCAGGGAAGTTCGCCCGTACTCGCTACGAGGTGGTCGAGACATTCGAATCGTCAGAGGCGACTCTGGTGTCGGTGACACTCGAGACCGGGAGGACCCATCAGATTCGGGTGCACATGGCGGCCATCGGACATCCGGTTGTGGGCGATCTCGCCTACGGCGCGACACGAAAGGACCTGGCAGGCCCCCGGACGTTCCTGCATGCAGCCCGTCTCGTATTCCTCCACCCAAACACGGGGGAACGCATAGAGGTGGAGTCAACCCTTCCTTCCGACCTGACAGTCGTGTTGGAGCGTCTGTCCTAATACTCGATACTCAATACCCTCTACCTTCCAGTGACCCAGGATCACACCACCGCCGCCCCCGTCTGTTACCGGCACCCGGACCGTCACACGCTCCTCAAATGCAGCCGATGTGACCGGCCGATCTGCGCCTCCTGCTCGATAGACGCCTCGGTGGGTCAGCGCTGCCCTGAGTGCGTGAGAGA
>DASTBQ010000009.1:0-3432 GCA_035711995.1 Acidimicrobiia bacterium | reverse complement strand
CTGTGGTGAAACGACCCCGCAGGATCACCGCCGAGTCACCCAGTTCCTCGACGCCGAGAACCTCGGGTTCGCCGATTATCGAACCGGAGAGGTCCGAGTCTTCTGCGATGATCCGAAGCTCATCAGCGAAGATCTGCAACGCCTTGTCGATGTCGGTCGCGTAGGCCACTCCGACGTCGATGACGGGCTGGGCGTACTTGGAGGTGTAGTTGGAAGCGACTTCGATCTGGCCGTTGGGGACGAAATGCAGGTTGCCCTCGAAGTCGCGAAGCAGCGTGACTCGGAGCTGGATGTCCTCGACCGTCCCGGTGGCGCCGGCGATGGTGACCGTGTCGCCGATCTGATACTGGTCCTCCATGAGGATGAAGAATCCGGACAGAAAGTCCTTGACGACGTCCTGTGCCCCAAAGCCGAGTGCCGCAGCCAGCACCGTGCCCACACCGAGAAATGGGGCGATGCTCCATCCCCAGCTGAGGAAGATGAAGAGAATGACCAGGAACACGATGACGATCAGGATCACCCGACGGAGGACCGTCCAGAGCGTGGCGGCGCGGGCCCCGGCGTCTTTCCCCTTCGTCTCTTTCCTCCTGACGTAACGCCGGCCAGCGATGTTGGCCGCCCAGTACGCCACCGCCCCAACCACGAGGATCACCCCTGTCGCGATGAGAAGACCGGGGGTGTCCAAATCGTCAGTCATTTGGGCGAAGAGCACCGTCACGAGGTTAACGAGAAGACTGCTCGCGCCAACTCTGGAGGTCGAGAGCGAGATCGTTGATCGACGCGATGGCGAGCGCTCGTCGGGCGAGGAGGGCCCTGGCGGGTCGGATCACCGATTCGGAGAGGAGCCGGCGTGTGTTTTGCGGATCTGGTGCCGCAGACTCGGTCCGGCGCTGCCACCACCGACGAATCGGCTCAGGGGGCTGTATCTCGTCAGCGATCCTCGACACGTGCTCCGGGACTTCGACGGCGAGCCGACGAATCTGAACGCCAGTCGCAGGCTCCACGGTCTCGGCGACCTCATCGAGCAGGCCGACTAGAGCCATTACCGCCACCTCACGTTGCCCGACGATCATCGCTTCGACGGAGGCGTCCAGCGTGACAGAAGCTCGCATGTCGAAGTCGACGCCACCACCCAGACCTGTCGAGAGGGTACGTGCGGCTTCACCCAGATCGATGAGGAGTTTCCGGTTGACCTCGTCAGCTGTCTGCCCCCGACGGGCGAGCTCAGCAACCAACTCCTCGATCCCGATGGGTGGACCGGCCGCGGGCATTGCTGCCACCGCCATAATCATCGGGTCATCGATCCCGTCCTCCACCAGAGCCTCTCCGAGGTCGACCACCAACGCTTCGGCATCCGAGGGATGGAGTCTGTCGATCTGGTTCAGAACGAATACGAATTGACCCCCATAGGGTGCCAGTGGCTGGAGATAGTCGGTGTGGAGACGGGCATCCCGATATTTCTCGGGGTCGACCACCCAGACCACGACGTCGACCATTGGCAGGATCTCATCGACCCGATGTCCGTGCTCGACGGCGACACTGTCGGTGTCGGGCAGGTCGATAAGGACGAAGCCGGACATCGAGTGGGTGAAGCGCTCGTCGATCCCCATTACCTCGAGATATCCGTCGAAGCGACCTGCCGAGACCGTGGGAATTGCCGCCGCCGGTCTCTGCGTCGTGGGTCTGACACCACCGACATCGACGAGATCTTCCCCGGCGATTGCGTTGAACAGCGAAGACTTGCCAGATCCGGTGCCCCCGGCAAGAGCTACCACGACCACGTCGTCAGGAAAGGAGACTCGCACTCTGATCAGTTTCAACTGCGATATCAAAGGTCGTAACTGCTCGTCGCCAAGCACCGCCGACGCCGAACCCACCGCTAACTCGGCCTTTTCCATCGTGTCGGTGAAACGGTCAACCACGGGTCGGCGCGAAGGTCGCCCCAATCGCATCGAGAGCCATGTTCAGCTGGTCGGGATCGGGATCGCCGAGTTCGGCTCGGACCCGGCCTGTGACGTGATCGGCGATCAGTCCATAGACTATTTCGAGCCGGCTCCGAAGCTCTCGCTCGGCCCTACCCAGGGCGGTCTCGGCATCGGAACCAAACAGCTCGCGGAGTTCGGGTCCGGCTACGGACCGGAGGGTGGAGTCGATCAGAACGCGCTGCGCCAATCCGGGTGATGCGGGACGCATCTCTTCACCGATTCGCCTGACGTAATCGACCCAGCCCTCGATGGCTTGCCTCCCTGTGGGGAGAAGATCTGGGACCAGGCTGGTCAGCTCGGAGTCAGGATCGAGCTCGTCCCAGAAGCCGGACACGAACCATGCCCGGAGGTCTCGCTGCAGATTTTCTGTGAACCGGGTGAGCACAGCATCGGTTTCCTCAGCATCGAGAGCCTGAACCTTTCGAGCCGAGCGTCGCCAGCGACGAGTCAGTGCGGCCGAGCCGTCACCAAGTTCCGGGGCGACGCTCGCAACCAACGAGAGATCGAGTCCATGAAGCCGACGTGAAATCTCGATGGTGAGCTCGGCCTCCCATGACCGGAGTTCTGACCTACGCTCCTCGAGGTCTGAGGCAAGCCGTTCGGCTCTTGCGATCGTGGATGTCAGTACCCGCTGAAAGGTCTCACCGGCTGTGAATCGATTGTCTTCGACCAGAGCGACCAGCCGACGTCTCAGAGCACGAATCGCAAGGGAGGGCAGATGCTGCGCCTCTCGCGTGAGATGGTGTTCCGATATCGAGACGAGATCGTCGTCGAGACCCTCCGCGGCGAGACGGGACCGGAAATCGACCAGTGCCCCCGCGGTGTCACTGGTGACCCGGTTCAACACATGGACGACGGGGGCGCCCCGAGCCACCGACCGTCTCAATACCTGCCACGGGACTGCGTCTGCGTACCTGAGCGCAGAGGTGACGAACACAACCACGTCCGCAACGTCGATCATGTTCTCGGTCATCCGACGATGTTCTGGCGATGTGGAGTCGAAGTCGGGTGTGTCGACCAAGACCATCGAGTCGAGGACGGGACCCTTGCCCACAACCACCTCACACCTCACACCTGCGAGATGGGAGTACCCGTCAGCTCTGTCGGCTCCGGCCAAGACCAACGGTCGGCTCGTGGTGGGGCGCAACACACCGGCAGGAGATATATCGATCCCGGTGAGCGAGTTGATGATCGTCGACTTCCCCGAACCGGTGGGACCGGCAACGACCACAGTCAGCGGCATCGATGGGTCGACGGATCGGGGGATGAGGTAGCGTCTGACGATGCCGGCGAGCCTGTCACGTTCGCCTTTCGACGGCGACGCCACTCCCACGTCGAGACTTTCGAGAGCTCCCGCCAGCCGCTCGAGAGCGTCTGCCGTTCCCGGCTCTTCTCTCAATGCAACCACGGGTCGATTCTGGCACGCACCCGGTCGTTTACCGGGCGA
>DASTBQ010000008.1:0-25920 GCA_035711995.1 Acidimicrobiia bacterium | reverse complement strand
CGACATCCACATCGCCAATGGGTTGATCGCAGATCAACCTTCCGACGACGAAGTGATCGATGCGGTCGGGCTGGTCGTCACACCCGGTCTGATCGACATCCAGATCAACGGAGGTTTCGGACACGACTTCACCCAAGACCCGACCACGATCTGGTCCGTCGGCGAACGTCTAACCCAGCTCGGAGTCACCGCCTTCGTCCCCACCGTCGTCACCTCGCCGAACTCCGTCACCGACCTGGCTATCGAAGTGGTCAAATCACGCCGGCCCGCCGGCTACAAGGGTGCCGAGGTGCTCGGTCTTCATTTCGAGGGCCCATGGATTGCACCGGAGATGCATGGCGCACACAACCCAACCCACATAGTGGATCCAGACATCGAAGTGGCGAGACACTGGGTCGACTCGGGAGTCGTGCGCATAGTCACTCTGGCCCCGGAACGTCCGGGAGCAGAGGCAGTGGGCGAGCTCTTGGCCTCGAAGGGAGTCGTGGTCTCGGTAGGCCACAGCAACGCCGATCACACCATCGCTGGGAAGGCTCTCTCCACATACGCGAGCCTCGCAACCCATCTGTTCAACCAAATGAGACCTCTCGGTCATCGTGAGCCAGGCGTGGTGGGCGCGGTGCTGGCGTCGCCACATCCCGCGATCTTGATCGTCGATGGCCTGCACATCTCCGAAACCACCCTCGATCTAGCCTGGCGGATCCTCGGGCCAGAGCGAACGATCCTCGTGACCGACGCCATGGCCGCCTTGGGGCTCGGACCGGGCACCTACCCGCTGGGCGACGGCCCAATCACCGTCGGTGACGATGGGCCACGCACCGCCGACGGCAGACTCGCAGGGAGTGTGGTGACCCTTCCTGAGGCAGTCTCCAACCTCAGACGAGCCACCGGGGCGAGCCTGGGAGCGGCCCTGCTGGCCGCAACCGGTAACCCGGCTCGCTGCCTCGACCTCACCCACCATGGGAACCTCGAGCCAGGTTCCAGAGCCGATTTCGTTCTCATCGATGAAGAGCTCAACGTTCACTCGACCTGGATGATGGGTCGTCTCGCGCACGAGTCGTAACCGAAGTGCCGGTGCCGTGGTCGAAGAGTTTGTTAGTTTGTCGGACAGGTCGTATCGAAGGAGGCAACATGGAAAACACCTGGGACGTGATTTGGCAAGGACTTCTCGCCGGCGTGATCGTCGGGCCATTGGCTCGCTTGGTCTTGCCCGGAGATCAGAACATGTCTCTGATAATGACCATTCTCTTCGGTGCCGTCGGCGCGATCGGGGGCGGTTTGCTCTACGTGGCCCTCGGCGGAGGTGAAACCAGTGGCATCGACTGGTGGCGACTCATCACTCAGGTGGCTGTTGCCGCAGTCGTGATCCTGATTATGGGAAGGGTCTTCAAGGCAAAGCCCACCGCAACCTGACGAGCAGAGACCGATTAGAAAGACGGCCGCCCTCGGGCGGCCGTCTTTTTTGCATCTAGATTCCCCCGGATGGACGATGTCTCGATCGCGGTTCCTGGCGGGGAAGTGAACGTCTGGCACCGGTCCCCAGGCGCGGGCTCACCCTCGGTGATACTCATCCACGGGCTCTCAGGAACCTCACGATGGTGGACACGGGTGATCGGCCACCTCCCGGACGACCTGGGTGTCCTCGCACTGGACGTGCGTGGACGGGGTGCCAGCTTCGCAGCCCCTCCTCCGTTCGATCTGGTGACGGTCTCCTCAGATATCGGGGCCACCATGGACTTCTTTGCCATCGACACGGCGATCATCGCTGGGTACTCGATGGGCGCATGGATCGCCGCGTTGTTCGCCGAAGCCCATCCCGAGCGTGTCGACAACCTCGTGCTCATCGACGGCGGTTTCCCGATCCCCTCCGAGACCGACGCCGACGCCGACGCCATCATCGAGGCGGTGGTCGGACCATCCCTGGCGCGACTCGACATCGTGTTCCCCGACCGTCAGGCCTTCTACGACTACTGGGCAGCGCATCCGGCGCTGGAACGTCATTGGGAGGACGAGATGAAGCCCGCTCTCGACTTCGAGCTCATGGAGACCGACGGTGGTCTCGCGGTCCGCATAAACCCCGAAGCGGTCCGGGAGAGCGCACGTCAGATAACCGTCGATCCCGCCACACGCGCTGCCGGGGAGCGCGTCGGAGTCAGGACACACTTATTGGTCGTGGAGCGAGGCACCGCTGATCAACTCGGCGGCATGATCCCTCTGGCTACCGCCGAGGAGGCGGCCGCCAAAGGCCCCAACCTGACGATGCAGTATCTACCTGTGGTGAATCACTACACACTGGTGCTGGGATCGGGCGCACCGGCAGTAGCCGCCGCAATAGCCCCGACGTAGCTACCGTCACCGTCGCGATGTCATCGATCACGAAGACGATCCGTCTCTCCGGGAAAGCCGGCGGCTCGATAGAAGACGCGGTGCGCACCGTATTGGCGCGCGCCGCGACAACTATCTCCGATATTCAGGAATTCGAGATCGTCAAGGTCGGCGGGGAAGTCGACGAATCAGGTGCCCCAACGGCCTTCTCGGTGACTCTCGACATCACATTCGGCATCAAAGACACCGTCGAGCACGGCTGATGGTCAGCGGGAACGCTCCCTGGCGACGTTGACCGTCAGACTCCGACCACCCATGTCGTAGCCATCGAGGGCTTCGACTGCGGCCTGTGCTTCGGCGTCATCGTCCATTTCGACGAAACCGAACCCACGGGACCTGCCCGTGTCGCGGTCGGTGATGACCTGAGCTCGGGACACCGAGCCGTATTGGCCGAAGAGTTGCTCGAGTTCCGGCGTGCCGGTCGAGAAGGGGAGGTTCCCCACGAACAGATTTGTTGCCATCGAGGCTCCTTCATCTCCCGTCAGTCAACAAGCACCAAGCGTTCGGGACCGGCAAACCTCACCGGTCGCCTCTGCAGTCTCCGACGGGTAGGAGCGCACGGGCCAGGCGTGGCGCCCTCCGTGGGCGCCAGGGTAAAGACTAACCAATGTGGGGGGCATCGTGTCAGGTATGGCCCGAGTTATCGTTTTAGCATCCCATCTCGATGACAGAGACCACCCACCGGGCGATCAGGCTCGCCCTGGCGTCACTGATCGCGGTCGCCCTGGTCTCCCAGTTGTTCATAGGCCTGAGCACATCCGACCTCACGGTGGTCGAGTTTTTCAGCTACTTCACGGTCTTGAGCAACATCGGCGCAGTCGTCATGCTCTTCTTGCTCGCTGCAGCCCCCGGACGGGACGGGTCTCTCGGTTTCGCCATGTTCCGTGGTGCGGTGACCGTGTACATGAGCGTGACCTTTCTCGTGTACATCACGACGATCCTGTACCCGCAGCTGGCCGACGTCGCCGTTTCTGAGCCGTGGATCGACTGGTCTGTCCACGTCGTCGGTCCCCTGCTGCTCATCGTCGACTTCGCCGTGTACCGCCCGCCGGTGCATTTCCCCAGCCGGACTGTCCCCATCTGGCTCGTGTTCCCGTCTCTCTACCTGGCGTACTCCCTGGTGCGGGGGCCTCTGGTCGACTGGTATCCGTACCCGTTTCTCGACCCGGCGGGTGGAGACGGTTATTGGAGCGTGGCGCTGTGGTCGTTGGTGGTCATGAGCGTCGTCCTGGCGTTCTGCTACCTGTACTACTGGTGGACAAATCGGGCCCACCCCGAGACAGCTGCGGTGCCAGTCGACGGTGGAGAAGAAGAGTGAGTGTCCCGGCTGCACGTCATCTCGGCAACGGGATTCACCAGATCCCGGCGCCACTCCCATACAAAGCACCGCCGTGGGTCAACACGTACGTGATCGAAGCCGGCGACGGGCTGATCCTCATCGACTGTGGCACCGACTGGGAACCTGGCCGCCAAGCGCTGGCCCGGGGGTTCTCCGATCTCGGCCTCGACGAGGCCCAGGTGCACACCCTCATCGTCTCTCATCTCCACCCCGACCACGTCGGGATGTCGGCACGGGTGGTCCGGGAATTCGGTTGCCGATTCGTGATGCACGAGCGGGCTGCGGGCCTCGTCGACAAGTACAACGACACCCCGGGGCAGGCGAGACGTCTCGAATCCCTGGCCGACCTGCACGGGATGCCCGCCGACGTCCTCTCGGCGGGGAGACCCGACGAGCGGCCCGACTTCATGCCGTTCATAGAACAGCCGGACCACCTCCTGTCGGACGGAGATTCAATCGACCTGGGTGAGGGCCGGTCGCTGGTGGTGGTGCACACTCCCGGTCACGAGCAGGCACACATCTGTCTTCGTGACAGCCGGACCGGCATCCTCTTCTCCGGTGACCACATCCTCCCCCGTATCTCGCCGGTGGTGATGTACAACCAGGACACGGCCGACCCTCTCGGGGATTACATGGCCTCACTCGAGCGACTGATCGGAATGGGCATCGGCCTCACCTATCCGGCACACGGGACCTTGATCGACCGGGGTGACGAGCGGGCTCACCAGATCCTCCTCCACCATCGTCGACGTCTCAGCGACATGGCAGACCTCGTTGCCCGGGCCGACATCGACGCATGGAATGTCGTGACCAGGTCTTTCCGGCCAAATCTCGATCCGACTGACTCCCGCCTGGCTTTCCTCGAAACCGTGTCGCATCTGGAGCACTTGAGACTGTCGGGTCGAATCGGACAAGTCGATAGCGGCGGGCGCATCCTCTATCAGGCCTAGAGATTGGCATCTAAGTCCCGATGTAGGAATATGCTGATGTAGCGGTCCCGCCGCACACCCTGGGAAGGATTGAACTAATGATCTTTGGTTACCTGGACGCCGGGTCCGGGAGTCTCATCTTGCAAGCGATACTCGGCGGTGCCGCCGGTTTGTTGGTGGCCTTCAAGGCCTGGAAAGCCCGTCTCATTGGCAAGCGCGCCATCGACGAGGCCCAGACCGATAGTCCCACAGAGTCCTGAGCTAGTGCCCGTCCCCGACCCGGGGTCGTTCCGCGACCCCGCGTCACACGTCGTCTTCGAGGACGGTCGTGTGCTGCGTTTGCTCGATGAACGAGGTCTTGCCGGCTGGCGGGCCCTCTCCGCAACCAAGTTCTTCGAACGCGCCACATCCGACGGTCGTCTCATCGAGTCGAAGCAGGTCGACGCATCCGAACACGGGTCGGCCGGAGCCCTGGAGCACCCGCACATCCCGTTCATCTCGTATCCGTACGAATGGACGTTCTCCATGCTCAAGGATGCTGCGATCCTGCAACTCGAACTTCTGGACGAGGCATTGTCCGAAGGTCTGACCCTCAAGGACGCCACGCCCTACAACATCCAGTTCGTGGGGGGCCGCCCGGTATTCATCGACATCGGGTCGTTCGAGTCCTATTCGTCTGGTGAACCATGGATCGGCTACCGCCAGTTCACCAGGCAGTTCCTGTTCCCCCTGATGCTACGAGCCTGGGCCGGAATCCCCTTCCAGCCCTGGTTGCGGGGCAACATGGAGGGCCCCACCGCCGGTGAGATGAAGAAGGTGCTCCGCTTCGGAGCCCGCATGAAGCCGACGGCGATGATGCACGTCTCTCTCCAGGCCCGAATGGAAGATCGGATGTCGGGTGCCGCAGTGCGCGACGAGTTGAAGACCGCCGGGTTCAGCGCCGATCTGATCCTGGCCAACGTGCGCAAGTTGAAGAAGGTGATCGAGGATCTCGACTGGGACGTGGCGACGGCGGGTTGGGTCGAATACGAGTCGTGTCAGCACGTGGGCAGGGATCGACAGACCAAAGGTGAGTTCCTCCAATCAGCGATCGATGCGCACTCCCCCACCCGGGTCCTCGACCTCGGGGCCAACGACGGATTCTTCTCGGAGATCGCAGCCGCCTCCGGTGCCGTGGCGATCGCCGTCGATGGTGACGAGCCAGTCCTCGACTCCCTCTATCGCAGAGGAACCGGAGTGTCGCTCGCCCTCGGCGACCTCACCAACCCCTCGCCCGCTCAGGGATGGGCCGGACGGGAGCGACCCAGTCTCGACGAGCGCGCCAATCCCGACCTGGTTATCGCCTACGGCCTCATACATCACCTCATCTACACCGCAAGCATCCCACCGGCGACGATTGTCGAATGGCTGGCCTCTTATGGATGCCCGGCGGTCGTGGAGTTCGTGGCGCCGGAGGACGAGATGGTGGCGAAGCTCACCGCCAACAAGGAGGAGGACGAGCTTCACCCCGGCCGCACCCGAGATGAGTTCGAGGGTCTGGTCGCCTCCAGGTTCCGCACCGTCGACAGTCTCGTCCTCGGGGACGGGGTGCGAGTGCTCTACGACTTGGAACCGCTCTAGCCGGGAAGGTTGGCCGGGTCGGCGATGGCCCCATCACCGAACTCAGCCACGATCGTCAGCCTGGTGACCCCGGCAGGCACGTCGGCGGCTGCAACCTCCACATCGAAACCCGAGCGGAGTAGATCGTCGCTCTCGAACCACCTGACGACGTTGCCATTGTCGACGTTGGGTGGACCCGAGTAGATGAGACGATCTCCGGCGAACACATAGAAGGTCTCGGGTACGGCCTTTTTGGTGATGTCTGCGGCCCAACCGGTCAGCTCCCACCCTTCGTCATTGGCCGTCACGGTGTCGACCTGAATACGTTTGGCACCTTCTGCCCCAAGCTCCAACTCGTGACCGTCGTCGGCGATCAGCGCCACCGTGAGATCTTGGGGACTACCCGCAAGCCATTGACCTGACGTGCCGGGAAGCAGCAACTCGACGTCATTCCCCCCCTCGGCGACCAACTCCTCGGCGAGGAGCCCGTAGAAGGTGGCGCCCCCGACACTGTCACGCACCAGATGGGCCACACCGGCCACGGTGTCATTGACCACGATGAGCATCTCGTCATCGGCGAGCTCTGTGTCGGTCTCGACCCGGCCTGTGACCACGGTCTGCACAATCCCGCTGCCGCGATCCACTTCGTCGAGGGTCTCACCCAGATCCAGCGCCCACCTGAATCCGTCATCTTCTGCCAATTCGAGCTCGGTCACCGGACTTCCCACGAGATCACCGTTGCCCCCGGCCCCGGCCACGCCAACCCAGGTCGTCTGATCGGGCAGCCACTCGTAGTTGCGCTCGACCTGATCGAAGAGAACCTGCAGGTCGACGCTCGCCCCCTCTCCGTTGCAACACCAGCGTTGGGGCTCGTGTGGGCGGGGCACCTCGAGATCTACGAGTGACTCACCATCGAACTCCCAATCGGTCTCGACGTCGAGGACGTCCACAACGGTGGGAAGGACGTCGATCCCGAAAGCGGGCAAGTCCACAATCTCGCCGTCGGTCTGTCCCGGGTACTTGATGAACATGGGCACGCGATAGAGGTCGTCGCGGTTGTTCTCATAGGGCCACCGACGATGCTCACCGGGGACGAATGATGCGCCATGGTCGGCGAGCACTATCAACATCGTGTCGTCCCAGGTCTCGGTTTCCTGGAGACGGTCGATCAGTCTGCCCAGCATCACGTCGAAAAACCCGATCTGATAGAGGTGCCTCTGGAACCCGATCAGAGCGGGTGCGGGATCGGACCCCCAGTACCCGTCGCCTTCCACCCCCTCCACCTCGGTGTACTCCTCGGGACGCTCGTATTGGGTGCCGGACGGGTTTGATACCCATGGCACATGTGGCGCTCGGAGATGGGCATAGCTGAGTGTCGGAGGATTGTCGGCATCGATGCCATTGATCAGTCGCTGCACCCAGTCGACCCACTCGGACCGCTCGCCTTCGGCAGGCACCGGAAGCCCTTCGATCTCCACGCCCGTTCCGTCCGGGTTGTCATCCTGACCCAAGAACCCCTTCCAGGCGTTGTCGATGCTGGGCAGGGTCTCCCGCCAGGTGCCGGGCAGGGTGAGGTGCCCGTACACCACACCGACGTCTTTCAAGAGGTTGCTGAATCGGGCCGGGACCCTTCCTGCATAGTCAGGGCAGGTCTCTTCCGGACACAGCTCGGCAACCCACTCGATCACATGCATGTCATAGGAGTCACCGAGCAATGTGAAGAGATTGTCTGGGTGGTCGACGTAGGAAGGGCTCGCGCCGGTCTCACCCTGATTCCCCGTCATGATCGCAGGGACGCTTTGGGTGGTGGCTATCGAATTGGAGAACGCATTTCGATACCACGTCCCGCTCGCGGCGAGTCTCGCCAGATTGGGGTACAGGTTCTCGTTGATCGTGCCGTCGAGTTCCATGATCGAGGCCAAGGGCATCTCGTCGAGTTGGAGCATGACCACGTGGTGGGGTGAGCCCACATCGGTAGCCGCATCAACGGTCTCCGGCTCACCCCAGATGAGACGTGACGTCGCAGACGTGCCCAAGAACATGAAGAGAAGCACGGGGATGGCTGCCGCCGCATAGACGAATATCACGTCGATTGTCTGAACCAGCCAGAAGATCAGACCGGCGATCGTTACGGTGGCCAGGAGGGCGGGCACTGTGGAATCAGGCAACACCTGTCTGCTGACGACCAGGCCTATGCCGAGCGCAAGCATGGCGACTATCAGTTTGTAGGTGATCTCGGAGGCCTTCTCCCCGATAAGCCCGACGAGTGCGAGGATCGCCCAGGAGAACAGGGGGACGATCAACCCCACGATCAACCCGAAAGCCACGATCTCCACGGCGTTCGAACGGTTGGCCACGAATACCTCGGGATTCTGACCGTATATGTCCAGCACCGGGCCGACGAGCGCGGCAGCACTCAGACCGGCGATCACCGCGAGGCGACGCCACATCACCGCAGAGAAGACCTGTCCCACAGCGAGGAAAGGTACCGCCAAACCGCCCCAATCAGACATGTTCACACCCCTGCTTAACTTCCTTCCACCACCTGGAATGGGAACCAGATCGAGCCGCCCAAGCGTCTTATCAGCCGAGGAGATGTCAGTTGACCGATAACCGCCGCGGCTTCCTGCGACGCATAAGGGCTCGCATTCGTCTTGCCTGGCTTGCCGCCACGACCCAGCGGTTTCTCCCACATCTGGGCCTGGTGGTGCTTGCAGCTCTGCTCGTCTCATGGCTCAGCCCTTTCGACCAGGGACTCCTCCTCGCCGGCGCCATTGCTGCAGCTTTTGTTCTCGTCCTCCTCGCCGGATCACTGCTGCTGAGGATCTCCGACTGGGATGCTTCACGCGCCGCTGAGAGGGGTCTCGGCGCCAAGGACGTATTCAGCACAGCCCTCGAATTCGACGACGAGAACGATGGTGTACACCGATCGATCCAGGATCGGGCCGATCGGATCGCAGCCACGGCGTCGCCTGCAGTGGCCATTCCGATACACGCCAATCGAAGAAGACTCCGTCAGTTCGGGATCATCGCCGCGCTGACTGTCCTCGTCGGGATCCTGCCTCCTCTTGGCTCCTCCCCGGCGCTGTCGTCAGATCTCCAGGCTGCAATCGAAGAAGAGGCCGACCAGATCGAACGGCTCGCAGAAGCCGTGCGAGAAGCCAACGTAGAGACTTCGGAGGAGATCATCGCCGAACTGGAGAGGTTGGCTGAGGAGCTGAGATCCGCGGAGACCGTGGAACAGGCTCTCCAGCTGCTCGAAGACTCCGAAAGCAGACTCGAAGCCAGCATGGATCCCGAGTTTCTCTCCCAGAAGACCGCGGTTCAAGGTCTGGCCCGTGACCTGGCGCTACGTCCGCTCTCAACCGGATCCGCACTCGACGCTGCTTCGCAGTTCCGGGACCTGGCGGAGTCTCTTGGGGAGCTGTCCGAACCCGAGCTCGCCGCCCTGGAAGATCGTCTCTCCGACCTTGCCGCCTCACAGGCGGCAGGGAACGCCTCGCTGTCGGGGCAACTGAGCGAGGCGGCCCGCGCTCTCAGTTCCGGGGACTTGGCCGGCGCCGCCCGCTCGTTGCAGGATGCCGCCGCCGGTCAACAGACCGGTCTCCAAGACGCCCGGGGTCAACAGGCCCTGGGCGAGACACAACGCGCCCTCGAAGGGGCACGGCATCGTCTCAGTGGGACTGCCGACCCGAACCAAGCACAGGGACAAGGACAAGGACAAGGCCAGGGACAAGGACAAGGTCAGGGACAAGGACAAGGCCAGGGACAAGGCCAGGGACAAGGCCAAGGACAAAGCCAGGGACAAGGACAAGGCCAGGGACAAGGACAAGGCCAGGGACAACCGGGTGCCGCCAGCGGGATCATCTCCGGTGTCGCCCCTGGTGACGGGACCGCGGCAGGTCAGGGTGGTCGAGGCACCGTAGGTCAGGGCACCGGGGAGGGTTTTGGCTCCGAAGTGGGGGCAGCCAGTGTCTTCGATCCTGTCGATCGGGGCAACGTCTCGGACATGCTCCAGGTAGGCATCGACGGCGGCTCGGGTGAAGGAGCGGTGATCGGCACCGCCGAAGCTCCGACTCAGACAGGTCAGAGTCTGGTGCCGTATTCCCGGGTTCTACCCGAGTATTTGAACGAGGCGGCCGATGCCCTGGGCGAGTTGCAGCTCCCGCCTTCGATGCGAGGAATCGTGCAGACATACTTCGACTTGCTCGCCGACGAAGCCGGATAGGAGGGGAATTTGGCCGACTTGCAGCCACAGGATCTCGAGATGTACTCCGAGGTGGCCGATCAGATCGAAGAAGCTGTGGGTCGTCGGATCGCAGGTCAGCCAGACCTGATCCGTCAAACCCTCGTGGGTCTTCTCGCCGAAGGGCACGTCCTTCTCGAAGGTGTTCCAGGTCTGGGGAAAACCGAACTGGTGAAGGCCTTCTCCGAGGCGATCGGAGTCGATTTCTCCCGGGTGCAGTTCACTCCCGACTTGATGCCAGCAGACATCGTGGGCACCCAGGTTCTGGCTGAGGATGACAGCGGTCATCGAAGGTTCGAGTATCAGGCGGGGCCCATCTTCACCAATCTCTTGCTCGCCGATGAGATAAACCGGGCGACGCCGAAGACACAGGCGGCACTCCTCGAAGCCATGCAGGAGCGTCAGGTAACCGTTGCAGGGGAGACCCGGCCCCTTCCTCGACCATTCCTCGTGCTCGCCACCCAGAACCCCATCGAGCTGGAAGGGACCTATCCCCTCCCTGAAGCCCAGCTCGACCGTTTCATGTTCAAGGTGACGGTCGAACCACCGACGGCTGATGTTCTCGAGGAGATCCTGCGCCGGACTACGGGCGGTGCGATCCCCGACGTCCCGCTCGCCGCCGACCTCGAGACCGTCAGTCGAATGATCGCGATGACCCCGGCACTGCCGATCGCCACTCATCTCCTCGTCTATGTGTCACGCATCGTCGAGGCGACCCAACCCGGTGGCGATACCGCGACGCCGCCTGTGAAGCGGTATGTCCGCTGGGGGTCGTCACCACGGGGCGCCCAGGCGATGGTGCTCGCTGCCAAGGCGGCGGCCATGATCGAGGGACGTCTTCACGTCACGGCCGACGACATCAGGTGGGCGGCACCGGCAGCCCTCCGTCATCGCCTCGTCCTCGGGTACGAAGCGTCGGCCGAAGGTGTCAGGTCAGATGTGATCATCGATGAGCTCCTGCATACGGTCCCCGAGCCCAAACCGGAGATCCGGGGAACCCCTTGAACATTCTCAGCCCGGCGCTCATGGCCAGGCTGGAGAGTCTCCAACTCAGCAGCCGCCACCGTCTCGTGGGCAGGTTCGGAGGCGAGCACGTGTCACGTCGTTACGGGAACACGGTCGACTTCGCCGACTTCCGTGAGTACCACCCCGGAGACGACTTTCGACGCATCGACTATCACGTCCTCGCCCGGCTGGATCAGGTGCTGATCAAGCTATACGAGGCCGACGACGAGATAGTCGTCCGCTTCCTCATCGACACGTCCGCCTCGATGGCGGTGGGCGGCAAGATCCTCCAGGCACAACGTCTCTGCGCCGCCCTCGGATTCGTCGCATTGACTGCACACGACTCGGTATCGGTGCACACATTCCCCTCCCGGGGCCCCTCTCCCCGTTTCGCCGGCAGAGCCGCGGTGCCCGCCTTCCTCGACTACATGGGTGACCTCGACGCACTCGGTCTCACCCCCTTCGCCGAGGCAGCCGGCCATCTCCTCAGCCAGAGCTCACTCCCCGGTCTCACGGTCGTGGCCTCCGACCTGTTGACACCGGAGTGGAGGTCACTGGTGGGTCTCCGCTCTGCAGGGTCGGATGTGACGATCGTGCATGTGTTGTGTGAAGAGGACCTCGACCCCGACTTCTCTGGCGACCTCGAGCTGGTTGACAGCGAGCTCGGGAACAGGCTGACGGTCAGCGTCACCAACGACGTGGCGAACTCCTACCGGTCCCGAGTCCGCGTCTGGCGCGACACGGTTGCTCGAACGGCTCGTGGGACCGGTGCCACCTACCTCCCGATCGACTCTCGAGATGACGTCGAGACGATGCTCCTCCAGAACTGGCGTGACTCCGGGGTCCTGCGATGAGCCTTCTGCTCCCGGCTGGGCTTGCGGCTCTGCTCCTGGCCGCACCGATCGTCATCCTCCACATGCTCACGCCGCGCAGACCCCCGACATCGGTGTCCTCGCTCCTCCACTGGGACGGTCTCAAACACTCGATCACCGCTGCGGAGCCCTGGCAGAAACTGCGTTGGAGTCTTCTACTCATCCTGCAACTCCTCGCAGTGGTCCTGTTCTCTCTCGCTCTGGCTCGGCCGGCCATCCTCGAGGAGGCTGCGCTCGCCGAGCACACGGTGTTCATAGTCGACGCCTCCGGCTCGATGGCGGCCATCGACGGTGACCCCGATCGCCTCGCATCCGCGGTCGAGTCTGCAAAAGAGCTCAGGGACGAACTCCCCGATCAGGGCATCGCCAGTCTGGTGGTTGCTTCAGCCCATCCGACCATCCTGGTGACCCAGAGCGCCGACCCCGACGAGTTCGGGCGTGCGATCGACACCATCAGAACCAACGCCGGCTCGGCTGACTACGAGGCCGCCTTTGCTCTGGCCGAGTCGCTGGTCGTCCCGGAGAGGGACACCGACTTCGTGCTTCTCTCCGACGGTCAACTCGATGACACCGAGCAGAAGTTGGCTCCGCTGGGGACGCGTTTCGTTCCCGTTGGTGTTACCGATACCAACCGGGCAATCACCGATCTTTCGGTGAATGCGGGCCCAGGTGGGCTGCAGGCACGGGTGACCATCGCCTCGACCGGAGGCCCCGACGTTGTCCAGGTGCTCCGGCTCGACGTCGACGGCATCACGGTGCTGAGTGAGGAGATCGAGGTTCCTGGCGGTGGAGTCATCGAGGAGACGTTCGAGCTGCCAGCAGGCAGCCGGGTGGCGGCGTACCTCGACGGCGAAGACCTACTCGCCTACGACAATCAGCGTTATGTCGGCGCCCCAGTGCTTGGAGCGCTGAAGGCCAGGGTCTACGGGGAAGGCCGCTTCTTCATAGATCAACTCCTCGCCTCCATTCCCGAGGTCGACTTCGACGTGGCGCCGGGCGAGGAGGTCGACTTCGAGATCTACGTGGGTACACCAGTTCCGGCCGAGCCGACGTCTCCCTTCATTGCCATCGATGTGCCGGGAGGAGTGCCCGGGATCGTCCCCACGGGTCGGATCGAGAACCCAATTCCGACGCTGGTGACGAGACATCCCTTGCTCGAGGACATCGACGTAGGGAGACTTGCAATCGCCGAGGCACAGGCGCTCGAGGTCACCTCAGGCGAGATCGTGCTCGGGGCCCCCGGGGCCCCCCTGATAGTCGCCGGGGACCTCGACGGTCTCCGCTACTACTACATCGCGTTCACACTGGAGCAGTCGAACCTGCCGGTCGACATCGCCTTTCCGATCATCGGCGCCCGAATGGTCGGCGGTCTGGCGACTGCGGAGGGTGTCGCCGATGGGCTGACCGTCGGCGACCAGGTCCCACTCGGCGGCACAGGAGGGAGCGTCACCGACCCCAGAGGCTCGTCAACGGTTGTCGGAGTAGGTGATTCCGAGCCCATTGCTGACCAGTCCGGATTTTGGACGGTGGCTGCCACCGGCGGTGAGCCCTACGACATCGCAGTGAATGCCAGTCCCGAAGAGTCAGCTCTCGAACCAGTCAGGTCTCTCCCCGGGATCCGCCCCGAGACCGACAGTGCCGAGTTCGTAGATGCTACGACGACAATCGCCCGGACCCTCCTCCCCTGGGTGGTCGCCGCCCTGCTCACCGTCCTCGCCGCCGAGCTTTGGGTCAGCTTCCGAGCCCGCGGAGTCCCCCGACGTCAATGGAATGCAGGTCTGGCGACTCGCTGTGTGATCGTGGTTCTCCTGGTCCTGGCGCTAGTCAACCCGGCCTTCCTGTCGAGGTCAGACGACGTCACGACCGTCTTCGTGGTCGACGTCTCGGCCTCGATGGGTGACCCGGCACGAGAGGCAGCGAGGAGCTGGACCGAGTCGGCCCTCACCGACGCCGCCGGTGGG
The DNA here is from genome assembly GCA_035711995.1 of Acidimicrobiia bacterium. Taxonomy (GTDB): domain Bacteria; phylum Actinomycetota; class Acidimicrobiia; order Spongiisociales; family ZC4RG35; genus JANQRA01. Next base: position 11,584 of record DASTBQ010000008.1, on the reverse strand, counting down.
CAATGGGCTGTCGTTGAGTTCGGCTCCGATGCCCGATTGGGGACACCCTTGGGAAGGGAGGAGTATCGAAGGGCTCGTGGGGTCGAAACCGATGCCACAAACCTGGGGCGAGGGCTGCGTCTCGGCGAGTCGGTCCTCAAAGGCGACACCCGCGAGCGGATCGTCCTCGTCTCGGACGGGCGAGGAAACACAGGTGACCTCCAGGCCGAGATCGACAGACTGAAGACCCTCGGCATCGCAGTCGACGTGCACACGGTCAGCGGGTCCCTCGTCACCGATGCCGCAATATCGGGTATCGACATGCCTTCATCTGTGAATGAAGGCGAGAGCTTCGAGATGGTCGTAGAGATCCTCTCCACGATCAACTCACCGGCCACTGTCCTGCTGGACAACGAGGGAGGTGCAGTGGCCAGCCAGGATGTCGAGCTGGTGCCGGGTCCGAACTACGTGACATTCGACGTCGAAGCGGGCGAGCCTGGTCTCCAACAGTTCCAAGCCAGGGTGCGCCTCGAAGGGGATGCGGTGGACGAGAACAACAGTCATCGCGCCGGAGTCGAGGTGCGGGGCCCTGCGAGCGTGCTGCTCATCGAGGGACAGGCCGACGCGGGACTCATCCTCGAGGACACCCTCACAGCACGAGGTCTGGTCGTGGAACGTGTCGTGGTCGACGAGATGCCAGGTCTCGAGGAGATGTCGATTCACCGGGCGGCAATGCTCGTCGACGTCAGCGCTCGCGACCTCAGTGACGAGAAGGTGCAGACTCTCGACAGCTTCGTTCGTGACCTGGGTCGGGGCCTGACAACCGTTGGCGGCACACACTCCTATGGGTTGGGCGGATATCGGGACACACCGCTCGAAGAGCTCCTACCCCTCGACGCCGAACCGCCGGACACCCAGCGGGAGGCCGAGGTAGCCGAGGTGCTACTGATCGACACCAGCGAGTCGATGGGGGCTTGTCACTGCGACGAGAATGGGATGGACACGCGGGAAGGCGGTGTCAGCAAGACGGACATCTCGAAAGCTGCGGCGATTCGAGCGATCGAAGCTTTGGGGAGCAGCGACGAGATCGGCCTGCTCGCGTTCAGCGGGACCAACCGCTGGGCGGTCCCGCTTCAGGAGTTCCCAGACCGCAACGTCATCGAGGATGGAGTCGCCTCCCTGCGCCCCTTCGGCGAGACACGAATCGTTCCGGCACTCCAGGAGGCAGCCGACGCGCTGCTCGCGTCGGACAAGGAGCTCAAGCACATAATCCTCTTCACCGACGGGTTCACCTCCGAGCTCGAGATCGGCGCCGAGTTCGTGGGCACCCCATTCGCCGAAGACCTGGTCGATGCGGTGGAAGAGATCGCGGCCCAGGGTATAACGGTGTCGGTGGTCGGAACGGGTGAGGGAGCGATCCCGGCGCTCGAGGAGGTGGCCGAGGTGGGCAATGGCCGCTTCTATCCGGGCCGAGACCTCAACGAGATACCCGAGATCTTCGTGAAGGAGGCCCGTCTCGCCTCACGATCGTTCATCAACGAGGGCGAGTACTTCCCGGTTGTCACTTCCACGGCCGAAGCAGTTCGGAATCTCGCCTCCTCTCCCGCGCTCCTCGGCTACGTGGCGACATCGCCCAAGCCGACATCAGACGTGCAACTCCAGGTCGGCGAGATGAGCGATCCCCTTCTGGCTTCGTGGCGGGTCGGCCTGGGCAAAGTCACCTCATGGACAAGCGACGGTGGCGAGAAATGGGCCGCGGGGTGGGCAGGCTGGGATGGATACAGCGACTTCTGGTCGACGGTAGTTCGCGACACCTTCCCGCTGTCCGGATCTGAGGGTCAACGCATAGAGGCTTCGATCGCCGATGAGCTCATGTCCATCGCGCTCGAAGGGTCGGAGCCGTGGCCGGCTGGCACGGAGCCAATGGCCCGAGTCAGCTATCCGGATGGGACCTCAACCGAAGTGAGACTCGACAGGGTTTCAGACTTCGAGTTCGGTGCAGTCGTCCCGGCCCGACAGGGCGGCACCTACGCGGTGGGGATCAGTGTCGACACGGCCGAGGGCGAGACGGCGGTCCTTTCGACCCTAGCCACGAGGTCTTTTGCCGCCGAGTTCCTCCCCGGTGAAGCCGACGCCGATCTGATGGAAAGTATCTCGGCAAGCACAGGGGGTCGGGGCGAGATCGAAGCGGCTGAAGCGTTCGACCCCGAAGGTCTAGAGGCCGGGGTCACGGAGAAGCGATACCGGTGGTTGTTTCTCCTTGCTGCTGCCTTGTTGTGGCCGATCGACGTGGCCCTGCGGCGACTCCGCCTGAGCCGGAAAGAGCGATCAGCCCGGCCAGAGCAGACAGAAGAGCCCCCGCCCACACCAGCCACACCAGCGGGCGCACAAACACACTCACTGCCAGGGTTTCCTGGTCGGGAAAAAGCAACGAGATCGCAACGATCACGTCCACTCCCAGCGTTGAACGCATCGCCGGTTCCGCTACCGGAACTGTCTGATCCTCGTACGCCCGTATCTCGGGTGTGACGATCTCGCCGTCGACCTCGAACTCGGCCCTGACGTAGATGTAGCGATCGACCCTCCCATTGTCGATGTCTTGGAGCACGATCTGATGCCCACCCACCATCACTTCGTCCCCGGCCTGCATCGAGCCACTGAAGTCGCTGCCAAACGAGCTGCCCGCCACACCCACCAGAAACACCGCGACACCGAGGTGGGCCACCGTGGCGATCCTCCTGCGGCCCTGGGGTCGCTGCAGCGTCAGAACCAAGCCGATCAGGACGACAGTCGCCGCCGCCGTCGCCAGTAGGAGGGATCCTGGCCCGAACCCGAAGACGAGAAATCCTGCGATGAGGGCGACAACTACTGCCAGGGTGTAACGCACGGCTCCGATCCCGATCGAGATGGAGGTACCGATCGCAATCAGCACGGCTATCGGAAGTGTCGTCAAAGCGAAATATCTGCTGTCGACGACCACCGTCTCGGAGCCGAACACCGAGGTGACGGCCGGGTAGACCGTCCCCGCAGTCACGAAGACCAGGGCCGCAGTCAGCAGGAGGACGTTGACCGCCAGCCAGAACTGGCTGTCGAGTCTGAACGGCCTCCAAGGCTCGCCCGCCGCGGACATCCAACCGAGAAACCCGACGAGGAGGAGCGTCACCAGCGCCGCAGCGATGAGGACTCTCCCCACGACTGGATCCTCGGCGAAGGAATGGATCGATCCGGTGACACCGGACCGTGTGAGATACACGCCGAGCACACTCAACGCGAACGGCACCGATGAAAGGACCACGCTCCAGCGTCTCATCCGTCCGGTCGCCAATTCGACCCGACTCGCATGAAGAAATGCCGTCATCGCAATCCACGGCAACAACGCGGTGTTCTCGACCGGATCCCACGCCCAATAGCCACCCCAGCCCAACTCGACATACGCCCAGTGCGCCCCGAAAGCCATGCCAAGGGTCAGCAGTGTCCACGACACATACGACCATCGTCTCGTCGAGGTCAGCCAGCTCTGACGATCCTCTTCGGCGAGGACCATGCCCACCGTGCGACCAAACGGAACAACGAGCACAACCAACCCGAGGTACAAGATTGGCGGGTGATAGATCATCGCCGGGTGCTGAAGAATGGCGAGAAGGCCTTCACCATCGACCGGGGGTAGGTCGGAGACCACGAACGGATCGGCAAAACCCATAGTCACCAAGGCGAGCGCCAGACCGACGAGCGCCCCTACCCGGACCTGGATTCGTGTCGTGAGCCCTACGGTGGCGAACGTCAGGGACAACGCCGTGTAGAAGAGCATCGAACCGTCCATGCCGCCCCAGAGGGCGGCAAGTCGATATGGCCAGGGTGTTGCTATCGAGGTGGTTTGCGCGACGTAATCGAGTGAGAAGTCACCGACCAGCAGGGCAACGCCCAGACTGACAGTGGACACGCCGACGGCGCCGGCAGCCAACCCCAGCCATCGTCTCTTCCCCGTGATGGCTCCTAAGGCGGCAAGACCGATCCCGACCCATAGAGCCGTGGAGCCCAGTACAGCAGTCGTCACGTCGCACTCAGCGGGAGTCGCACCATGCAGCGACCACCGCCTGGATGTCGGCACGAGCCGCTTCGACGTCTCCGAGGTTGGAGAACTTCATGTAGCGAGCGGTGCCCCCGCCTCCTTCCAGACGAGGGTGATCCCCCGGGATGGAAGCACCGGTGTGAAACAGGAGGCTCACATGGGATTTGGTCCTCGGGTTGAAGCTCGCCATGTTTCCCTGGTACATGAAAGTCGGCGACTTCCACTTGATCGTCTCGGTCATCCGCTCATCTCCGAGGATGATCTCACGCACGGCGCGCATCGCGTCCTTGGCCGGGTGCTCGTAGGTGTCGAACCAAGCCTCGACCTCAGGGCTGGCGTTCATGGGCGTCAAATCTACGCGGTACCGGTAGCGTTTGAAACGATGACCGATCTCTTCGCTGCACGCGCCGAAGATCTCGCGGCCAGGTCGGCGCCGCTCGCGACCCGGATGCGTCCCCGTACCCTCGACGACGTAGCCGGGCAACCGAAGCTGCTGGGAGAGGGTGCGGCTTTCCGACACATCGTGGAGTCCGGCGAACCTGTTTCGATGCTTCTCTGGGGTCCGCCGGGTACAGGGAAGACGACACTGGCCACGATCGTCGCCAATCATGCGAACGCGGCGTTCAAGACCCTGTCAGCTACCTCGGCGGGGGTCAAGGACATCCGGGAGACGCTGGCGGAGGCTCGGCAGCGTCTCGTCACCGATGAGCGACGCACCGTCCTCTTCCTGGACGAGATCCACCGATTCGCCAAGAACCAACAGGACGCCCTGCTCCCGGGTGTCGAGGATGGGACACTCATCCTCATCGGGGCGACCACCGAGAACCCCTATTTCGAAGTCAATGGCCCACTGATGAGTCGCATGACGCTCTTTCGTCTCGAGTCATTGCAGCCCTCCGAGATGGTCGGGTTGCTCGATGCCTCCCTCACGGATCGGGAACGAGGTCTGGGATCCATGGGTCTCCGGCTGGATCAAGACGCCGGTGAGGACCTGGCCACACGAACTGGCGGGGACGCCCGCCAGGCCCTCAACGCCCTCGAAGTCGCGGCACGAATGGCACAGGCGGCCGGCAGGGGCAACATCACCGCCGAAGACGTGGCAGAGGCGTTGCAACGGCGCCTGGTCAGATACGACAAGACAGGGGATTCCCACTACGACGTCATCTCGGCCTTCATCAAGTCGGTGCGGGGATCAGATCCCGATGCTGCGATGTACTGGCTGCTGCTGATGCTCGAGGGTGGTGAGGACCCCGAGTTCATCGCGAGACGTTTGGTGATACTCGCCTCCGAGGACGTCGGTCTTGCTGACTCCGACGGTTTGCGCGTGGCCGTCGCCGCCGCGGATGCCCTCGCATATGTCGGTCTCCCCGAGGCCACATACCACCTGGCCCACGCCACTCTCTTCCTGGCCACGGCGCCAAAGTCGAACAGTGTCGGGCGGGCGATCGGGGCGGCGCGGGACCTGGTACAGAGCGGACCTACCCCCTCCGTCCCCCTCCATCTCCGTGGCAGCGGCTACCGGGGAGCGGCCGAGATCGGACACGGCGAGGGCTACGAGTACTCCCAGGACCATCCGGGTGGTGTGGTCGACCAGCAGTACTTCCCCGACGGTGTTCAGCCACGTGCTCTCTATCACCCTGGAGAGAGAGGGGAAGAGGTCGGAATCAAAGAGCGATTAGACGAGATCGACCCGATTCTGAAGAGGACACGCTGAGCACGCCCTGTCCCGGACGATGGCCTAACTGGTCGAAACGCTGGTACGGATGGGTGCTGCGTGTCTCTATCGGGGGCGCCGGCGCCCTGTTCGGTCTTGGACTTGTTGTTCTCGCCAATTGGGGGGCCAACTCCAACCTGAGGACTACCGAGTGGGGGTCAGATGAGGTGATCTTCCTGATCTGTGGGCTGGTAGTCGTCATCCTCTCCGTCTGGATGTTCGCCAAACCATCGAAGAGGTCGTTGGTGGCTCTGGTTCTCGGAGTCGCCGGCACCCTCTTCATCGGTGCTCTGATCTAGGTCGTTGCTGGAAATGGGGGACTACGACATCAGGGAAGTGGTCGGGCTCCACGCCGTCGACGCGACCTCTTACCGACGCCTTCCCCATTCGTGACTTCGGTCCTCACAGCCTCGACCCGCTCCTGGACGATGTAGTCCTCGATTACGACCTTGATCAAAGCGGCTAGAGGGAGGGCGAGAAGGGCCCCGACGAGACCGGCCAGACTGCCGCCAACCATCAACGCGATGATGACTGTTGCGGGGCTGAGGTCGACCGCCTTGTTCATCACTCTCGGAGCGATGACGAAGTTCTCCAACTGTTGATATACGAGGAGGAGCGCCAGGGCCCAAACCAGGGCCTCCGGCGATTCGGCATAGGCCACCACTGCCACACCGGCGGCCCCGAGCAGAGCGCCGAGCACCGGGATCAGATCAGTGATGGCGACCCAGGCGGCGAGGGCCAGCGCATAAGGCACACCGATCAACGTGAGCCCGACCCAGGTCACGACACCGGCGATGACACTGACGATGACGTTGCCCACTATGAAATTCGCCATCAGGTCGGTGGACTCCCCGACGAGGAGAATGAAGTCCTCGCGGTGCCGTGGTCGGAGCAGACGCACGAGCCATCGTTTGATACCCGGCATGGACATTGCGAAATACGGCGTGACGAGGAGAACTGTCAGAGTGTTGAACGCGAATCCGGCGAGATTGCCGGCCACCTCGAAGACTGTTTCCGGGTCAGACGTGCCGCCGCTGGTGATCTGCTCGAGGTCGATCATCCCGGCCACCTGCGCGACCAGACCGTCCCCGGCTTGCAAGTCCTCGATGAGGGCAGGGAGTTGCTCGATGATCTCCGCCGCTTGTGTGACGATCAAGGGGAGCGCCAGAGCCAGCATTCCACCGATGACGACGAGGAATCCCATCAGGACCAGACCAAGACCGAACCCGCGGCGCATCCCCCGTCGCTCGAACCATCCGATCGCAGGTTGGAAGCCGATGGCGAGCACGAACGAAGCCAGAAGCACGAGCAGGATCCCACGCAGCGTTCCGAGCAGAAAGATGGCGGCAACCGTCCCGATCAGGGCGAGACCGACCTTTATCCAATAGCTCGGCGGTGGCCAGTTCTCGCGCCATCGCTCGTTGTCCGGGGTCAGACGAGGGTCGTCACTGCTCAACTAGCACGACCTCGACTGCGAACTCACCTTCGACGTACTGGATCGACTTGGCCCGGGCCGCGCCGAGAATGTCGTCCTCTGCTCGCTTCGCATTCTCGACCTCCTCGGCCGACCCTATCAACGTGACACGTGTCACCTCAGTGGCCATCGAGGTCTTGGCATCCGACTTGGCCCGTCGCACCTCGCCGACGACACGAGATGCAATTTCGAGGACCGCGGCGTCGTCCGTGAGGCCTGCGAATTCGTCGACTCGTGGCCAGCTCGCCTTGTGGACCGAGGCCTCCCGCCACCAACTCCACACCTCCTCGGTGACGAAGGGGAGGAAAGGTGCGAAGAGCCGCAGGTAGACGCTGAGCGCTACCTGCAGGGCGGCATGGGCGGACTCGGCATCCGGCCCGCCCTCGTAGGCGCGTGTCTTGACCAGTTCCACATAGTCGTCGGTCCATTCCCAAAACGAACGTTCCGCCGTTTCCAGGGCACGGGCGTAGTCAAAGGCTTCGAAAGCAGACGTTGCCGTGGAGACCGCCTGGGCGAGGACCGCCAGCATCGATCGGTCCAGGGGCATGTTGATCGCAGACTCATCGACGTCGACATCTGAGAAGCCGAGTGCGAACCGCGAGGCATTCAGCACTTTGATGGCGAGACGACGCCCGATCTTCATCACACCCATGTCGAGGGCGGTGTCGACCCCCGGTCTGCCGTTGCAGGCCCAGTAGCGAACAGCCTCGGCTCCATACTCCTCGATCAGAGGCATCGGCGTGATCACGTTGCCCTTCGACTTCGACATCTTCTTGCGATCCGGGTCGAGGATCCAGCCGTTGATCGTGGCGGTATGCCACGGAAGCTCGCCATGCTCGAAGTGGGAGCGCACTGTGGTCGAGAAGAGCCAGGTGCGGATGATTTCCGGGCCCTGCGGCCGGATGTCCATTGGGAAGACCCGTTGGAACAAATCGATGTCGTCGACCCAGTGGCCGGCGATTTGGGGGGTGAGCGACGACGTGGCCCACGTGTCCATGATGTCTGGGTCGCCGACGAAACCGCCAGGCTGGCCTCTCTGCGACTCGTCGAACCCAGGGGGGACATGCGATGTGGGGTCGATCGGTAGAGAGTCGAAGTCGGGAGTGATCGGGCTCTCGTAATCGACCTGACCGGCATCGGAGACCGGGTACCAGAGTGGAATCGCGACACCGAAGTATCGCTGCCGTGAGATCAGCCAGTCACCGTTGAGGCCTTCGACCCAGTGTCTGTAACGGACTCCCATGAAGTCGGGAACCCAGTGCAACTCTTCTCCACGTGCCAACAGCTCCTTACGGAGTTCATCCTCTCTCCCCCCGTTGCGGATGTACCACTGCCGGCTGGTGACGATTTCGAGAGGACGGTCGCCCTTCTCGTAGAACTTGACCGGATGCATGATCTCTCGTGGCTCGCCATCTAGATCACCAGCTTCAGTCAGCAACTCGGCCATGCGACGCCTCGCCTGGTTGGCGAAGAGACCGGCGATCTCCGAGTAGACGTCAGCAGCGTGGCCGCTCAGCCAGTCAGGGACCGTCTCCTGGAGACGACCGTCTGCCTGTATGACGGCGCGGGTCGGAAGGTCGAGCTCACGCCACCAGGTAACGTCGTTGGTGTCGCCAAAGGTGCAGATCATTGCGATCCCGGTGCCCTTTTCGGGGTCGGCGAGCTCGTGGGCGACAATCGGGACCTCCACGCCGAACAAGGGTGAAGTCACTGTCGAGCCGATCAAGGGCTGGTAACGGTCGTCCTCGGGATGTGCGACCAGGGCGACACATGAGCAGACCAACTCGGGACGTGTGGTCTCGATGTAGAGCGGAGTGCCGTCGGGGCGATGGAAAGCCACTCTGTGATAGGCGCCACCTCTATCCCGCTCCTCCAACTCGGCCTGGGCCACTGCTGTTTGAAAGTCGATGTCCCAGAGCACGGGAGCGTCCTGTGAGTAGGCCTCACCACGGGCGAGATTCTCGAGGAATGCCTTCTGACTCGTGCGCTGACTGACGTGGTCGATGGTTGCGTAGGTCTGGGTCCAATCGACCGACAAACCCATGGTACGCCACAGGTCCTCGAAGACCTTCTCGTCCTCCTGGGTGAGCCCGTGGCACAGGTCGACGAAGTTGCGTCGGGATATTGCAACCGGCGGATCGCTCGGCTCGGCTGGGGGTGTCCAATCCGGGTCGTAGGGCAACGAGGGGTCACACTTGACGCCGTAGTAGTTCTGGACTCTGCGCTCGGTGGGAAGACCGTTGTCGTCCCAACCCATCGGGTAGAAGACTTCCTTGCCCGACATGCGGCGATACCTGGCGTGGGCGTCGGTTTGGACGTATCCGAAGACCGATCCCATGTGCAATGATCCGGACACAGTGGGTGGCGGAGTGTCGATCGAAAAGATCTCGTCGCGAGTCTTGGTGCGGTCGAATCGAAAGGTGCCGTCCTCTTCCCACACGGCGCCCCACTTGCTCTCCAGACCTTCGAGTGATGGTTTCTCGGGAATGTTTCGGGTCATTCCCGCCGCAGGGTAACGGCGCCTCGGGCACCAGCCGGAACCGATTCCGGGTCGATTCGTCGCATCGAAGACGGTCTCATCGAGATCGCGGGTATGACGTGACCACCGTCTCGTGGGGTCGGATCGCCCGGTGACCTGTGACGGGCTTTCTATATCCTCGCATGATGGAGCAACGTCTCAGTCTCATCACCCTCGGAGTTGGCGACCTCGAGTTGTCCCGAACGTTCTACCGGAACCTGGGTTGGAAGGAAGGTCCAGGTTCCACGGACGACGTTGTCTTCTTTCAGATGCCCGGGGTGGTCGTCGCTCTGTGGGATCGCAGGTCTCTCGCGGAAGACAGCGTCGTCGAGGACGAGGGTGGATGGGGTGGTGTCACCCTCGCCTACAACGTGAGGAATCAGAGCCAAGTCGATGCAGTGATCGAGGAAGCGAGGTTCGCCGGTGCCACGATCGGTCGGGAACCGACCGAGACCTTCTGGGGCGGCTACTCCGGTGTGTTCATCGACCCCGATGGTCACCCCTGGGAGGTGGCGCACAACCCATCGTGGACGATCACCGATGACGGCGAGACGTTGTTGGGGGCTGTGGAGTAGGGAGGTTCGCGCGAAGGGCGGTGGATCGTTGTCATCGAAGGGTACGACCACGCAGGCTCCTTTCCCGGAGCCTCGTACCTAGGGAAAGAGCCGGTCGTAGGTCAGGATTTCGAGGATGTGGCCGTTGGGATCTTTGAAGTAGACCGAATCGGTAGACCCGTGCACCCCAGAGGATCGACCGGGACCCTTCATGTTCTCGGTCCGGCTCGGGCCGTCGCCGTACGCGATACCGGCTTCGCGGATGCGCTCGAAGGTGGCTTGGAAGGTGGTTCGGTCCATCGCGAAAGCGAGATGACGCGGTCCACCGACGGGCCACTCGTCATACAGTTCGAGGGCTAGGTCCGGTGTGATCAGCAAAGCTTCGAACGATCCATCCCTGCCCTTGTGCTGAAGGCCAACGACGTCGCGATAGAAGCTGAGTGACTCGGTGAGATCGTGAACCTCGAGAATGGTGTGGTCGAGACCGATCGACATAGGTCGAGACTAGGCGCAAAGATGTTGGCAGGGACTCGGGCTAGGGAGGATCGCGCTCGGTCGTGTAGTTGTGGCCGAGCGGGCTGGTCCAGCGGTCACGGTTGTCGCGACGTTCGAAACGCCATCCGTGGTCACGTAACTCGTGGTCGTGGTCGCACTTTGGCCCTCCGGTTGTGGTGGACGTCTCGCCACCCTGCGCCCATGCTGTTTCGTGGTCGTAGTCACAGTCGACGGCCGGTGCGACGCATCCCGGGAAGCTGCACTTCGGTTGGAGTGCCTCGATGTGTCTTCGGATCCGCTTGGTGGCCCGGCGACTCAGGGTGAAGATATGTGTGGGCTGGCCGTTGTCATCGAGAAGCGTGATCTGATGGTCCGCCCCCGGCTGGGTGGCGACGATGTGACGTGCGGTTTCGGCGGTGACCGGACCGAAGCCACCGACTTGACCGGGCTCGGTGCCACCGTCGAGCGTCGAGGCAGGCAAGTGGATGTCGACCATCCCCTGGCCTCCACCGGTGGACAAATCGCCGAGCAGGAGATCTCTTCCGATGTCGGCGCGTAGTTGATCGTGAGTTCGACCGGACCGGTCTTCCTTCTTCAACGAGATCATATGACCGTTGACACGTCGACCGATGGCCCGGGCGTCGCCAACGTGCAGACCGAAGAGGTGGAGATCGGCGGTGCCATCCGACGTTGGTTCGATCACGAGCCGCCGATCTTCATAGGCAGTCTTCTCCCGCTTCTCCGCACTGTCGGGATCGAGAGAGATGCAAAGTCGACGGAC
>DASTBQ010000007.1:0-54649 GCA_035711995.1 Acidimicrobiia bacterium | reverse complement strand
GTGTGCAGACCCTGGCCAACCACCACCATCCCCGAGACGTCGGTACTCGATGTTCAGGCTGTCGAACCCGCGTTGTGCCAAATCGACCGCCAGTGACTCCGTGGTGTCCCGCTCGTATTCCTGTCGCCACAACCCGCCGTGGACGAGAACCACGAGTCCGCGCCCGGCGCCACTTCGAAGGTCGGCGATGTTGTCGAGGTGGGGTCCGTACCTGAGTGTCGCAACGGGGACGGCGCTCCGGTTTACCAGATGACGCATTGCGTCCCGATATCCAGCGAACCCACGGCCGTAGATCGTCCGAACACATGACTCTGCAACCACCGAGTTCGCACGCCACCCTTCGCGCCGTTTGATGTTGGAGATGTGGACCTCCACCACCGGCGGCGTTATCCCGGCCACAGCATCTGCGATGGCGCGGGACGTGTGGGTGTAGGCGCCGGGGTTGATCACGACACCGTCGCCCTGGAAGCCGTGCAGCCGCGAGATGATCTCCGATTCCGATTCGCTCTGCCAGCACTGCGCCGTGACCCCGATCGACTCCGCCCAGCTCTGAATCATCCCCTCCAGATCGGAGAGGGTGGACGTCCCGTAGATTTCAGGCTCTCTTGTGCCCAGGAGATCGAGATTGGGTCCATTTATGACCAGGACCTCCATCACGCCACAGCAGGCAGGTGGCCGGCGACCAGGCGTCGGGCAATGTCGACGATTGTCGGGTCGAGCGAGTCTTCGACGAGTGCGAAATTCCTCGCGAATTGCTTCTCGATCGCCTTCGTCACCAACTTGGTCGTGATTCCGGGCGATTTGTCCGCCAACGATCCCGCGGTTCGCGGATCCCAGTCCAGACCGAGAGCACGATAAACAGGGATGAGCACGTCGCGAATCCGGTGTCCTTCGTCGACGACCACGACACCTCCGATGTGCGCGGCTTTGCGCACTAGACGTTGCCCGACCCCCATCACCTTCACCTTGCCGCCAACGTTCACCGACCAACGGCCCGGGCAGTACTCGCCCGGGATCTCGCCGATTCGAGCGTCGACCCCCAGCGATTCGAAGGCGTCCGCCATGATCTTCGAGATGAGTTCGAAGCGCTCCTGGATGCCGGTCTTCGGCTCGGAGACCGGGATGGCCATAGAGAAGCTGAGAGTCTGTTCGTGGAACACCGCAGCCCTACCCCCGGCGAGACGTTCCACGGCGACGAATCCGTGCGCCTCAGCTGCCCGCACCGCTGACCCATAGCCTGGGGTGACCCGGTCGGCACGGCCGAAAGCCAGCATCGCATCCGGGACATGGATACGAAGAGTGGGGCCCAATCGACCTTCTGAAACCGCGGTGAGGATGGCGTGACTCACCGCGATGTCCAGTGGTCCGGGATGGCGCTGCCGGATCAAGGTGACGGAATTCACCTGATTCAGGATAAGTGCGTAGACAATGAACCATCCGGCAAGCGGGAACGGATCCCAAGCTGGGCGCCGTTTCTAGGAGTGATGATGCAGGTCGAAAGCCAATGAGACGCTTTGTTGTGGGAGCGAGGTCAGCCATTCTCACCTCGGCGGTCGTTGCCCTGGCTGCATGTGGTCCGACACCACTCGAGTCGCTCGGGAACCGCAGTTCGGCTTGGATCAACGAGCCGACCGTGCCCTCGACGCAACCGGTGACCGTCACGACGCCCACAGCCGTCCCCGCCCAACGTCTCCTCTGGGTGAACGACGAGATCCAGACAGCCAATCTCTCAGACCGTGATGCGATGCTGAACGAGATCTTCGAGAGACGGGAGGGGGACAGCTTCATCCAGGCCAGCCGTCAGGAGATAGCCGTGGCGCTCCCCGATGTCATGTTTCCCGGTTCTGCGCCGCCCGGGGCCGAGTGGGTTTCCTCACAGTTGGTCTTCGAAAACGACGGGACATTGGCCCCAGACCCCAGTGCCGCCTTCGGGATCTGGTCGGCTGAGCCATACACCAGATCCAGGTCGGTAGCCCAGATGATCGTGATGCGCGTGTCAAACGACGAGGAAGCGGCCGCGGCGCTGGCCAGCGGGGCCGAGGAGGCGACGTGTGCCCGGTTCTCCGAGCGGGAGAGCGACGAATGCGAGGTGATCACCGTCGGTGAGCGAACCAGTTGGCTGTTGGTGGACTCCGGGGGGACGACCTTGATCTGGTTCGAGGGTCCATACCGATACGAGTTGTACGGGAGAAGTTTCGTTCCCGAACAGATGCTCCTGCAGGTCAGTGATGAAATGGTGCCGCTGGCATCGTTGGAAACCGTGGAGTCCTGAGGTTGGAGCGAGCTGCGCGGGTGGCCGTCTCGATCATCTCAGCCGTGATCGCACTGGTCAGTTCGTACCTGCTGCTGATGCCGAGCGGCTGTGATGACCGTGGAGGGGTGCCCAGTTGGGAGCGTTGCACTTCGCCCCTGGGTTTGCCCGCGTTCTCGGTGGAGGATCTTGGTCTCCCCAACACGCTCGACATCCTCGGCCCTCTGCTGGTGGCCGGTGTCGTGGGGTGGGTGGTGTGGGCCGCCACCGGGCTCTCCGGCTCCGATCGTTGACCAGCGACTCTGTGTCGATAGGGTCGACTCGGAGATAGCCTCGGGCTGCTGATTCAGGAGACGTCATCTATCACAGCGGCAACTGGTGGTCGTATCTGAAATACGACGAGGAGAGCGACCGGCCCAACATCGACCGGGCGTTGCTGGCCCGTGTCTGGGAATATGGCCGTCCCTACCGAGGAGGCCTCGCCGGGATCCTGGTCACGATCATCGTGATCTCGGTTCTCTCCGTGATCCCGGCAATGCTGATCCGGACTCTTCTCGATGTGGCGCTTCCCAACGAGGATCTCCGGCTCCTCACCTTGCTCGGGATCGGGATGGTCGCAGTCCCGCTGATCAACGCCGGCATCGGTGTGGTGCAGCGCTGGCTGTCGGCCCGCGTAGGTGAGGGAATCATCTTCGACCTGAGGGTCCAGCTCTACGAGCACCTGCAACGAATGTCGCTCCGCTTTTTCACGGCCACCAAGACCGGCGAGCTGATGAATCGTCTCAACAGCGATGTCGTCGGGGCTCAACAGGCGATCACCGGGACCTTCGTCACCATCGTCTCCAACGTGGTGTCGGTGACAGTCATCCTCGTCGTGATGTTCCGGGCCGACTGGCGTCTCACACTTCTCGCGTTGGCCGCCCTGCCACTTTTCGTCCTCCCGGCCCGACGGGTTGCCCGGGTCCTGCGACGCATCACGCAGCAGCAAATGGACCATCAGGCCCGAATGTCGGGGATCCTCCAGGAGTCGTTCAACGTCTCGGGTGCCCAACTCGTCAGGCTCTTTGGCCGGTGGGACCAGGAGCGAATCCGATTCTCGACTGCCGCCGGTGACGTACGTGACTACGGGATCCGGCGAGCGATGGTCGGCAGGTGGTTCTTCGCCGCACTTGGTCTGGTGTCGGCCTTTGGCTCGGCAGCGGTCTTCTGGGTCGGTGGTTACCTGGTGATCAACGGTTCGGTCTCCGACGGAACCCTCGTCATGTTCTCCGCCCTGCTCGTTCAGCTGTATGGGCCACTGGCGGCCATAACCAACTCCAGAGTCGAGTTCGCGATGTCTCTGGTGTCGTTCGAGAGAGTGTTCGAGGTTCTCGACCTGGAAACCGACATCCCGGTGCCGGCAGAGCCCACGCCACTCTCCGGGGCGGGTCGGGTCGAGTTCTCAGACGTCTGGTTCAGATATCAGAGTGACGAGCCCGAGGGTCTGGAGGCTGTGAAGCGGTTCAGCTGGCGGCGTCCTAGCGACGCCGGACCTCCGACCCCTCAGGCTTCGAGTCGAAAGTGGGCGTTGTCCGACGTCAGCTTTGTCGCCGAGCCGGGAACGCTCACCGCTCTCGTTGGCCCCTCAGGTGCGGGAAAGACCACGATCTCGTATCTGATCCCCAGGCTCTACGACGTGACGCGAGGTCAGGTGCTGGTCGACGGGATCGATGTTCGCCAGGTCGATCTCGTCGAACTGTCCAGTGAGGTGGGTGTCGTCACCCAGGAGACATATCTATTCCACGACACGATCGCGGCGAACCTCAGGTACGCCAGACCTGACGCCACACATGACGAGTTGGTCGCGGCAGCCAAGGCCGCCAACATCCACGACATGATCGCGAAGCTTCCTGATGGCTATGAGACGGTGGTGGGGGAGCGGGGTTATCGGCTGTCGGGTGGTGAGAAACAGCGGATCGCGATTGCAAGGGTCGTTCTCGAGGATCCCAAGGTCCTGATCCTCGACGAGGCGACCTCACATCTCGACTCCCGCTCCGAGGCGCTGATCCAGCAAGCGCTCGAAGTGCTGATGCGGGATCGTACGTCTATCGTCATCGCCCATCGTCTCTCGACAGTTCGTGCGGCCGACCAGATACTGGTGATAGACCAAGGCCGGATCGTCGAGCGGGGCCATCATCACGGTTTGGTCGCCGCAAATGGCCTCTACTCCGAGCTCAGCCGGACCCAGTTCGCCGGTCTCTCCGCCTGATGCTTTGAGCGTCCACACAAGCGCATGTGATGCGGTTCGTTGGACAACGCTGGGGATCTCAGGCACCACGTGTCAGGTTCTCGAAGAGAAGCCGTTGGGTGGTAGCGAGTAAGAGGACTTCTCCGTCTGTCGACATCCAGAGCTGAGGAGCTGCTTTCAGCCAGGCTCGGCGGGGCAGAGCATCGAGGTTGCGACGACGTCTTGGTGACGGCGGGACATAGACCAGGACCTCCGAAGACGGGGCACCCAGAGCCTCCATCGAGCCGACCAGGTCATAACTTCCGTAGAGAGCCGCCATCGCTTCGGCATGGTCGACTGGACCGTCGCTGGACATCCATTCGACCTCCCCGCACTCCTCGCATGCGGCGACGGCGATGCGACCGACCCACACCGGTTTGTGCTCACACCACTTCTCGTAGTCCATACCCGTCAAAGTAGGAAAGGGGTGTGACAGATTTTCAGAGCTCGATTATCGGCATCTCCATGGTGTCCTCGATCCGTGCGCCGGGGACCAAGAGCACGGGGAGGTGGGAGTTGACCATCACTCTCGCAGACACGCTTCGCCAGGCCTCTTCGGTGAAGAGACGCCGGGTTGCACCCATCACGACCAGGTTGGCGCCGACGTTCATCGCAGTGTTGATGATCGCTTCGGCGGGGTCGTCACCCTCGACGAAGCGAACGTCGGCGTCTATCCCCTCCGCAGCCAGAGCCGCGCAGATCGGGTCGACGGCACGCCTGCCTCGCTCTTCGAGATACGCAGCCGCCTTGGCCTCCTCGGTCGACTCGTTGTCGGCGGCGTCGAGGAAGGAGCGTCGGACGTCGTCGTCGAGGGACTCGAGGAACGACCTGGGGACTCTGATCACGGTCATCACTGTCACCGATGAGTCGTCCCCGATCAGCTGACGACAGAACTCGGCAGTTGGGGCCGCGGGCAACACGCCAGTCGTGGCTATGAGGATCCGCACGGCCGGAAGATTAGGGTGAATTCGCTAGCTACGCCGAGGCGATATGGATCCCGAAACACTCAACAAAGTCACCTGGAAGATCCCAAACGCTTTGGCTCTCGTCGGGTCGGCCTCCGGGGACGAGTGGAACGGGATGACGACGAGTTGGATCACGCAACTCTCGATGGAGCCTGTTCTCATTGGCATCGGCGTCGACAACAAGGCCGTGACGCACCGGCTGATCAGTGAGAGCGGGTCATTCACGGTGAACTTGTGGTCTGCGGAGGACACCAGACCATTCGTGAAGTTCTCGAAGCCGGCCGAGCGAGATGGGAGCAGCCTCAACGGGCGCCCGGTGTCCACCGCGACCACCGGTGCCCCGGTGTTCGACGAGGCGATAGCTTGGATGGACTGTGAGGTTCGGGAGAGTCATGACATGGGCACACACACCCTGTTCGTCGGTGAGATCGTCGACGCCGGTGTGCGTGACGAGGAGCAGCGGGCGGCTGCGATGTCGGACACGAGGATGAAGTACGGCGGCGTCAAACGTGGTGGTCACTGAGAGCAAGGAGCGGAATGGACGTTTCGGTCGAAGGGAAGGTGGCCCTGGTGACCGGGGGCAGTCGAGGCATCGGGCAGGCGACGGCTCTCGAGTTTCTCCGCAGCGGTGCTGCCGGGGTGGTGATCACGTCGCGCAAGCAAGAAAGCGTCGACACCTCCAAGGTCGAGATGGTGGACGCAGGAGCCGATCCGGGGCGGGTGCTTGCGTTGGCGGCAAGGGCTGACGACGAAGAAGCAGCGAATGTGGCGGTGAAGACGACCATCGACGCTTTCGGGTCCTGCGACATCCTGGTCAACAACGCTGGCACCAACCCGGCGCTTGGGAACTTGATGGATGTCGACCTCGGTGCCCTCGACAAGACTTGGGCCGTGAACCTGCGCGCCCCATTGCTCTGGGTGAGGGCGGCTCACGCGGGATGGATGGAGGAGCACGGCGGATCCGTCGTCAACGTGGCCTCGGTGGCCGGCTTGAGACCGAGCGCCTTGATGGGTGCGTACAACATCTCAAAGGCGGGTCTCATCCACATGACCCGTCAATTGGCTCTCGACCTGGCACCCAAGGTCAGGGTGAATGCGGTTGCGCCTGCTGTGGTCAAGACGAAACTCGCAGGGGCGCTCCTCGCCGACGAGGACGCCACCGCCCGTATGCATCCCCTGGGTCGGGTCGGTGAACCCGAGGACGTCGCTCGCATGATCGTCTTCCTCGCCTCCGACGTCTCGAGTTGGATGACCGGTGAGACGGTTGCGGTGGACGGTGGTGTGGTCGGGGCCGGTTCTACGGGGATCTCGTAACTGATCTTCGAGTTCCTGATCCACATCCTCGCGATCGGCCCGTCGACCTGACTCAGCCCCGGTACGTGAGTCCCCTGGGCGCTGTGGCGAAACCCCACTCGGCCAGCGGCGCGGCGAGAGGCGACACAGCTGCTGGCTCGTTGTTGATGGTGAGAAGGGTGAGACGACGGTGACGTGCCGCCACCTCCGCCATCGCCCGGGAAACCTCGCCGTAGTCATCGGCTGACGGATCGAGAAGTGTCAGACCACGTCTGCCCTTGTCGAGATAGCCGACCAGGGAGCCGTCGGCGAGCAGCACGTAGGCGCCCGCGTCGCGTGCGAGACGGACGTCGGGGATCTCGGGCCAGGGGAGCACGCCACCGTAGGCATTGGCGGGGTCTGTCGCCGCCAGCACCACCAAACCGGACCTGGTCTCACTGCGCAGCCGGTCGACCGCCCCGGGAAGGGCGAATTGGGAACCACCGAGTCCTTCGACGAAATAGCCCCTTCTGATCCTTCCGGTCTCCTCGAGATGCCGGTACACCGGATAGATGCCGCTGAATCCCCCGGGAAGATTCTCGGCGAGGACCGTGTTCCGGGTAACCACGCCGTGACGTTCCAGGAGGAGGTTGGCCCAGGCGGCATGACGCTCCGTCGGTGAGGTGTCCGCTCCCCGGAGCAGTGAGCTCGTCAGCGACCACCTGCCTTGTGAGTGGGCCGGGAACCTGCCCGAGAGTGGTCTCTTCCCGCTGCCGCCGCCCTTGCGGCGGTGTGTGTAGGCGCGTACCGGCCCGAAAGTGTCGTTGGTGACCAACCCCGCCCAGACCAGGTCCCACAAACCGTCGAGGATGTGTTCTGGATCACCGCCACCCACTGAGTCGTAGAGGTCTCTGAAAAAGCTGGCGCCACCTTGGCCCAAAGCGGTGACGATTGCAGATGCGTTCTCGTCGAGTTCGATGTCGGGGTCGGGTCCCGCCCACAAGGTCGAGAGCGCGTCGCGGGGGTACAGCGCGACCCTGCCGTCTCTGGTGCCGAGTCCGCCGGCCCCGATCCATACCAGGTCGCCGGTGAGCATGAGTTGGTCGATGCCGGTGCCTGGATCGGCCACCCTGGCTGCCAGGACGTCCCGCTCCAACGTGGATGCGGGGACCGCGATACCTGTCAGTTGACGGATGGCGTCGTGAAGGGCACCCACCCCGCGTGGAGGGTCCGGTGATATGCCCTGCCAGGCGAGCTCGAACCGCGCCAGAGCAGTGGCATCCACCGGCTCGATCTCGGATCGCAGGATCGCCAGTGAACGCCGCTTCAGACGTTTCAGCACACCGTCGTCGACCCACTCCCGGCTCGAGCCGCCGGGACGGAAGGCGCCCTGCACGACCCGACCGGACTGTTCGAGACGGGTCAACGCGGTCTCGACGACACCTACCGGGAGTCCCAGAGAGGTGGCGGCCTCAGCGGCCCCAAAAGGGCCGTGGGTGCGGGCGTATCTGCCCACCACGTCACCGAGCGGATCGTCGACGGGCTCGAGGAATACGTGTGGGACACCGGGCGGCGGCTGCACCCCGAGCCCATCCCGGAGACGGGCGACGTCTTCGATAGCGGCCCATCTCTCCTCACCACTGACGACTAGCTCGACGACACGTCTCGATTCGGCCAGACGATCCAATGCTGAAGCAACGTCGACACCTTCGGAGCGCACGTCGATGTCGGTTTCTGTCAGGGGGCCGAGATCGCGGAGCAGGTCGTGCACTCCGTCGGTGTTCCGCACCCTTCGACCGTCGGTGAGACGCTGCAACTCGAGTTCGACGGCTGCCACCACCTCGGGGTCGATCAGCTCCCGGAGTTCGCCCTCACCGAGAAGCTCGCGGAGCAACTCGCGGTCCAGGGTGAGTGCGGTGGCCCGACGTTCGGCTAGTGGTGCGTCGGCCTCGTATAGATACGCGGCGACGAAGGAGAAGAGGAGTGAAGATGCGAATGGGCTCGGGCTTCGTGTCTCCACCGCAGCGACTCTGATCTTCCGTGACCGGATGTCTCCGAGCACCTGTTGAAGTGCCGGCAGGTCGAAGTCGTCCTGCAGAATCTCCCGATAGACCTCGAGGATCATCGGGAAGGACCCGAACTGACGGGCGACTCCGAGCAGATCGGCCGACCGTCGGCGCTGGAGCCAGAGAGGTGTCCGCTCACCGGGGCGGCGACGGGGGAGAAGGAGGGCCCGACCCGCTGCTTCCCGGAATCTGGCGGCGAAGAGGGCAGTGTCGAAGAGATGCTCGATGAGCAGACTCTCCACGTCCTCGGGGTCGAGGATCATGTCGTCGGCTTCGGGTGGGTCGTCGGAGTCGGGGAATCTGAAAGCGATCCCGTCGTCGGACCAGATCGCGTCGACATCGGTTCCGAATCGGTTTCGGAAGCGGTGACGAAGGGCCATGGCCCATGGGGCGTGGACCCGTGCCCCGAGTGGGGAGAGGAGCACCACTCGCCAGTCACCGATCTCGTCCTGGAAACGTTCCACCACGACGGTCTTGTCGGTGGGGAGGACGCCGGTGACCTCACGCTCCTCCTCGATATAGGCGACCAGGTTCGACGCGGCGTATGTGTCGAGACCGAAGTCGGTGGCGAGCGTCTCGCGGGCGACGCCGGTCTCGAGGGACGCGATCTCCCTGATGAAGCGTCCGACCTCGAGACCGGTCTCGATGGGCCGACCCATCATGTCGCCACGCCAGAAAGGCATCCGTGCGGTGGCCTCCCCAGGAGCGGGAACGACCTCGACCCGATCGTGGGTGATCTGGGTGATGCGCCACGCACTGGAACCGAGCAGAAAGGTGTCGCCCTCGCGGGACTCGTAGACCATCTCCTCGTCGAGCTCTCCCACCCGGCTTCCATCGGGGAGGGTCACTCTGAAGAGCCCCCGATCGGGGATGGTTCCCGGGTTGGTCACCGCCAACTGACGTGCGCCTGGTCGGGCGGTGACCTCACCGGTGGCGCGGTCCCAATTGATCCGGGGCCGCAGTTCGGCGAACAGATAGGACGGATAGCGACCGCTGAGCATGTCGAGCGTCTCGTCGAACACTGCGCGGCTGAGAGCGGCGTAGGGGGCGGCCCGGCGGATCAGGTCGTAGAGGGCGTCGGCAGTGGTGTCACCGGAGACCGCCTGTGCCACCAGTTGTTGGGAGAGGACGTCTATCGGGTTGGCCGGGATGCGGGTCGTCTCCACGTTCCTCTTGCTCATCTGTGAGGACACCACGGTGGCGACGAGCAGGTCGCCCCGGTACTTGGGGAAGATCTTGGCCCGGGAGACCCCGCCTACCTGGTGTCCGGAACGTCCCACTCGTTGCAGACCGGAAGCGACCGAAGTCGGCGACTCGATCTGGAGCACCAGGTCCACGGCTCCCATGTCGATCCCCAACTCCAATGACGACGTGGCGACCACTGCGGCCAACCGACCCCGTTTCAGGGCCTCTTCGATCTCGAGACGCTGCTCCCGGGCGACCGAACCGTGGTGGGCTCTGGCTATCTCTTCACCTGCGAGGTTGTTGATCTCGGAGCAGATCCGCTCGGCGAGACGACGCGAGTTGGCGAAAACGATCGTCGAGTTGTGTGCCCTGATCTGTGCCAGCAGCTCTGGATAGACCGCCGGCCAGATCGAACGGGTCCTTTGTTCGTCGGGGTCGAGTGGATCGGGATCGGCGGGCTCGGTCATGTCGGCAACCGGCACGACGATCTCGACGTCGAGGTCACGGTCCTGTTCTATGTCGACGATGGTCACCGGTCGCGGTGACCAGACCTCGTCCTCGACGGTTCCTCCACCGAGGAATTCGGCGAT
The DNA here is from genome assembly GCA_035711995.1 of Acidimicrobiia bacterium. Classification (GTDB taxonomy): domain Bacteria; phylum Actinomycetota; class Acidimicrobiia; order Spongiisociales; family ZC4RG35; genus JANQRA01. Next base: position 44,054 of record DASTBQ010000007.1, on the reverse strand, counting down.
GGTCTCCAGCGGTCGTTGTGTCGCCGAGAGACCGATGCGCTGGGGCTGGTTCTCGGTGATCTCAGCGAGACGTTCCAGGGATAGTGCGAGATGAGCCCCCCGTTTGCTTCCGGCGACGGCGTGGACTTCGTCGACTATCACCCAGCGGACGCTGCTCAGGGTCGAGCGCACCGCCGAAGTGAGCATCAGAAAGAGCGACTCGGGGGTGGTGATGAGGATGTCGGGTGGGTTGCGCTCCATGCGACGACGGTCCTCGGCAGGAGTGTCGCCGGTTCGTAAGAAGGTGCTGATCTCGGGAAGCGGACCCTCTCCGAGGCGCTCCGCAGCGTGACGGATGCCCGCTAAGGGAGCACGAAGGTTGCGATCGACGTCGTGGGCGAGCGCTTTCAGCGGCGAGATATACAGGACCCGGCACCGCTCGGCCCTCGGTGGAGCCGGTTCGGTGAGGAGACGGTCGAGGGTCCAGAGAAAGGCGGCGAGAGTCTTACCCGATCCGGTTGGAGCATGGATGAGAGTGTGATCTCCAGCCGCGATGGCGGGCCAGCCCTCGCTCTGGGCCTTGGTCGGAGCGGTGAATGATGCCTCGAACCAGGTCCTGGTCGGCTTGGAGAAGGAATCGAGGGGGCACACGCCTCGAAGGTATCAGGGGACAGGGACAAGTTCGCCGAAGATTGTCTGGTCGCAGGGATGGGTAATTGTGGGGCCATGCCCAAATACCTGGTGAACCCGGACGCAGTCGAGAAGGCACGTGCGTTGATCGATGCCCGTCAGTACGTGGTGCGCAGTCGCTGGTCTGATGCGCAGCCGGTTGCCAGCGATGAGGACGATTACCTGGCCAACCACGACTGGGATGAGTATGGGGCTTGGCATCTCGGTCTGACCGAGGGGGCTAGACCTGAGACCAAGTCACGTCACGCCTTCGTCTACGGGGACTTCCGCCGGCTTCATCGGATGGGTCTGATCGCGTCTGTGTTTCGGGCATCCGAATGGGAGCACAAGGAGATCGAGCTGGCCGCGCACGACCTGCTGCAGTATCTGGACGAAAAACGTGGTTTGTAGGAGAGAGTGTTCCGGGGCAGCGGGCAAGGGCCCTGGAAGCTCAAGCAGTAGGTCCGGAGAACCCAATCAACACGCCGCCCGGAGCGCGAACCATCGCCACCCGAACCCCTTCCATGATCGTCGTGGGTGGGTCAACGGACTCAGCTCCCGCCGCAAGCGCAGCCTCGTATGCCATGTCGGTGTCCTCGACGTGGACACTCGGGGTCGATCCCGGTTCTTCCTGCGCGGTCACAGCCCTGATCCCCCCACCTCCGGTGTCGGAGTAGGAGAAAAGGTGGTAATCGCCGGCTGGAGTTGGAAAGGGCTCCTGGAAGCTCCATCCCAGAACCGACTCGCACCATTCACGGGTGGCCTCAGGATCGTCGCTGGCCAGGTCCGTGTGTGTGATCCAACCGTAGAGGCCTTTGGTGAACTCGTGTGATCGGTCGGCTGACATCGACGCTCCTCTGAAGACAACTCTTTGGCTTACCCCCGACCATGTTGGCGCACACCGGATTTTCCTACCCCGCGCCATGACCGCGCGGCTTAGACTTCACGGCAGCCACCAGATGGGACACATGCGCAGGATTGCTTGAACTCTCAGTTCCCGGAACTGTCTCGCCGACGGTTCTGGTCTCACACGTCGAGGAGCACCCCACATGTCTGCCGTCCATCTCAGTCATCTCAGTTTTCGTTATTCCACTGCCGTAGACGTCCTGGTCGACGTCGATCTTCACTTGGGCCCGGGTTGGACCGGTGTTGTCGGGGCCAACGGTGCGGGAAAGACCACGCTGCTACACCTCTTGTCCGGCCGTCTGACGCCAAGCGAGGGATCCTTGACGGTCGATCCGGCAGACGCCTCGGTGATCCTCGCCGGCCAGACCGTCGAGAGTTCGACACCTGACATCGACAGGTTTGCGGAGTCCTGGGAGGGCGGCGATGCGTCGCTCCGGGGACGACTCGGCCTCGATGTCCATCAACTCCATCGCTGGGCAACGCTTTCACCTGGCGAACGAAAGCGCTGGCAGATCGGTGCGGCTCTGAGCAGGGATCCAGGTGTGCTTCTCCTCGACGAGCCGACCAACCATCTAGACACCGAGGCGCGCGACCTGCTCATCAGGGCACTGAGCCGTTTCCGGGGGGTTGGGTTGGTTGTCTCCCACGACCGCGCTCTGCTCGAGCAATTGACCACTCGCACGCTTCGGGTCGACCGCAGCAACGTGTCCTTGTGGAACGGAGCCTACGGCGAGGCATCGGCGGGGTGGCTGGCAGTCGAATCGTCGGCCAGGGATCACCACGAGCGACTCAAGGCCGAAGCGAAGCGGGCTCGACGACAACTCGTCGAGCTACGCCAGACCAACGAACAGAAGCGGACCCGGTTCAAGAAGACCAACAACACATCCTCGTTCAAGGACATCGACAGCCGATCGGCGGCGAGGCAGACCAAGCATCGAGAGGGAGAGAAGGCGGCCGGGAAGGCTCTCTCGACGGCAACGAGAGCAAGTCTGCGTGCAGCCGAAGACGTTGCCGACGACGAAGTGACGAGGTCGGTCGGAGGCGGCATCTCATTCGTTTTCGAGCCAGCGCCCAAGAGGCGTCTTGCGTCACATACCGGGCCGTTGAAGGTGGGGGACCTCACGATCGTCGACCACGTCGACCTCAGCGTCGAGCGCAATGACCGAGTCTGGCTGAGAGGCCGCAACGGAGTCGGCAAGACCTCGCTTCTCCGGGAGTTGATAGGCAGCGCCGGTCTCCCACCGGAAAAGATGCTCTTTCTCGAGCAGGAGATGACGCCGGATCAGATCGACCGGGTCCTCGGCGAGATGCAATCGCTGCCTTCCGATCAGCGTGGCTCGGTGCTCGCCATAGTCGCCCTCCTTGGGGTGGATCCCGAGATGTTGCTCGCCTCGAAACGTCCGTCACCAGGAGAAGCGCGCAAGCTGGCGATGGCCCTTGGTCTCGGTCGCGCATCATGGTTGGTGGCGCTCGACGAACCGACCAACCATCTCGACCTGCCCTCTATAGAGCGTCTTCAGCGGGCACTCGCCGAGTATCCGGGCGCCCTTGTAGTGGTGACTCACGACGAGGATTTCGCCGGGACGCTGAGTCTGCGGCCTTACGACCTCTTCTGAGCCAGGACTAGGCGCTGAGCTCGGCGGGGAGGGCGTTGATCTGGGCCAGCCCGAGGAAGATCCCTACCACTTCTGGGTCGAATTGGGTGCCGGCGTGTTTGCTGATCTCATTCACCGCGAAATCGATCGGGAGCGCCGGCTGGTACGCACGTGTCGAGGTCATGGCGTCGAAGGCATCGGCGACGAGGACGATCCGGCTGAGGATCGGGATGGCGCCACCTTCCAGGCCGAAGGGGTACCCACGTCCGTCGAAGCGCTCGTGGTGATAAAGGATCGCCTCGGCGATCTTGGGGTCGAGACGGTTGCGGGTCATTGCGAAACCGAGCTCGGGATGACGCTCCATCAAGTCACGCTCAGATGGGTCGAGTGGGCCGGGTTTGCCGAGGATCCCCGGGTCCATGTGGATCTTGCCTACATCGTGGAGGACACCGGCCAGGGCGAGGCGATCGAGGTCGTCATCGCCCAGGCCGAGTCCACGGCCCAGGTCCACAGAGAGGTTGGAGACCCGGTGAACGTGCCCGTGCAAGTCTTCGATTACGTCCTCCATCACCTGGATGAGGAAGTCGTCAGGCAGCTCTCTCATACCCATACCACTGGGGAAAGTGTTGTCGTGACTAGTCAACTTGTGGATAAGTCGCTGGTCCCATCTTCAAACAACTCCAATTTGTGGCCAAACATGGCTGATCAGCCAGAATTGTGACCATGGATGCCGCAAGTGGTCTCGTCGAGGTCTTCCTCAGACTCAACGGATATCTGACCCTCACCGAGTGGCAGATCCAGGTGATGAACGCGCGGGGGCAATGGGAGACGATCACCGACGTCGACGTGGTCGGGGTGCGTTTCCCGGGTGACATCTTCCTCGCTGAGTCGTCCGATCCGGAGATCAAGAAGACGCTGAAGGTATCTGCCGACCTGCTCGAGCTCGACCGCGGTGTCATCGACGTCATAGTCGGAGAGATCAAAGAGGGAGAAGCTGTGTTCAACCCCGCGCTCACCCGACACGAGACGTTGTACACCGTCCTCCACAGGGTGGGCTGGCTCTACGCCGACGACAGCCTGGAATTGGTGGTCGAAGACCTGAGACGGGACGGGATCAGCATGCGGAAGGCTCCAGGAGGTGACACTGTGCGAACACGTCTGGTCGCCTTCGGTCGTGCCCCCGAACTAACCGTCAACGCAATCCCGATCGGGAAGATCCTCGAGGCGTCGACGGCATTTCTCGCCGCTCACGACGACCTGTTCCGCTCAGCCCGTTTCTCGAACCCGGTGGCGGCGACACTCAAGCTCTTGCACAAGACCGGCTTCACAGTGAGCCGGGACACCTGAGCTACTCGCGGTCCTTCAGCTTCTGCACGTACTGCGCGACCGCGGTCTCGTGCTCCGGTGTTGAGTGAGCGATCGCCTGAAGGGCGGCGGAGAACTCGAGAAACCCGTCGAGGTCCATGCTCCTCGCTTGACGAAGCAACCGTTTCGCCATGACCACTGCCGGGCGGGGCTTGGAGGCGATCGTGTCTGCCACTTCCATGGCACGGGCCTCGAGTTTGTCCTCCGGTACTACCTCCAGCAGAACTCCGTACGACTCGGCCTCGGCCGACGTGATGAATCGTGCCGTGAGCGCCAGCTCAGTGGCCCGTTGCCAACCGACGACCCGCGGAAGCAGCCAGGCGCCACCGTCTCCGGGGATGATGCCCATCTCGATGAAGGTGTGGGCAAAACGGGCATTGCGAGAGCCATACCTGAGGTCACAACCCAGCACCAGGTCGAAACCGGCGCCCACCGCAGGACCATTCACCGCGGCGATCGTGACCAGGTCGGTGGTCGCCATGAATCTCGTGAGCTGCTGGATGGTGTCTCGGTAGGTTTCGGTCATGTCCGCAGGGGAACCGGCGAACAGCCCCTCCCGGGCTGCCATGTCCTTGACGTTCCCGCCAGAGGAGAAAGCGGGGCCCTTGGCGGTGAGCACGACTACCGCGATCTCCGGGTCTTTTTCGGCGTCGTCGAGTGCGTCGAGAAGACCGTCCAGCATCTCCTCCCCGGTTATGGCATTGCGGGTGTCGGGGTCAGACAGGCTGATCCGAAGGACGCTGCCGGATCGAGAAGTCTCGACGCTCACAACATCCCCTGAGTCTTGGCAGCCTCGACGAATGCAGCACAACGAGCGGGGTCTGGCCGGTGGTCGGGGTTGCCATCGAACTTGATGTGAGATCCGACGATCACCGAGTCGGCGACCGACAACAGCGTTGCCAGGTTGTCAGGTGTTGCCCCCGAGCCGATCACGACACGTGTGTCGCCCACGGCGTCGGCAATGACCTTGGACTCGGCCATATCAGGCTCGGCACCGGTTCCAGACCCGGAGACGATCACGGCGTCGGCGAGACCCCGGTACACCGTGTCTTCGGCTGACTGCGCTGTATCCATTCCGGGTGGCGGGGTGGCGTGTTTGACCATGACGTCAGCCCATACCTCGACATCGGGACACAGTGCCGTCCGCAAACGCATCACCTCGGCGGCCTGACCGGTGATTGCACCCTGGTCGGTGTACATGACACCGGTGAGGATGTTGACCCGAATCAAGGCGGCACCGGTGGCTGCTGCGATAGCGAGGGCGGAGAGTGGATCGTTGCGAAGAACGTTGACACCAAAGGGGACGCCGTGGCCTCCCACCGCGTCTGCGGCCAGCGTCATCGCGGCGACGGTCTCGGCCGGCACCGAGCTTGCGTGGAAAGGAGCGTCGCCCCAGTTCTCCACCATGAGAGCAGGGAATCCGGACTCGACGAGGATTGCGGCGTCGGTGGCCGCCGTTTCGATGACTTCCCCCATCGAGCCCCCATAACGGGGCGAGCCGGGAAGGGGGAGAAGATGAACCATCCCCAGCAGTCGGGGGATGCGTTCGGTCACAGGTAGGTCTGAGCGAGCCGAACGGCCTTCTCGGCGTGTTCGCCCGTGACCTTGAGCCTGGTGTCCTTCAGGTCGACACGACGGACGGCGAGTCGGGCCCAGTCCGAGGCGGAACCCTTGATCAGCTGGTCTGTGTCCTCGGGCCCGTAGATCCACTTCGAGTAACCGGGGCCAATCACCTCCACCCGGATCGGCTCGTAGTGCTCACCAGCCTGCTTGAAGGCGTAGGGGAGCGTCTTCCACCCGAACCAGCAGATGTGTCGGATGCGAGGCGTGTCCTCTACCTCGATGCCGAGGGTCTGATAGATGTCGAGACCGTGCATCCAGGTCTCGGTGAGACGGAAGGTGGCGAATGTGCGGGCGCTCATGTCGCCGGCGATCCAGGGGAGACGGTCCTCAGCACTCATGTGGGAAAGTGGCTCGACGACCCTGGCCCTCCCGCCACGCCACCACTCGATGACGTCCTGAGGCCGCATCTTTCGGCCCTTCTTGATCGGCTCCTGGCGTAGCGGTTCGATGTTCGGTGCCGCTTGCCACTCCTTGATCCGGGGACCGTCCTGGAGAGCATCGGCGCCCAGATCCTCGAAATCGGCGAGGTGGGCGATGGTGTCGCGGACGGTCCAGGGCTTGTTCGGTGTGACGAGATCCCAGACTTTGATCGGGATTCGCTGCAGGGACTGATCCAGGAACTGCTGCTCAGCTACGAGGTCAGAAAGGATGTCACGCACCCTCCAATTCTAGTAGGGGCGGTGAAGAAACGCCCAAGACGGGGGGCTACTACCAGGGTCTTTCAGCCTGCTCTTCGGTGATGGGAGCAGGGATTTCGGTTGTCTCGGGGAGACTCACCATGTCGTTGAGACGGTCTATCAACTGGCGGAGGCGACCGAAGTGTCTCCGGTCGAAGTTGAACGTGATCCGCTCCTTGTCGAGAGCGTCATCGTCTTCGATCTCGGCGGGGCTCGGGTCGGTTCTCTCGATCCGACCCTCCACGACGATGTCGGAGAAGTCCTCGTTGAGACGAGCGATCTCTTCGTTGGTGGGGGCCTGGCGGACCCTCAGGATCAGCCGACCCGCGGTGAACCGCTGCGAGTGGTAGTTGCTGTAGAACTTGAAGATGTGCTGGCAGGCCTCGTCGATGTCGGTAGTGGTCAGGTACAGCGACATGTCTGACTGTGAGATCAGCCCCTTGGCCAGGAGGGTCGCCTCGATGAAGCTGAGGAGCGGCTCCCAATAGTTGGTCCCCTCCGCTTCGAGCAACACGATCGGATGCGGGTCCGACTTGCCGGTCTGGATCAGGGTGATCAACTCGAAAGCCTCGTCGAGTGTTCCGAAGCCACCGGGCATGATCACGAAGGCGTGTGACTCCTTGACGAAGCCCAACTTCCTGGTGAAGAAGTACTTGAAGTTGACCGTCCGTCCCTCCGCCAGGTACTGATTGGCGGAGGCCTCGAAGGGGAGACGGATGTTCACCCCGTATGAGTTGTCGATGCCGGCGCCTTTGTTTCCCGCTTCCATGAGACCAGGTCCGGCGCCGGTGATCACTCCCCAGCCGTGTCTCGACATCTGGGCGGCGAAGTCGGAGGTGAGCTTGTAGTTGGGGTCGTCCTCCCGGATCCGGGCGGAGCCGTAGATGGTGACCTTTGGCTCGTCGTGACGGCTGAACACCAGATTCGAGTACCTCATCTCCTTGAGAGCGGTATTCATGAGCTTGAGGTCGCTTCGGGTCGCCCCATCCCTGTGCAGCTTGAGGACAGTCACCATCAGCTCCTCGATGAGATCCCGGTTCCCGTTTTCGGAGGTGTCGGCGACGAGGCTGCGGAGACGCCGATCGAGGTCCTCGTTTCCTAGGTCATAGGGCATTTGCTCTCCAAGGTACCGCGGATGGCGTGATCAGGTCGTCACCTTGTCGAGACCTGCCACGAAAGCATCCACGAGCGAGCCACCGCCATGGCCGGCGTCGTCGACCACCACCAATTCCGCACCGTCCCAGGCCCGGGCGAGAAGCCATGGGGTCTCGATTGGCGAGCTCACGTCATAGCGACCGTGTACCAGGACTCCCGGGATTCCATCGAGAACCGAAGCGTTGTCGAGCAATTGGGTCTCGCCGAGAAACGCTGCATTGCTCCAATAGTGGGTGACCAGTCTGGCGAACCGGAGCTTGTAGGCGGGGTCCTCGCCCTGCAGGCGCGGCCCCGCGCCTGGGGCCAGACCCATGTGGGTGTCCTCCCAGATGCACCATTCGTCGGCGGCGGCGGCGCGAGTCTCGGGATCAGGGTCGAACAACATCTCGGCGTAGGCGTCGACCAGTGGGAGATGGGTCAACTCTGGGGGAACGAATGAGGAGAATCTCTCCCATTGCGGGGCGAAGATCCGGGCGACACCTTCGGTGATCCACGTCACCTCCCGCTTCGTTGTCAGACCGACCAGACCCAGCATCACGCCGATGACCCGCTCGGGATGTGCCTCGGCATAGGCGAGCCCCAGTGTCGTTCCCCAGGAGAGTCCGTACACCGCCCATCGCGCCACACCGACGTGCTCCCGGATCATCTCCATGTCGCGGATGAGATGATGTGTGGTGTTGGCGCTGAGGTCGGCGTCCGGATCACTGGCGAGCGGACGGCTTCGGCCGCAACCTCGCTGGTCGAAGAAGACGACGTGATAGCGGTCGGGGTCGAACATCTCCCGATGCCCGGGTACACACTCACCACCCGGGCCACCATGGACGAAGACCACGGGAACACCCGACTGGTTCCCCCAGGTCTCCCAGTAGACCTCATGACCTTCACCAACAGAGAGCATGCCGGTCTCGTTTGGTTCGACGTCGCGACGACTCACTTCGGGAACGGTCGTTGCGAAGGACCCTTGCGTACCACCGCGTTCCATACCGTCTCGTAGTGATCACGGTCGAAACGATCGACCTGGGGAAGGACGAACTCCTCCCAGGCCTCACGGAGCGGGTCCTCCCGATCGGCATAGATCAGGAGCCCTGTGGGCAGCCGGTCGAGGACCGAACGGAGAGAGAGTGGTGTCTCCACCCTGGTCCCTGTGTCGGCTGCATCGAAGGAGGCGTTGATCTCGACCGTCAGACGGGCAATCGCTTCGACATATACGTCTTTGAGGTTCGGGTAGCGGAGCTCGAGCATGGCCTTCACCTGTTCCTCGCCCGGGAACGTCTTCTCCCAGATCACCCAGCGGTCGGCGAAGGCCTTGTTCAAGGTTTGGGTCCCGGCATAGTCCCGGATGTCAGTCGGGTTCATCGTTCCAAACATCCGGACATCGTCACGCAGTCTCACCGTTTCCCCGTTGGGCAAATCGAGGGCGGCGTAGCGATCGAGCAGACCGTGGAGTGCGAACAGCGTCTCGGCGCCGGCTGCATTCAGCTCGGAGAGGTTGAGCAGCGCAGGTCCCCGGAGGGCGCGGGTTATGTCACCGTCCTCCCAGCGGCTCTCGGTGCCACCCTTCCCGTCACCGTGGAGATGGGTCGACCCGATCAGGGTCACGTCGCGGACCTCGCCGGTGAGCGGGATGCGGAAGTAGGGCAGACCCATCGCCGCGGCGAACTGCTCGATGTCATGGTCCTTGCCGGTACCCATGTGGCCCCGCACCGCGACGTGGAGAGGCACCAACCCGTCCGCCTCGCTGCGTCTCGCCTGCTCCACCTGAGCAAACCGATAGAGCATCCCCAGATCGATGTAGTTGGGGTCGGGCACGGGGATCTTGCGTTCCCTCAGCTCGGCATCGTCGAGGTCGGCGGGGACATCGAACTTTTCCAGCTCGATTGGTCGACCTTCACCTTTCGGGTCTTCGAAAACGACTGTCTCAGGCAACTGATTGCTCCTTGTCTCGAAACTCTGACGCTCGCAGCCACCAGGTATCCATACCTGAATAAGCGAGACTCCTGCGCAGGGCTCCCTTCGTGCCCTCGACCATCGCAGTGGTGAGCTGTTCGGGGGCGCTCACGACTTCGTGACGTCTGTACGCCTGGTCGACGGTGTGGTCACCGATCCCGATACCGATGACCGTCGTCCCGGTCGACTCGACTGTTTCCACCGACTTGGTGAGGGCCTCGATCGATCCACGTGTCATCCCGTCGGCGAGGACCATCAGGATGCGGACATCGGCGCCGAGCCGGCCCATCCGCTCCGCAGAATGGACGATGTTGAACTCGTCGACGTTTGCCGCCTTCTCGAACAACGAGACGGGGGGCGCCGATCTGGCGTCTCTTCGTGCCAGGGTTGCCGCTTGGCGAGGACTCATCGCGGTGAAGAAGAGACCGGCCAGAGTGCGCTGTGAATCGCGCCAACGTCGGTCGAATGACTTGATCAGGTAGTGGTTCACGGTGGAGGTGAGACGGTCCGCAGCCGATCCCTGGGTTCGTCTCAGACCTGCGGTCGCCGCCGATCTCGCTTTCACATAGCTCTCTTCGGAATCGTCAGGACGGGCGGCGAACCCCCGGTTGAACAGCGCCACCTCGAAGTCGATTTGGAGCTCGTCGCACAATCGGGCCATGCTCCACGCCCCCAGCATCGCCGCCGGCATCGCCCACTGCGTGCCCGCGTTGGCCCGACGTCCCGGGCTCAGCATCGACGCTGAACCGTCGACGAGCAACGAAACTGCGTAGTGACGTCTGGTCCGGGAGGCACGTCGCTCGTAGAGCCTCTGATAGAGACCTGCTCCGATGAAGAGGGCGGCGTGCGGGGAGACGTCACCCTGGTCGAATCCGGAGCGAAGACCTCGCCGCTGATTTGCGGCGAACAGGGGGAAGAGCTCACCTGAGACATGGCGCTGATCGACCGACCAGCGACGTGACGTCTCGGCGATCGCGTCCATCCCCTCCTGGCCGAAACCGGCGAAAGCGGCGGGGATCGCAGTCACCAACAGCTTTCCGCCCTGACCGGTTGGCAAGTACACCTCAGGCGCCTGGCTCACCCGGAGGAGTTGGTTTGTCGACTCATCATCGGCGATGTCCGAGGCACCCTTCCGGCTCGACTGGGCGGATCGGGCGTCGGCTGCCCGCTTGGTGTTCTGATATGACTCGCTGTCGTTGACGATCGGCGAGACCAGGCGAACGGAGTCGACACCGTCGGCTGCCTTCTCGGCGTCCATCTTCTCCGCTGCTCTGCGTTGAGCATTGGTCGCCGTCCCCGGCACCTCGGTGATCAGACCATTGGCCCGGGCGATCGCCTCCAACTCGATCGCCAGCTGGGCGACATACCAGGGATCGTCGGACTCAGCCGCATCACGGCATTGGCCGGAGCCATCGTCGAGGGCAACGGCGGCGCGCGCCTCGAAACGTCTCTCCAGGACCTCACGCTCCACGTACCCGGCGGTGAGGAGGAAACAGCCGAGCACGAACTGACTGAGCGCGCCGGAACGGGAGATCGCCGAGCTCAAGGATGACAAATAGAGATCCTGAAGCACGGATCTGGCGCCCGGGTATATCGACAGACCCTGTGCCTCCTGGCGGGCGTCCTCGAGGGCGAAGAACAACACCTCGGCGACGGGTTTGTCGGTGCGCTCCAGGGCGGTCAGAAGGTCCATCTCTGTTTCCGGCGACGTCCCCCCTTCGACCGGCCAGTCGTCGGGGAGGGGGCGTTTGTCTTCGAGATTTGTCGAGACGAGGTGGAGGACCTCGTGTAGAGCGGAAGCGAGAGCGACCTCGTCGGGTGTCACAGGTGCGTTCCGGTGATAGGCGGCCTGGAAGATGCGGGGGTCGCAGACGATCTCGTCAGACGAAGCCGAGGACTCGGGGCCCAACCTGACCTTGAGATTCGGGTTCTCGGAGAGGCTGCGGGCCAGTCTGGTGACCGCAGGTGCCACCTTCTGATAGCGCCCGACGACTGCCTCGATGGCCTGGTCCTCGGGTGCTATCAGATCCGTCAGAAATGTCTGATCGCGTCCGCGCACAGTCGTTCATTGTCTCATGCCCTGTCAAGGCGGCGAAACGGCAGGGCCGTTTCGACCTTGGAGTTTGTTCGAAACTGCCTGCTTCGTGCTGGCCGCGACTTCCCGGAAAGACCCACTGACGCTTACCCTGCGCCCCGTGCACTACGACCTCACGACACTCCCCAATGGTCTTCGGGTCATCACCGAACCGATGCCGTCACTTCGTTCCGTTGCCTTGGGTTGCTGGGTCGATACCGGAACCCGGGACGAGAACGACAACGAGGCCGGCGTGTCCCACTTCCTCGAGCATCTCTTGTTCAAGGGATCGGAGAAGATGTCGGCCCGTGAGGTGAACGAGACGATGGATGCCATCGGGGCCGAGTCCAACGCCTTCACCTCGAAGGAGACAACCTGTTACTGGGCCCGCCTCCTCGATCAGGATCTACCCATCGGGCTCGATGTCCTCGCCGAGATAATTCAGAGACCCGCCTTCCGGCTCAACGAGATCGACTCGGAACGACAGGTGGTCGTCGAGGAGATCAACATGAACGACGACGACCCGTCGGACGTGGTCTTCGAGAACTTCTCGACGGCGGTGTTCGCAGGTCACCCGTTGGAGGCTCCGGTCTTGGGTACACGTGAGTCGATCAGAGGGATGACACGTGACGACATCCACGGCTACTGGAAACGTCGTTACGGCACTGGATCAGTGGTCCTCGCCGCGGCCGGGTCCGTCGACCACGAGACACTCGTCGAGATGATCGCCGAACGTTTTGGTGACTGGTCGGGAGACGAGGTCGAGCACCAGCACTCACCTGCAGAGATCTCACCCCGGGTGAATCTGACGATGAGGGAGACCGAGCAGGCTCATCTGGTCCTCGGTGGCCCGGGGCTACATCGCAGTGACGAACGGCGTTGGGCCTTCGAAGTGCTCAACCACGTGATGGGGTCGGGCATGTCCTCGCGACTGTTCCAGGAGGTGCGTGAGGAACGAGGTCTTGCGTATGCCGTGTATGGCTTCAAGCTCTCCTACGCGGACAATGGGGCGTGGGGCGTCCACGTGGGCACGACCCCGCACCAGACCGAGACCGCGATGACCGTGATCCGGGAGGAGCTGGAGAAGGTCGTCGAGGATGGGATCACAGCCGACGAACTGGAACGTGCCAAGGGGTCGATGCGTGGTGGTCTCGCCCTCGCCCTCGAGGACTCCAACAGCCGGATGGTCCGGCTCGGGCGTGACGAGTTGGCAGGGATGCCCCATCTCTCCGTGGACGAGCGTCTCGAGAAACTGGAGAACGTCGATCTCGACATGGTCAAAGCGGTCGCCGGCGATGTCTACGGCGCCCCCACCCGGGTCATGGGTGTTGTTGGCCCATTCGAAGAGTCGGATCTAGACAGGTATCTGCAGCTCTAGGCGCGGCGTTAGCAGCAGCCTCAGTCCTGGAAGGTGAAGGTCACCGACTGTGGCTTTTCGCCGATGTTGACCGTGCCGGCGAGAGGGTTGGCAGGTCGTTCGATCACGAGTGCCCCACCAAGGTCGTGTGTGCCGTCGCTGGTGGCCCAACCCCTGGTCTCAACGAAGGAGACATTTCCCGCCAGCGACGTCCACAAAAGGGAGTTACTCACCTGCGTGATCTCCACGAGGCTGGTCGCCCCACCTTTCCCCGAGAGGTTCTCGCCGGGTCCCCCTGCCGTGAAGACGGCGACAGCGCCCCCTGCTGCCACCGTCAAAATTGCGGCCAATCCCAGCCCGGCGAGACGTTTCGTGATCACTCCCTGCATGCGTCCACCACGTTAGGTGAGGGTGTTATCCGGCTAAATGGCTAATTCGACGAATTGCGAAAGAACTAGTCCGTAGGCCAGGGCGAGGACGATCACCATCAACGACGGGCCTAGAACGTTGCGTTTCTTGCGATCGGACCATCTCGCTATCAAGAAGCCGAGCACCACCCACAGTGTGATGTCGAGTGGCCAGGCCACCACGAGGTCTCCGAACAGGACACCGAAGAGTGCCGAGATGGGGAGACCTGCGTAGAGCAGGGTGAAGCCCGACGTCTCGCAGACGCCCGAGCAATTGGTGTCGTTCACCAGGGTCAGCCCGAGAACCATGAAGACGACCGCAGTGACCACCAGGAGCGCAACGGAAATCGTCGCGTTGCGACAGCCGGGGGAGTCGGATTTGGGGGTCACGGTGCGATCGTAAGAGCCAGGCCCCAGCGAACGGTATTCGACTAGGTTCCGCGGAGATGGCTTACAGAAACATCCTGTTGATACTGCACATCGCCGGGGCCGGCACATGGTTGGGCGCCAACGTGGTTCAGGCTGTGGTACCGCCCCTGGCGGCGAAACGCTCGTCCGAAGTCTTGGCCGGGTGGTACCGAATCACCTCTGCCATGTCGAAACGCCTCTATATCCCGGCTGCGGTGATCATCCTCATCACCGGGGTCCTCATGGTCCTCGACAGCGAGGCCTATGGGTTTGGCACGTTGTTTGTGACCATCGGATTCGGCATGATCGTCATAGGGGCGCTGCTGGGCTCTCTCGTCTTTGGCCCGGGCGGGGAACAGGCCGCCGTCGCAGTCGAATCGGGGGACGGAAATGCGATTCGCCGGGCTGTGGCCCGTCTGACCAGATACGGTCTGATCGACACTCTTCTCCTTCTCTTCACGATCACTGCGATGGTGATAAGGCTCGATTGAGTCCCGAGACCGAGATGAGTCGGCTGGGTGCGTTCCGACTCCCTCGCCATCGACCAGGACGTCGGATCGTGGTTACTCGCTGATCCCGGTGCGAACGTCGGGTGCCCCCATGCGGGCCGCGTCGGCCGTTCTGTCGTCGGGCTGAGCCTGGGAGTCGCGCTCGGCGTTGACCCTGGCCTCGTAGTGTGCAAGTTCGCGGTCGACTGTCGCTCGATCCCATCCCATCACGTCGGCCATCACCCGGGCGGTGGGCCGGGCGGCGTCGATGCCGCGGTCCCGGGTTTCGATCGAGAGTCGGGTTCGTCTGGTCAGGACGTCGTCGAGGTGGAGCGCCCCCTCGTGGGTGACCGCATATCGGATTTCGGCCAGCAGGTACGGGGCATCGGTTACCACCTTTCGACCGTATTCGGGATCGATGGAGATCAACTCTTCGACATCGTCTGCAAGGGTGCCGTATCGACCGTGGAGACGGACGTCGTCGGCTGGTGCCGCACCCACCAGCGGAATGTCGGCGGTAGGAGACTCGTCGAGTGGTCCATCCATGTAAGGAGCTGTGGCGGCAACCGCGTCGGCGGCCATGACCCGGTATGTCGTGTATTTCCCGCCTGCCACCGAGATCAGCCCGTTTCCCCTGTCCATGACGGCATGCTCCCGGCTCAGTTTTGAGGTCTGTTCCGATTCACCTCTGAGGAGGGGACGCAGACCGGCGTATACGCCGACCACATCGGATGCCAGGACCGGTGTCTTCAACGTGGCGTTGAGCCGGGTGAGCAGGTAGTCGATGTCTGACCGACTCGCCGCCGGATGGGCCCTTCGCAACGACCAGGCGGTGTCGGTGGTGCCCACGATCCAGTGTTGTCCCCACGGGATCACGAACAGCACGCTCGAAGCAGTCCGCATGATCATCCCGGTCTCCGATTCGATTCGATCCCGGGGGACGATTAGATGAACCCCCTTGGACGAATGCACGTCCAAACCGTGCTCGCCCGCCAGACGCTCGACATCGTCGGTCCAGACTCCAGTGGCGTTGATCACCGCCCGTGTGGCGACCGTCATGACCTGTCCGGTCTCGAGGTCGAGGACCCGGGCGGCGCTGACCCGACCTCCTTCGCTGTCGAAACCGACCACCCGAGCACTGTTGGCGAGCAAAGCGCCGTGAGCTGCAGCGGTGCGGGCGAGTGTCAGTGTGTGCCTGGCGTCGTCGACCACCGTGTCCCAGTACCTGATGCCACCTCGGGCGTCGAGGGCCGGGGATAGGCGGGCCAGACCCTTCTTACCGAGATGGGTGTGCCAGGGCAGGGGATTCGATGCGAGACGTGCCAGGACCTCGTAGAGGAGTATGCCGGCACCGACGTAGACACGCTCCCAGATCCTGTGTTCAAGCGGGTAGATGAAAGATGCCGGCTTGACCAGATGAGGGCAGAGACGGTTCACCATCAGGTTTCGCTCTCGCAACGACTCGCGCACCAAGCCGAAGTCGAGCCGCTCCAGGTAGCGAAGACCGCCGTGGAACATCTTCGAGGACCGACTGGACGTGCCGGAGGCGTAGTCACGCTGTTCGACGAGACCGACACGTAGTCCTCTGCTGGCGGCGTCCAGGGCGGTCCCCACGCCTGTTACACCGCCGCCCACTACGAGCAGGTCGAGCGGGCTGGATGTCATGTCCTCCAGATGCATTCTGCGTTGCAGGTGGTTGAGGACCGATGCCTCGTCGGCTGACGACACCGGAGCACCTTACGATGGGTCGATGAAGATCGGAGTTCAGCTTCCCGAGGTCGAGAGACCGATCTCCTGGTCTGAGATGCGTGACATCGCTCTGACCGTCGAAGACTGCGGTTTCGACTCGATCTGGACGGGCGACCATCTGCTCTACCGGGACGATCGTGGGGCCGTAGGTCCGTTCGAAGCTTGGACATCGCTGGCCGCACTGGCTGAAGCGACAGAACGGGTGGAGCTGGGTCCGCTCGTTGCGGCCACCTCATTCCATGCCCCGGCGATGATCGCCAAGTTCGCATCGACAATCGACGACATCAGCGGGGGGCGGCTGATCCTGGGGCTGGGTGCGGGGTGGAACAAAGTGGAGTACGACGCCTTCGGATTCCCCTACGACCAACGCGTGAGTCGATTCGAAGAGGCGTTCACGATCATCCGCACCCTGATTCGAGAGGGCGTCATCGATCACACCGGCGAGTTCTTCGAGCTGAGGGAGATGGAATTGAGACCGTCGGCAAGACCCGACATGAAGATCCTGATTGGGTCGAACGGTCCCCGCATGCTGCGGGCGACCATGCCGTATGCCGACATGTGGAACTCGTGGTTCCTGGGTTTTGGCAACGATGCCTCGGGTCTGGGACCTCTCAACGAGATCGTCGACCGGGCATGTCTCGATGTCGGACGGGACCCTTCCGACATCGAACGGACTGTCGCTGTCTACATGCAGCTCGACAGGGGCACCGGACGTAGACCGGGTGACGACGAGCGGACCGGGGCGGCACCGATCAGGGGGAGCCGGGAGGAGATGGCGGCTGCTCTACGCGCATTCGGCGATGCCGGGATCTCCCACGTGCAGGTGGTGCTCGACCCGATAGATGCCGCCGGCGTCGCCGAGCTCGCCGAGATAAAGAGGCTCGTCTGATCTCTAGGGTTGGGAGACATGAAACTCACGACGACCAGCTTCCAAGACGGTGGTGTCATCCCTGAGCGGTACGCCCTGGCCAAGGCGGATCCGGAGACGAGAGTCACCTTTGCCGGCAACGTGAACCCACACCTCGAGTGGTCGGAAGTCCCCGAAGGAACCAAGTCGTTCGCACTCATCTGTCACGACTACGACGTGCCCAGTCGTGGCGACGACGTGAATCAGGCCGACCGCGAAGTTCCGGCCGATCTGGCCCGGGTCGACTTCTTCCATTGGGTGCTCGTCGACCTTCCAGCCGAAATGAGATCCATCGGAGAGGGGGAGCACTCAGAAGGGGTGGTGGCCGGTGGCAAGGACGACGATATCCATGTCGGCCGTCACGGTGTCAATGACTTCACCGGTTGGTTCGCAGGGGACGAGGACATGGCGGGGGAGTACTACGGGTACGACGGGTGCGCCCCGCCCTGGAACGACTCGTTGATCCACCACTACGTGTTCACACTGTATGCCCTGGACATCGAGAGCGTGCCAGTCGAGGGCGCCTTCACCGGGCAAGAAGTCCGCGACGCCATCTCAGGTCATGTCCTTGCGGAGGCCAGCATCGAGGGCACTTACACCCAGAACCCACGGCTCCTGTAGACGGCTCAGCTCTCGCTTACAGTCACCCTGTTGATGACGATTTCGTCGTTGGGCCGGTCGCTGCGATCGGTGTCCGAGGTTGCGATCGAGTCGACCGCCTCGAGACCCGAGGTGACCTGACCGAAGATCGTGTAATTGTGGGGCAGGCCGTAGTCCTTGTGCATGATGAAGAACTGGCTTCCGTTGGTGTTGGGCCCGGCGTTTGCCATCGCCACCGTACCCCGGCTGTAGGTGCCTTCGCCCTCGGTCTCGTCGCGGAAGCGATAGCCCGGACCACCACTCCCGGTGCCGGTGGGATCTCCACCCTGGATCATGAAACCGTCGATGACACGGTGGAAGATCACCCCGTCGTAGAACCCCTCGCCTGCCAGAAAGACGAAGTTGTTCACGGTGAGGGGGGATCGACCGGCGTCGAGGTCGATGACGATCTGACCGTGGTTGGTGTCGAGTGTCGCCGTGTAGCTCTTCGAAGGGTCGATGGTGAGGTCGGGAGCGGCGTCGTATTGTTTGGGCATCGTGATTCCTTATCCGAAGTAGGCGGGTTGCCGACCCTCGGCCCACTTGATCGAGCAGCCCATCGAAGCGTGTTGTTCGTCTGACACCGGAGCTCCTGCGGCCACTGCGTCCATGGCGGCTCTCAACTCCTCGCCGGTCACCGGGATTCCCGAGTCGGGCCTCGAGGCGTCCATCCGACCCCGGTAGACGAGGGTGCGATCCGGACCGAAGAGGAAGAAGTCGGGCGTGCACATAGCGGTGTAGGCGGCGGCGACCTCCTGGGACTCGTCGAAGAGATATGGGAAGACGTAGCCGTACGTCTCGGCCTCTGCCTTCATCAGTTGGGGAGAGTCGCCAGGGGAGATCTCCGGGTCGTTGGAGCAGATGGCGACGATCCCGATCTCAGAGTCGGCGTAGTCCCGGCCGATGGCGGCGAGCTCGGATCTGACGTGTTTGACATAGGGACAGTGGTTGCAGATGAACATGACCAGCAACCCGGTCTTGTCTTGGTAGTCGGCCAGGGACACGGTCTTGCCGGAGACGGTGTCGACGAGAGAAAAGTCGGGCGCTTCGGTCCCGAGAGCGAGCATCGTTGATGTAACAGCCATGCACGGAGTCTAAGGGGAGTCGAAACCTGCGATCACATCGGCAAAAGCCTCGATCGAACCGGGGGAGGCGACATCGGGGATCGACACCACCGAATTGCTCGCTCCGGCTCTGGCGTATCCGGCGAACAGTTCCACCAACTCGTCGACGGTCCCTGCGTTGTTGCGCTTGATGTAGGTCTCGGCTGTCGTGTTGCGCTCGCGGAGCTTCTCGACCCGCTCCCGGAGCGCTCGGCGGTCGGGGGCTGCAAGGGCGTTGGTGAGATGGGTGACTTCGATGTCGGCCAAGTGGCGGCCCACAACGGCACAGTGGTCGGAGAGCACCTCCACCTTGTGACGCACCCGATCCGGGTCACCGAACAAGTTGCAGGCGTCGGCATACCTGGCGACGAGACGGAGTGTCTTCTTCTCACCAGAGCCACCGATCATTATCGGGATGTGATCCTGGATCGGACGGGGGTATGAGATGAGCCCGGGGGAGACGATGTGTTTGCCCGCGAACGGCGGGGTCCCCTTCCCCCAGAGCAGTGGAAGGACCTGCAGCGTCTCTTCGAGCAACTCGTACCGTTCTTTGGTGGGTGGGAACTCAATCCCGTAGGAGGCGTGCTCCTCCTCGTCCCAGGCGATGCCCAAACCGCAATTGGCCCTGCCACCGGAGAGAACATCGAGACTGGCTACGACCTTGCCGAGGACGATGGGGTGCCGGTGCGTGATACCGGTGACCATGGCTCCGAGCCTGATCTTCTCGGTTACGCCGGCCACGAAGGCGAGGGCCGTGTACGCCTCCGGGATGTCTTCCCAGGGTCGGCCAACTCCACGGATCTGTCGGAAGTGGTCCATCACCCAGAGATCCCGGAACCCGGCCGACTCCGCCCGCCGGGCAACATCAGCCAGTGTCGATCCCATATCGGTATCCCACACAAACGAGGACACCATCAACCCGAACGTGTGTCCTTTTCTCTCTGCCAGGTAGGTGGCCTCAGATGTGACGGAAATCGGCCCGGGTCCAGTGCTCGAGGATTCCGAGCCAAGCACGTGGACCATGTCAAATCCGTCGCCGGCTATCTCTTCTCGAACCTGATTGAATCGGCTCAGCTGTTTGCGGAGAACCGTTTTCGGTATCGGTCGGGTCCGGCTTTCGTTCCTCTCCATACACAACGGGCCCGGTGTATCGAAGACCACGGTGTGGGCGGGCACATCCGCCTCCCGTGCGAGTCCGATCCACCGTCTCCTCGACTCCTGATCGAGTCCGAGTGTGTCGATGACTGTCGTCATCCCCCGCCGTAGACGCTCGGTGACGATCTGTTCGAGAATCGAGAATGCCGTTGTGCCCGCGGTCTGATCATCCTCACCGGCGCCCACCATGGCTCGCAATGCGTCGGAGGACACGATCTGGGACGGCGTGAAGCGTGCCGACGCCCATGTCGACTTGCCAGCGCCGCTCGGGCCGACCAGGACGACGAGACTCGGTACGGGAAGACTCGGCTCCATCGTCACTGTTCTAGCCGCTGTGTCGGTAACCTTGCCGTAGTGACAGACACACCGACACCCCCGTTCGGGATGCTGGCCACGGCAATGGTCACCCCATTTGCCGAGTCAGGGGCGGTCGATCATCAGAAAGCGTGGGACCTGGCCCGATATCTGGCGGACCAAGGCACCGACACCCTCGTTGTCGCCGGAACCACTGGAGAGTCCCCAACCCTCGACGACACCGAGAAGATCGCCCTCTTCAAGACTGTCATCGATTCGGTTGCGTCGAAGAAGACCCAGGTGATCGCGGGTACGGGAACGTATGACACCGCACACTCCGTCGCTTTGACCGAGCGCGCCGCCGAACTCGGGGCCGACGGCGTTCTCGCGGTGACCCCCTATTACAACAGGCCCTCCCAGGAAGGTCTGGTTGCCCACTTCACTGCCATCGCCGATGTGGGTTGTCCTGTGATGCTGTACAACATCCCGGTGCGGACGGGTCGTCTCATCGAGATCGACACCCTGGTCCGGCTGGCCTCGCATCCTCACATCGTGGCGGTCAAGGACGCAGTCGGCGACATCGACTTCACATCGACCACGATCAATCGAACCCCTGGCTTTTCGGTCTATTCGGGTGACGACAGCAGGACCCTGCCCATGCTGTCGGTGGGGGCAGTGGGAGTCGTCTCGGTCATCTCTCATCTGGCCGGGCCAGCGGTGAAGGCAATGTTGAAAGCGGCATGGGCTGGCGACTACGAAGAGGCACGGCGTCTTCATCATCTGCTGCTTCCGTTGCAGCAGGCCTGTTTCAGCGAGCCGAGCCCCGCTCCGGTGAAAGCGGCGTTGCACCGTCACTGGGAATCGGTTGGTGAGGTGAGGCTCCCGCTGGTGGCGCCCTCCGAAGACACGCTCGAAGCCGTGGAGAAGGCGATGGGAGCCATCTCGGCCTCGTGAGCATCTCTGTCACATTCTTGGGTGGGCTCGGGGAGATAGGCCGGAACTGTGCTGCTCTCGAAATCGATGGGAAGATCGCCCTGATCGACGTGGGTCTCATGTTCCCCGAGGAGGACATGCTTGGTGTCGACCTCGTGTTCCCCGACTGGTCGTGGCTGGTCGAACGTAAGAAGGACGTGGCACTCGTGGTCCTCACCCACGGTCACGAGGACCACATGGGTGCCCTCGGCTACTTCCTGCGCGATCTCGTAGTCCCCGTCTACGGCACGGAGCTGACGCTGGAACTGGCCCGCGGGAGAGTCGACGAGCTCGGAGTCGAAGCCGACTTTCGCAAGGTGGACCAGAAGAAGTGGATCTCCCACGGGCCTTTCAAATTCATGCTGATCCCGGTCAGCCACTCGGTGCCCGAGGCCTCAGCAGTGGCCTTCGACACGCCCGAAGGCATGGTCGTCCACTCCGGAGACTTCAAGCTCGACCCGACTCCGATCGACCATCGACCTACCGATCTGCCTGCTCTGGCTGCGCTGGGGAGACGGGGGGTCCGTCTCCTTCTCTCCGACTCGACGAACGCCGAGCGTGAGGGTTTCGAGCCATCGGAGAGCTCGGTGGGTCGACCTATCACCGACATCATCAGCGATGCATCGGGACGCGTGATCGCCGCATGTTTCTCGTCACATATACATCGGGTCCAGCAGATCGCAGACGCGGGGATCGCCGCAGGGCGGAAGATCGCCTTCTTCGGCAGATCGATGCATCGCAACACGTCGATCGCGAGTGAGCTCGGGATCCTCGAGGTGCCCTCCGACTCGGTGGTGGATATCAAGGAGCTCGCCGACTTCCCCGAGGACCAGCAGCTGCTGATCACCACCGGATCTCAGGGTGAGCCCTTCGCTGCCCTGTCGTTGATGTCACAGGGGCGACACAAGTTCGTCGAGCTCGACGAGCGTGACACCGTTCTGATATCGGCAAAGCCGATCCCGGGCAACGAGACCGCCGTCTCCAAGGTGATCTCGAACTTGATGAGACGTGGCGCCAAGGTGGTCCATGGTCGGAATTCCCATGTCCATGTGTCGGGTCACGCCGCCCGTGAGGAGTTGCTGACATTCATCAATCTCCTTCGTCCCCGCGCCTTCGTCCCGGTGCATGGCGAGTACCGCCACCTGGCTGCACATGCCGATTTGGCGAGGTCGATGGGCGTCGATCACGTCGACGTACTCGAGGACGGTGACCGGGTGGTCATCTCAGGCAAGAAGACGATGGTGGAGCGTCGGGCCGTCCCCGCCGGGTACGTCTATCTCGACGGGTCGGCCGTCGGTGATGTCCAGAACGCGGTGCTCAGAGACCGCTCCCATCTCGCCGACGAGGGTGTGGTGGTGGTCACCGTGGGCATCGACCACGACACCGGGGAAATCACATACGGTCCCGATCTCGACAGCCACGGGATGATGGACGACCCGACCACGGTGCTCGAAAAGGCGGCAGACGCGGTGCGGTCTGCCATCGAGTCACACGAGACTGGGCGGACCGACCACGGTGAGATGCAGAAGACGGTCCGTCAGGCAGCCGGCAAAGTGATCCGCGCCGAGACCGCCCGTCGTCCGGTGATCATTCCGATCATCATGGAGGTCTGATGAGATACACGCAGTTTTCATATGAACTGCGTGGTGGGGTATGACACCTCGGTCAGGACCTCGTTCAAGTCTTTTCGTCTCAGATCGGGGACGACGCAATCTTCGGCCGGGTAGCCGATCGGGAACATGCAGAATGGCCGCTCGTTCTCTGGTCTTCCCAGCAGTCGGGTCAGGAACGCCATGGGTGAAGGAGTGTGGGTGAGGGTGGCCAGTCCCATGTGGTGGAGCGCGGCGATGAACATCCCCGCTGCGATCCCGCAGGACTCTTTGACGTAGAAGTTGTGCCGCTGTGACCCGTCGGGGTTGATCCCGTACCGCTCCTCGAACATCACGACGATCCAGGGCACCGTCTCGAGGAAATCCTTGTGCCAGTCGGTCCCCAACGGCTCCAGGGCCTCACGCCAATGTTCGGGGAGCCGGCCACCTACGTAGTTGATCTTTTCCTCTTCCTCTGCGGCTACCCGTATCTGACGTTTCACATCCGGGTCGCCGGTCAGCACAAACCGCCAGGGCTGACGATGGGCCCCCGAGGGAGCCGTCGAGGCGGTACGGATGGCTTGCTCGACCAAGTGGCGAGGAACGGGGTCGTGGGAGAAGAACCTGACCGAGCGGCGTCGGTCCATCTCGGCGTAGAAGGCGTCGGCACGGGCAGTCGACTCAGCGACGGGAAGACGTTCGAATGTGAGCGGGATCATCGGGGCGGGCATACCCGGAAGGTACGCCTGATCCGATCACGAGACCGGCACGGTCGATGCATGAAACTGCAGTGTGATCCATCCCGCCGCAGGAGTGTCAGGACAATCTCGTCGACACCCCAGGTCCCCCACGACGGCTCTTGGTTCCAGGCCCTCTCGCCGGAGGCAACCCAGCTTGGAGCTTCGCCAGCCCGGGAGCGTCCGGTTGGCGACCACGTAATCAGGCAATTCGCTCATGAATTTCACGGTAAATCTCGAATGCTTGGGTAGGCTCCGCAATTACATGCCAACCCGGACATCCACCCGCAAGGGCTCCGGGCGGAGACGGGTGTCCTCAAAACACAAGAAGCCGGTAGCTAAGAAGGCGAGAAGCAGCCGGCAGAAGAAGACCTTCATCGGGATGCTGGCCGCGATGAGGGATTCGATACGCAACACGCTCGGACGTCAGACCGATGACGTATGGGGCATGATCCTCGTGGTCGCTGCCATCCTCGTCACCCTCGCATTCTTCGAACTGGCGGGGCCGGTGGGCGACGGTTTCGACGACGGTTCCTCGTTCCTCTTCGGAGTGTGGAGATATGTGGTGCCGATCTCCCTCGCCGGGGTCGGGCTGGCTCTGATCATTGGTAAGCCCCGTGAGGGTGCCCGTCGTCTCGTGGTCGGCGGCTTGGTCACGTTCATCGGAACTCTCGCACTCTTCCACCTTCTCACCGGGGCCATCGCCTTCCGCTCCAGTGTCGACCTGGTCCAGGAGCGTGGGGGTGCTGTCGGGTCCCTGATCGCGTTCCCCCTTCGCCGTATCCTCGGACACTGGGGAGCTTTCGTCGTCCTCGCTTCGGCTATCGGGATGGGCGTGCTCTTGATGACCCAGACCTCGGTGCGCGAGCTGTTCCAGGGGATCGCCGATATCTGGCGGCGCACTCGCAGACTGGCCCGGGAGGTGTTCGGGCCGGACCCCGAGTCGAGAGGTGCTCACATAGCCCGTCCCATACCTGTCGTCGAACAGGGTCCTCGGGGCAAACATCAGAAGCCGGCCGAGCAACGTCCACCGAAACAGCCCGTCGCCAAGCCCGAACCTGTTCATAGGCCGGCAGAGCCCGAGCCGGTCGTGGCAACGATCGACCTGACTGGCAGCGATTACGAGCTTCCGCCGGTGGCACTCCTCGACGTCGGCACCGGTGGAGAGGTCAACAAGCGAAGTCTCGAGGAAACTGCCCGTCAGCTGGAGGACACCCTCCTCCAGCACGGTGTCGATGCCACCCTCACAAAGATCGTCCCGGGACCGACCGTCACCCGCTACGAGATCGAGCTGGCTCCCGGAGTCAAGGTGAATCGGGTCTCGAACCTGTCCCACGACATCGCCTACGCCCTGGCCACACCCGACGTCCGGCTGCTCGTCCCGATCCCGGGCAAGTCGGCGATCGGGGTGGAGGTGCCCAACACCAAGCGGCGTCTCGTCTCACTGGGCGACATCTTGCGCAGCCAAGAGGCTGCCAAACCAGCGCATCCACTGACGGTGGGGCTGGGGATGGATATCTCGGGCGCTGCCCGGTTCCTCAATCTCGCCGAGCTCCCCCATGTGCTCATCGCAGGGGCGACCGGGGCAGGAAAGTCGTCGTGCATCAACTCGATAGTCACCTCGATACTGATGCGGACTCACCCCGATGACGTCAGGCTGATAATGGTCGACCCAAAGCGGGTCGAGCTCGGGCAGTACAACGGGGTGCCCCACCTCCTCACCAGGGTCATCACCAATCCGAAGAAGGCCAACGAGGCGCTCAAGTGGGCGGTCGCCGAGATGGACCGGCGCTACGACCTACTTGCCGACGCCAAGGTGCGCGACATCGAGGGCTACCGGGAGAAGCTCGACGCCGGTGGGCTCGACCCGGACGGTTTCGACAGGTTCCCCTACATCGTGGTGCTGATCGACGAGCTCAACGACTTGATGATGGTGGCCGGCAAGGAGGTCGAAGAGTCGATAGTCCGGATAGCGCAAATGGCGCGGGCCGTGGGCATCCATCTTGTCATCGCCACCCAACGCCCCTCCGTCGACGTCATCACCGGTGTCATCAAAGCAAACGTCCCGAGCCGTCTCGCCTTCAGCGTCGCCTCGCAAACCGACAGCCGGGTGATCATTGACGGTGCCGGGGCGGAAAAGCTCATCGGTATGGGCGACATGCTGGTGGTGACCGCGAAGGAGCCCCGCCCCCAACGTATCCAGGGTGCCTGGGTTCGAGAGACCGAGGTCCACGCCGTAGTTGAGTGGGTGAGGTCCCAGCGTGAGGCGCAGTACCAGGACAAGCAGGTGCTCGAGGTGGCGGCGGCGGCAGCAGCGGCAGCAGCTGCGGAGCCCGAGGACGACGACGACGCCGAGCTGATCCGCGAGGCGATGGACCTGGTGGTCAGGTCGCAGCTGGGGTCGACCTCGATGCTGCAGCGCAAACTGCGGATCGGTTTCGCCAGAGCGGGGAGAGTGATGGACGGTCTCGAGCAACGGGGCGTGGTCGGTCCATCGGTCGGCAGCAAGGCCCGCGACGTCTTGATGACGGTCGAGGAGCTCGACGAGATCCTGGCCGCCGAGTCGACATCGGTGTGACCCGGCCTTCGCTGCGAACCCTTCGAACCTGAGTCGCACAGATCGCCTTGGACAGGCAGACTCCTGGCATGACGTCAACGCGATGTTCCGTCTCCTGAACCCCGACGGGTCGGTGCGGGATCGTCTCCCCATCACACTCGAGGAGATGAAGGCGCTCTACGCCGACATGGTCGAGGCACGGATGTACGACACCAAGTCGATTGCCATGCAGCGTCAGGGTCGTCTCGCCACCTATGCGCCCTTCCGGGGTCAGGAGGCTGCCCAGATCGGGGCGGCTGCTGCCCTCGCCGAGGGGGACTGGGTCGCCGCCACCTACCGGGACGCTGCGCTCAACTGGAGGGCCGGGTACCCGTGGGGGCTGTTGATCCTGGGAAGGACCGGCGACGAAAGAGGCGGTGAGGTCCCCGCCGACGTCAATGTGCTGCCACCTTCGATCACCGTCGGAGGTCACATGATCCATGCAGTCGGACTTGCCTGGGCCGAGAAGCTGAAGGGGAGTGAACGGATCGCGCTCACCTCCTTCGGTGACGGTGCGACCTCGGAGGGCGACTTCCACGAGGCGATGAACTTTGCCGCCGTATTCGCCACCCCGACGGTGTTCTTCTGCCAGAACAACGGCTACGCCATCTCGTACCCGACGTCGGAGCAGACCAAGTCGGAGACCATCGCAGTGAAGGCAGATGCATACGGCATGCCCGGGATAAGAGTCGACGGCAATGACGTGGTCGCAGTGCTGGTGGCGGTACGCGAAGCGGCGGCCCGAGCCCGCTCCGGTGAAGGGCCGAGTCTCATCGAGGCCGTGACCTACCGGCTGGGCCCTCATACCACTGCCGACGACCCCACCCGTTACCGAGACTCCGAGGAGAGTGCGGATTGGGAGAAGCAGGACCCCTTGGAGCGGGTGCGGATACTCCTGGAGCGTCAGGGGTCGTGGACCGAGGACTGGCAGAACGAGCTCGAGGAGTCGGCCTCCGCGGTGATCGAGGAGGCGGTCGAGTGGGCCGAAGCGGTCCCTGAACCCACCTTCGACCAGATGCTCAAGCGCATGTACGCCGAACCCACAGCCCCATTGCTGGAACAACTCGGCGGGGAAACCAGATGAGGACCTTTCTGACCCGTTCTGTGTCGAGAAACCCATCTCTAAGACCGGCAAATCGACACAGAAGCCTTTTTGGAGACCTTCGTGGCTGAAGTCAATCTCGCCCAAGCGTTGAATCGGGCTTTGGACATCGCCCTTTCCGAAGACGAGAGGGTCGTATTGCTCGGTGAGGACATTGGGAGGACGGGTGGTGTGTTCCGGATCACCGATGGTCTGCGGGACAAACACGGGTCGGAACGCGTCTTCGATACGCCGGTTGCAGAATCCGGGATAGCCGGGGCTGCCTTTGGGATGGCGATCGCCGGTCTTCGGCCCGTCGCCGAGATGCAGTTCCTCGGTTTCTCCTATCCGGCGTACGACCAGATCATCAATCACGTTGCCCGGATCAGAAACCGAACAAATCATCGATTCAGCGCACCAATGGTGATCCGGATGCCCTACGGCGGTGGGATCGGCGCCGCCGAGCACCACTCGGAGTCGACAGAGGCGATCTACACCCACATTCCCGGGATAAAGGTGGTGGCCCCGTCGACACCGCGGGATGCAGCAGGGTTGCTCCTCGCCGCGATAGACGACCCTGACCCGGTGGTGTTTCTCGAGCCGATCCGTCTCTACCGGGCGGTCAAGGAAGACGTGCCAGACACCCCGGATCGGGTCCCGATCGGACCGATTCGTCTCGAACGCAAGGGAGACGACATCACCCTCATCAGCTGGGGGGCGATGTTGAAAGAGACCCGGGCCGCGGCCAGCGCACTCGAGTCAGAGGGTGTTTCGGTCGAGGTGATCGACGTCCGCACACTGGCCCCACTCGACCGGGAGGGCATCGTGGCGTCGATAGAGAAGACCGGTAGAGCGGTGGTGATCCACGAGGCGGCGCTCAGCGGTGGTCTGGGAGGCGAGATCGCGGCCACCATCTCCGAACGCGCCCTCTACTCGTTGCGGGCACCCGTCCGCAGGGTCGCCGGATGGGACACCGTCTTCCCGTTGAAGCGTTCCGAAGCCCACTACCTTCCCTCAGTAGACAGGATCGTCGAAGTCGCCAGCAAGACATTGGAGGATTGAGTGGCTCGCGAGTTCAGGCTCCCCGACATCGGTGAAGGTCTCACCGAGGCCGAGATCGTCCGCTGGCTGGTCGCCGAAGGCGAGCACGTGGCGGCAGACCAGCCCGTGGTCGAGGTCGAGACCGACAAGGCGGTTGTTGAGATACCGTCGCCATATGCCG
This sequence comes from Acidimicrobiia bacterium, assembly GCA_035711995.1. Classification (GTDB taxonomy): domain Bacteria; phylum Actinomycetota; class Acidimicrobiia; order Spongiisociales; family ZC4RG35; genus JANQRA01. The sequence goes on along the minus strand of DASTBQ010000007.1, from coordinate 15,360 downwards.
GTGTAGTGATCGCCCACGGTGCTGCCGAGGGTGAGGTCATAGAGGTAGGTCAGGTGCTGGTCACCATCGGGGAGCCTGACGAGGAGTCTTCCCCAGCGGCGGAGACGGCGCCTCCCGCAACCGACGACGAGGCTCCGACGTCCTCCCATCCAGAGCCGATCGTGGGCACCCTCAGTGACGAGGCCGAAGTCCTATCCGCCCCCACCGACGGAGCCGGTGCCCCCCCGGCCACGGTGCAGGCCCTGCCCATCGTCCGCAAGCTCGCCCGGGAGAACGGGGTAGACCTGGAGACCGTGACAGGTAGTGGCCCGGGGGGTCGGATCACCAGGGCGGATGTCGAGGCCGTGATCGGGAACGTCAAGCAAGAGCCAGAACCACTGACGACTCCCCACACACCAACCCAGCCCCATGTCCATCACGCGGTCAGTGATGTCGCGGTTGGAGCAGGTCACGGCATCAGCGACGATGACTTCGTCCCGCCCGCGCCCGCCGCGCCGACGGGAGAAGACGAACGACGTCAGATGTCGCGTCTGCGCCGCACGATCTCGGCCAACATGTCGAAGAGTTGGGCCGAGATCCCACGTGTCACGACATTCGAAGACGTCGACGCCACCCGCCTGCTCGAGGTGCGCAAGGCACTTGGCGACCGTCACGAAGTGAAGATCCCGCTCGAGGCTCTGGTCATCAAAGCGTTGCTGCCCGCCATCGACGAATTCCCCGAGTTCAACTCTTCGATCGATGGCGACGATCTCATCCTCCATTCCGGTCGCCACATCGGGATAGCGGTGGACACAGCGGAGGGACTGATGGTCGCCGTGATCCGCGACGCCGAACAGAAGACGGTTCTCGAGTTGGCCGCAGAAGTGAGACGGCTCGGGGAAGGTGCCCGCGATAGGAGCCTCACCGCCGACGAGCTGGCCGGTCAGACGTTCACCGTCTCGAACATCGGTGCAGTGGGCGGCGGCCATGGGACACCGATCGTCCCCTACGGGACAGTTGCGATCCTCTCGGTCGGCAAGGCCCGTCTCCGCCCCGTGGTGTTCGACGAAGATCTCGGGATCGCCCCGGTCATGCCACTTTCCCTGTCATATGACCACCGCGTCATCGACGGTGCCATGGGACGACGATTCACCGCACTGCTCATCGAGAACCTCGAGGAGCCGGCGCTCTTCCTGGCCGGATGATGGCACACGTCCATGTCGTCTCTTACGAAGACTCCACGGGCGTGTGTCGACGGGAGTACGACTCGGCCATGCGCCGCGCCGGGCGGATCTGGAACATCGTGTCGATCCAAAGTCAACTCCCCGAGGTGATGCGTGACTCGATGCGGATCTACCAATCGATCATGTACGGGCAGTCACCCCTCACTCGGGCGCAACGGGAGATGATGGCGGTGGTGACCTCCCAGGCCAACGACTGCCACTACTGAATAGCGGCGCATCTCCACGACCTCCGGGCTGAGGTCGCCGACCACGAGATGCCTGAGCGGCTGGCCGGCGGCTGGCGTGGCGCCGGGCTCGACGAGATGGATCAAGCGCTGTGCGAATACACCGAGAGACTCACGCTGACTCCCGCGTCTGTCGGGCCTGAAGACATCGAAAAGCTCAGGGCGGCGGGTCTCGACGACGCCGGGATCTCCAGCGCCACCCAGGTGATCGCATACTTCAACTACATAAACCGCATCGCCGAGGGGCTGGGGGTGCCCTTCGAGGACTGGCTGCGAGCGGACGGCACTCCCGAAGAGGCTTATGGTTCCGGACATGGCCAAGGACAAGAAGAAGAACAAGCCCAAGGCTGACAAGACGCCTGACATCAAAGATCGCAAAGTCAGCAAGCAGTTCACCGGATCGTTCGGTGGGTCCGAGGTCACCTACACCACAACCGCAGCCACGCAGGTCTTCGAGTCCGCAGGTGAGAAGGTCTCCTTCTTCTATGTCTCTTACACAGAGGACGAGGCCGACCCGGCCGAGCGACCCATTCTCTTCTGTTTCAACGGTGGCCCTGGCTCCTCGACGGTGTGGCTGAATCTCGGTCTCTACGGGCCGAAGCGGATGGTGTTCGACGAAGACGGCTTCAAGACGGGGATGCAGGGGAGACTGGTCGACAACGAATACTCGATCCTCGATGTCGCCGACGTGGTGTGCATCGACGCCATGGGCACGGGTTTCAGTCGCACCGCCAAGAAGGGCGAGGAGAAGAAGTTCCACCACTTCAAGAAAGACATCGATGCCTTCAGCGAGTTCATAGTCCACTATCTGAACCGGAACGGTCGTTGGGCCTCACCCAAGTACCTGTCGGGTGAGAGCTATGGCACGCTCCGTGGTGCCGGGATCGCTCATGAGCTCTTCGTGACCCACAACGTGGAGTTCAACGGCATCGTCTTCATCTCGATGATCCTCAATTATCAGACCTCGGCGATCGACTCCCAGAACTGGCTGGTCCACCCGGGAAACGACCTCCCGTACACGGTATATCTGCCCACCTACGCAGCCACAGCCCGGTACCACGGGCAACTCTCCGAGGAATTCCAGGACATGTCGTTGCGGGACTTCCTCGACGAGGTGGAGGAGTTCGCTCTCGGCGAGTATTGGAGCGCCCTGGCCCAGGGTGATCTGATCGACGACGACCGCCGCAAGTCTGTGGCCGAGCGGCTATCCGCCTATACCGGTCTCGACACCGGTTTCATCGAGCACTACGACCTGCGGATAATGATCCACCGCTTCTGCAAAGAGTTGCTTCGTGACCAGCATCGCACTGTGGGGCGCATCGACTCCCGCTACACCGGGATCGACCGGGTGAAAGCCGGGAACGTCATCGAAGCCGATCCCTCGATCGACTCCACCGGGGGTGTTGCGACCTCTGCCCTCAACCACTATCTCCGTGACGAGATCGGATGGGAGAGCGAGGATGAGTACCTGATCATGGGTCCCGAGGTCTGGAAGAACTGGGACTACGAGGACTTCAAGGGCAAGTACGTCGACACCTCTGAGAGTCTCAGGGAGCTACTTTCGAGGTCACGGGGGACCAAGGTCCTGGTGGCCAACGGCTACTACGACCTGGCTACACCCCACTTTGCTACCGAGTACACCTTCTCCCACATGGGTCTCGACCCCGAGGTCCGCGACAACGTGAAACTGACTTATTACGAAGCCGGCCACATGATGTACGTCCACCATCCCTCTCTGGAACAGCTCGCTGACGACCTCAGGGAGTTCGTGAAAGCGACCTCATGAAACGAATAGGCCTCCTCGGCGGGATGAGCTGGCAGTCGACGGTCAGTTACTACAGATACATCAACCAGGAGGTCAACGCCCGACTCGGTGGCAAACACACTGCAGACGTGACCGTCTGGTCGGGTGACTTCGCGCCGATAGCTGCCTGCACCGACAGCCGTGACTGGGCAGAGTTGGCCCGGATCCTCGTGCCGGCGGCCCAGTCGCTGGCAGCGCAGGGCGCCGAAGTGATGGTCATCGCCGCCAACGCCGCCCATTCGGTTGCAGACGTGGTCGAGGCGTACGGCGGCGTGCCCGTGGTCAACATCATCGACGTCACCGCTCGTCGGATGCGGGAGTCGGGGGTGGAGACGGCGGCGCTGCTCGGCACTGCGGCCGTCATGGAGGAGCCCTTCTATCGGGATCGCATGGAGGAGAACGGAGTGGTCTGTCTCATCCCGTCCGACGCATCTAGGGCCGAGATCGACCGAATCGTCTTCGAAGAACTGGTTTTCGGCACCATTGACGACGGCTCCCACCACACATTGGTGGACGTGATAGACGTCCTCGCCGACGAAGGAGCCGAGGCCACCATCCTCGGGTGCACAGAGCTGTCGATGATCCTGGACGAGGACGACGGCGTCATCCCCGGCTTCGACACGACCCGCATCCACTCGATCGCCGCCGTCGATGCTGCCCTTGCGTAGCTTCGCGGGGCGATGAGACGAACCGACGCCGACGTCGATACGTTCCTCTCAGGGTTGCAGGGTGAGCGTGGCGACGACCTTCGGAAGCTGGATGCCGCGATTCGTCAGCGGATGCCCAACGCCGAGCGCCATCTCTACGAGGGGACGTTCTGGGGTGGGAGCGACCAGCAGATCGTGGGGTACGGAGTGATGGACTACCGAAACAGGTCAGGCGACGACGTCGAATGGTTCATGGTCGGTCTCGCCGAACAGAAGAATCACATCAGCATGTATGTGAATGCCGTCGAAGACGGTGAATACCTGCTGGGTCAGTACGAGGGGAAACTGGGCAAAGCAAGGCTGGGCAGCGCCAGCATCGCTTTCTCTTCCCTCGAGGACATCGAATTGGACAACCTCCTGGAATTGGTGGGGAGAGCCGCGGCCCGGCTTTCTACCTGAGCGTGCGCAGAGGACCGCACTTGGTGGGTTCCCTAGCCAGGGTCGACCTAACCCGAGTGGCCGTCCACAACCGAGAACACCTCGGGCATATCCAGCTCGGGGTAGGGGTCGGGTGCCATCAGACCGAGGATTCGGGCCTGGGAACGGGCCGAGACCAACACGTTGGAGCGCCAGCGGTCGTCGAGATCCGCCGACGGCTCACGACAACAGGATGGATCGGGGCAGGTCGATGTCTCACGGTTCTCGGTGTCCCGTCCCCGGAACCATCTCGCGTCTTCGAAACGAACCCCCACGGTGATGGCGTAGGCGGGATCTCGCCCCGCCTCGACATGGGTCGTGCAGAAGAACGTGCCGTCGGGGGTGTCGGTGAACTGATGATGGGTGCCGAACCTGTCCGTCGAGTCGAGAGTGACCCGTGCACCCCACCGTCGGCACAGACGCTGGGTCTCGATCCCACCGTGTTCGTCTCTCGGGACAGGAACGTCGTCGTTGGTGTATCCCTTGACCACGACACCCATTTCGTCGCTGACCAGGAGATGTGACCGAATCCCGAGATGACGTGTCAGCAGATTGACGGTGCGCCACGCCGCCATCTCGTAGGAGACGTAGAACAACTCCTTGACGTCTTCGACGTCGATGTCGTGGTTTTCCTTGGCCACCATCAGGCGCGCCACCACCGAGTCCTCTGGAGCGAGAACTGCGGAGGCGAAATATGCGGTCTCCATTCGCTGACGGAGGAAGGTGTCGAGATCCGGCTCCGACTCGTGATCGAGGAGGAAACCGGCGAGGGTCTGGAGAACAGCCTTCCTCGCCTGTCTCGTGCGCAGTTCGTTGCGTTGTGCGATGTAGATCCGCTTGTTTCGGGTGTCGATTATCGACCTGGCGAACGATGGCATGTCGTCGATCGGCATCAATACGAAGCCTGAGCGTGAGGCGAGGTCCATCAGGTTTCGCGAGGAGAACGGCCCCTCTCCCTGGTAGCCGGAAGCCTCCAAGGCATCACGGGCGGCCACCTCGATTTCCTTCAAATAGCCGTCGTTGCTGGTGAGATACTCATGAACCGCCCCGTTCGCGGCACGAACCTCTTCTGACCCGGCGGATCGGATGCTCGACCTCTCCCGCAGAGCGTCGTGGAGACCGACGATGTGGGCCAGCACCTGATTGTCGACCTTGGCCGATGGTTTGATCGTGGGCACGTCGAGCGACTCGAACAAGGAACTCTCCTGAGCCCTGATCAGAGCTATCTCGAGCGAGTCGCGTCTCGTCGGCGGCGTGGTGTCCAGGAGTTGGTTGATGTCGGTGCCCAGTGTCCGGGCGATCTCCATCAGCAGACTGATGGTCGGCTCCTTCTTCCCGTTCTCCAGCATCGACAGATAGGGAGCGGGCTTGCCCACCGCTTCACCGAGCTGGTCGAGGGTCATCCCCGATTCGTTGCGGAAGTGACGTACCCGTCTCCCCAATACCAGGGCATCTACCGCTTGATCCGTCACTTTCTTCTCCTGCCTAAAGATCGGCTGATTTTATGCCAAACAACAGATGCGTTTCAAGACGGTAAACAAGACACTGGGTTCTTATGAACCAGTTCCGACAGAACGAAGCCGAACGCCAGGTGCTCACCGAAGCTGCGGTGGCCTTTCTGACAGATCTGGAAAACGAGTTCGGTTGGCGTCGCGGCCAACTCCTGGCCCGTCGTCAGGAGCGGCAGAGACTGCTCGACGCCGGTCAGCTCCCCGACTTCCTCGAGGCCACGTCTTACGTTCGGGAAGGAGAATGGACAGTTCCTCCGGTGCATCCCGATCTCATCGACAGACGTGTCGAGATCACCGGGCCGGTCGATCGCAAGATGATGATCAACGCTCTCAACTCGGGTGCCAAGGTGTTCATGGCCGACTTCGAGGACGCCACCTCACCGACCTGGGACAACCTCCTCGAGGGTCAGCTCAACCTCGTTGACGCCTACAACCGCACACTCGAGATGGAGACCGACGACAAGAGGTACAGCCTCAACGATGACATCGCCACACTGGTCGTGAGACCACGCGGCTGGCACTTGGACGAGAAGCACTTCCTGGTCGACGGTCGACCGATGTCGGCTTCCCTCTTCGACTTCGGTCTCTACATGTTCCACGGGGGACGGGAGGCTCTGGCGAACGGCACAGCCCCATTCCTCTATCTGCCCAAGCTGGAGTCCCACCTCGAGGCCCGGCTCTGGAACGACGTCTTCATATGGGCTCAGGACCGTCTAGACATTCCTCGAGGCACCATCAAGGCCACCGTCCTCATCGAAACGATCCTCGCCGCATTCGAGATGGACGAGATCCTCTACGAGTTGCGAGAGCACGCCGCAGGGCTCAACGCCGGAAGGTGGGACTACATCTTCAGCGTCATCAAGAAGTTCAGGAACGATCCCGACTTCGTCCTTCCTGATCGACGTCTGGTGACGATGACAGTCCCCTTCATGCGGGCATACACCGACCTGATGGTGAAGACATGCCATCGCCGGGGAGCGCACGCCATCGGTGGCATGGCCGCCTTCATACCGAACCGGCGTGATGCCGATGTCACCGAGCGAGCAATCGCCGCAGTGACCACCGACAAGAAACGTGAGGCGGAAGCCGGCTGCGACGGAACCTGGGTGGCCCATCCCGACCTGGTCCCGGTGGCGATGGCGGAGTTCGATGCAGTCCTCGGAGAACGACCCAACCAGGTCGATCGGCAGCGACCCGAGGTATCGGTCACCGCGGCCGACCTTCTCGATCTCGATTTTCCCGGTGAGGTCACCCTCGACGGGGTGCGCAGCAATGTCGAGGTAGGCATCCGGTACCTCGCCGCGTGGCTCTCTGGCACAGGCGCGGCGGCGATCGACAACCTCATGGAAGACGTGGCGACTGCCGAGATCTCCCGGTCCCAGATCTGGCAATGGGTCCGTCACCGAGTGGTGACCGACGATGGCACCCCCGTCACCGAGTCGCTGATCCGGGACATCGCAGGTGACACGGTCACCACCATCGAGTCGTCGGGTCAGGCTCCTCCAGACCACCTCTCCGATTCCCGCAAGGTGTTCGAGGAAGTTGCCCTATCCGAAGAGTTCATCGAGTTTCTCACCCTGCCCGCGTACGAAATGATCAACTAGGAGACCCTGTGACCCACATCGAGACAGAAGCCACACGCCTCGCCGAGGAGTGGAAGAACGATCCCAGATGGGAGGGGGTCGAACGTGACTACACCGCCGCTGAGGTGGTGCGTCTGCGTGGATCGATCAGGGAACAGAACACCCTCGCCTATAGGATGGCGGAGAAGCTGTGGGAGCTACTGGGTCACGACGACTACGTGAACGCGCTGGGAGCGCTGAGTGGTGGTCAGGCTGTGCAGATGGTGAAGGCCGGACTGAAATCGATCTACCTGTCGGGGTGGCAGGTGGCGGGGGACGGCAATCTCGCAGGCGAGGTGTACCCGGACCAGTCTCTGTACCCGGCGAACTCAGCACCAGCCTTGGTGGAGCGGATCAACAACGCGTTGCGTCGTGCCGACCAGATCGCATGGTCGGAGGGGGACACCGAGACCGACTGGTTCGTCCCGATAGTCGCCGACGGAGAAGCCGGGTTTGGTGGGGCGTTGAACGTCTTCGAGTTGACGAAGAAATTCATCGTCGCCGGAGCCGCGGGGGTGCATTTCGAGGACCAGCTGGCGGCAGAGAAGAAGTGCGGTCACATGGGTGGCAAGGTGCTCGTCCCCACGAGCCAACACGTTCGCACTCTTCAGGCCGCCCGGCTCGCCTCCGACGTGATGGGGGTCCCGACCATCATCGTTGCTCGGACCGACGCCAACTCCGCCACGCTCCTCACGTCGGACATCGATCCTCGAGATCGCCCGTTCATCGTCGGTGAACGGACTCCCGAGGGTTTCCACCAGGTGAGCGGTGGGCTCGACTCGGCGATCGCCCGGGGGCTCGCTTACGCCCCGTACTGTGATCTCCTCTGGTGTGAGACGGCCAGGCCCGACGTCGACGAGGCCCGAAGGTTCGCAGAAGCCATCCACGCCGAGTTCCCCGGGAAGATGCTCGCCTACAACTGCTCACCGTCGTTCAACTGGAGTGCCCACCTCGACGGTGACACCATCGCCCGTTTCCAGAAGGAGCTTGGCGTGATGGGGTACCGCTACCAGTTCATCACCCTGGCTGGTTTTCACGCCCTGAACGCGTCGATGTTCCAGCTGGCACGGGGTTACGCGGAGAGCGGCATGACCGCCTATGTCGAGCTGCAGAACGCCGAGCTCGCGATGGAGGCGCAGGGGTATACCGCCACCAAGCATCAGCGTGAGGTAGGTGCGGGGTACTTCGACCTGGTGAGCCAGGCTGTCAGCGGAGGAGAGACGTCGACGCTGGCCCTGAAGGGCTCAACGGAAGAGGAACAGTTCCAGGGGTAGCATTCGACCCCGGACACCACATTCACAGAGCTCCGGAGGACTCGCCATGAAGATCGTCCACGTCGTGGGCACCGGCACCATAGGTGAACCACTCATCGGTCTCCTCGCCGACAACAAAGGCCATTTCGGGATCGACGAGGTCACGTTTCACAAGCGGACCCCGTTGGTCACGGAGAAGGCAAAGGTCGAGGATCTGGTTCGACGCGGCGCCAACCTGGTCGTCGATGACAACAGCAAGGCTTCGTTCGAAGAGCTGGGTCACAGTCCCAAGTACGAGACGATAGAGGCGATCGAGCGCGCCACCGTCGTGATCGATTGCACGCCAGTCGGCAACGAGATGAAAGAGGAGTTCTACAAGGACGCCACCGGACCGGTCGGGTTCATGGCTCAGGGATCCGAATACGGGTTCGGGAAGATGTACGCCCGTGGCATCAACGATGAAGCCCTGGTCCGCGAAGACGACAAGTTCTTACACATCGTGTCCTGCAACACCCACAACATCGCAGTGCTGATCAAGTCGCTTGCAATGGATCCGGATGGGACCAACCACCTGACCGACGGTCGGTTCCTGTGTATGCGGCGGGCCAACGACATCTCCCAGGATTCGGGGTTCATCGCGAGTCCTGTGGTCGGAGGTCACGAGAACGAGCGATTCGGCACCCACCACGCAAGGGACGCCCATGATCTGTTCACCACCGTCGGCTACGACCTGAACGTGTACTCGTCGGCGATAAAGCTGAACACCCAGTACATGCATTCCCTGCACTTCTCGCTGACCCTCGACAGGGAGATCGACATGGACGAGATCAGGGACCGTCTCGCTGCAAACACCAGAGTGGCGACCACCCACAAGAAGTCGACGAACCAGGTGTTCTCGTTCGGCCGTGACCATGGTTACTACGGGCGCATTCTCAGCCAGGCGGTGGTGTCCCTCGAGACCCTGGCGGTCCGTAACGACAACGAGATAGTGGGGTTCTCTTTCACACCGCAAGACGGCAATCCGCTGCTCTCGACGATCGCCGCGATGCTCTGGTATCTAGATCCCGAGACTATGGATCAGCGGATAGACATCCTGCGTCGCTATCTGTTCGAGGAAATCTGACCCGGTGGACTCGAGGGCAAAGACCTTCGCCGAGGAGGCGATTCTCGCGGTCGGTCGTCTCGACGTCGCCGCCGCACGGACCTCGATAGCACAGGCATTCGAAGCCGACCAGGGGATCGGTGCCGTCGCCGACGCCATCTATCTCGCCTGTGCCGAGATCGAGGCGGACAACGGAGTGAGTACCGCTACTTGGAACACGCTCGCCGACGCGGTCGACTCAGCCGAGTTGGTGGCGGTGGTGGAGTCTTCCCGCACGTAACCTGCCTGCTGTGATCGTCGAAGTCGTCGCCGTCGGCACCGAACTGCTACTCGGTCAGATCGTCAACTCGAACGCAGCTCACATCGGCTCGGCACTTGCCGATCATGGGCTCGACGCCCACTACCAGCAGGTGGTTGGTGACAACCTCGATCGAGTGGCCAATGCCATCCGCACCGCCATGGCGCGTTCGGACGCCGTGATCATCACAGGTGGGATCGGGCCGACTCGGGATGATCTTACCCGTGAGGCTCTCTGCGCCGCCACCGGCAGGGAGATGGTGTTCAACGATGCCTATGCGAGCCGCCTCCGTGAGTGGTGGCAGGCACGAGGGCGGGAGATGCCGGAGTCAAACCTTCGTCAAGCGGAGCACCCCGCAGGCGCGGAATTGATCCTCAACCCCAAGGGAAGCGCCCCCGCACTGGCATTGGAGCACGAGGGGACATCCGTGTTCTGCATCCCTGGTGTCCCCCAGGAGATGGAGCATCTGCTCGCCGCAGAGGTCCTGCCCCGAATCCTCTCCAGGGCGGGCGGGCCTGAGGTCGTGGTGAGTCGGGTGCTGCGCACCTGGGGCCAGTCCGAATCGATGGTGGGGGAGTTGTTGGACGATTTGTATCAGTCGTCAGCCAACCCATCCATTGCCTTTCTGGCGTCAGCCGGCGAGATCAAGGTGAGGGTGACCGCAAAGGCGAGCACCGCAGAAGAGGCGGCCGGGTTGATCGAGCCGGTGGCCGATGAGGTGCGGCGAAGACTCGCTCCCTACTACTTCGGTGTCGACGACGACACGGTCCTCAGCATCCTGGCGAGCCTGCTCGGGGAGAGAGAGTGGTTCATCGGAACTGCAGAGTCGATGACCGGTGGTCTGGTGGCAGCGGCCCTCACCTCCTCGCCGGGGTCGTCTTCATACATGAGGGGCGGTCTCGTCGCCTACGACCCCGAGCTCAAGGCCAAGCTGCTCGGGGTCTCCGACATCGACACGGTCGTCGACGCCGAGACGGCGATGGAGATGGCGGTAGGGGGACGCGATCTGCTCGGGGCCGATGTCGTGGTGGCGGTTACGGGATCTGCAGGGCCGGAACCCCTCGAGCAACCACCCGGGACCATGTTCATCGCGGTGTCGACTCCTGAGGACACCAGGTTCAGAGAGCTGCGGATGCCCGGCGACCGGGAACGGGTCATGACCTACGGGGCCACCAGTGCCCTTCATCTCGCCCGTCTCGCTGTATCCGGGGTGTGGTGGACCTAGTCGGCCGGGTCTTCCTGGCCGCACCACTTCCCGACGAAATCAGGTTCGCCCTCGCAGAGCGGATCTCGGAGATCCCGATCCCTGGCAGGGTGGCGCCTCCAGACAACTGGCACGTGACCCTGCGTTTCCTCGACGTGGTCGACAGCGTCACCTACGAGAGATTTCTCTCCGGTCTCGACCCCCTCGTCGAGACCTCCTTCCCGCTTCGGCTCGCCGGTTTCGGTGCCTTTCCCAATCCGCGCAAGGCCACCGTGTTCTGGGCCGGGATCGGTACCGGGACCGAACAACTGGGGATGCTCAACGAACAGGCCGAGGAGGCAGCCGTGGGTGCGGGTCTCCTCCCCGAGGAGCGGCCGTTCCACCCCCACCTGACCCTCTCCAGGATCAGACCACATGGTGATGTTCGCGAGATCGTGGTCGAGGACCTCGACCTGGGTTGGAGATGTGAGCGGCTGGTCATCTATCGCAGTCGTCAGGGCCGGGGAGGAGCGCGATACGAACCCCTTGATGTGCTCGACCTCGTCGGGTAAATACCAACACGAACACATGTTCGGTCTATCATCTGAGTTCTTGTCACCGATGGTCGATACGTTCTAGAGGAGATGCGAGCGATGAGTCAGGAAGGACGCAACGTGGAACGCGACAAAGCATTGGACATGGCGGTCAGCCAAATCGAGAGACAGTTCGGCAAGGGGGCCATCATGAGGATGGGTGAAGCCGCCAACCGGAAGGTCGACGTCATTCCCACGGGCGCCCTCTCTCTCGACCTGGCACTGGGTATCGGGGGAGTTCCTCGAGGCCGCATCGTCGAGTTGTACGGGCCGGAGAGCTCGGGCAAGACCTCACTCGCCCTTCACATCGTCGCTGAGGCACAACGAAACGGGGGCATCGCCGCCTTCATCGACGCTGAGCACGCCCTCGACCCGGTCTACGCCAAGGCGATCGGGGTAGACGTCGACGAGTTGCTCATCTCCCAGCCCGACACCGGAGAACAGGCGTTGGAGATCGCCGACATGCTCATCCGCTCCGGAGCACTCGACGTCCTGGTCATCGACTCGGTGGCCGCCCTGGTCCCCCGCGCTGAGATAGAGGGGGAGATGGGGGACAGCCATGTAGGGCTCCAGGCCCGTCTCATGAGCCAGGCGTTGCGGAAGCTCGCCGGCACCCTCAACAAGTCTCGGACCACTGCGATCTTCATCAACCAGCTGCGAGAGAAGATAGGTGTGATGTTTGGTTCGCCAGAGACGACGCCGGGTGGCCGTGCTCTCAAGTTCTACTCATCTGTCCGTCTCGATATCAGGAGGATCGAGTCGATCAAGGACGGCACAGATGCCGTGGGTAACCGGGTTCGGGTCAAGGTGGCCAAGAACAAGATGGCCCCACCGTTCCGACTCGCCGAGTTCGACATCATGTTCGGAGAGGGCATCTCCAGGGAGGGTTCGCTACTCGACATCGCAGCAGACGTGGGCGTCGTCAAGAAGAGCGGTGCCTGGTACACCTACGACGACGACCAACTGGGTCAAGGTCGGGAGAACGCGAAGCGTTTTCTCAGGGAGAACCCGGAACTCGCAATGCAGCTCCAGGCCAAGGTCTACGAATCGGTGGGTCTGGCCACCGGCAACACCGAGTCCGAGTCCGAGGACGATGCCGAGGTCGAGGTCGTCGAAGACGCCAGCGCCGACGAGTGACCTCGACGAATCGCGAAACTTGTCTAACCACGGTCGGGCATGCAGTAGAGTCGTGATCTGACACACGAAACCAACTTGAAACCAACCAGAACCATCAAGACATGTCAGAAGGAGCGAAGAAGCACAGGGTGACCTGAAACCCCTCTGAATCAGCTTCGTTTCGTGTGCCGGGCCCCAAGGGGTTCCGGCACCACTTGTCTTAGAGGTCCTGGGGAAGGGACCAACATGGACCTAGGTCACGGAATAGTGGCGGCCGTCGCCGTCGCTATAGGTCTCGGCTTCGGTTATCTGCTCGCCCGTCTTGCCATCACCAAACGCCGTGAGCGTGAGGGCATCAACGCCGAGGAGCTCGTCGCATCTGCGCGGATCGATGCGCAGAAGATCCTTTCCAAGGCAGAGGAAGAGGGAAGGGCCAAAGCCGAGACCTATCGCGAGAAGGAAGAGGAGGCCCTGGCCCACCGCAAGCTCGAGCTGGGAAATCTCGAGTCCAGGCTCACACAGAGGGAAGAGACACTCGAGCAGCGAGCTTCGAACCTGGCTCAGCGGGAGAAGCTTCTCATAGACCGAGAAGATGAAGTGACCACGGTGCGTGGCGAGTTGGGTCTGCTCAAGGAGCAGGCCCGCAACCGTCTCGAGGAGATGGCGGGCATCGACGTCACCGCGGCAAAGTCGGAGTTGTTGCGCCAGGTGGAGGACGAGGCGAGACGTGAGGCGATGATCCTCGTGCGGGACATGGAGATGAGGGCCCGTGAGGAGGCTGATCGCCGTGCCCGCCGCATCCTGGCAACCGCCATCCAACGTCTTGCCGGCGAGGTGGTCACCGAGACGACCGTGTCGGTGATCGAGCTCCCCTCTGATGAGATGAAGGGGCGGATCATCGGGCGGGAGGGACGGAACATCCGACATCTCGAGTCGGTGACAGGAACGAGTCTCATCGTCGACGACACACCCGAGGCCGTTTCGGTCAGCTCCTTCGATCCAGTGCGGCGCGAGGTTGCGCGCATCACGTTGGAACGGTTGGTCGCGGACGGCCGTATCCACCCAGCCTCAATCGAAGAGGCGTACGAGAAGGCCAAAGACGAGGTCGAGCAGTCGATCAGAGACGCCGGGGAGTGGGCCCTGGTCGAAGTGGGCGTCTCCCGGATGCACCCCGAGTTGATCACGCTCATGGGGCGGCTCAAATACCGCACGTCTTACGGGCAGAACGTGCTCAACCATCTGGTGGAGACGGCCAACATCGCTTCCATGCTTGCATCCGAGTTGGGCGTCGATCCAGCGCCCGTCAAACGTGCGGCTCTTCTCCACGACATCGGCAAGGCGGTCACCCACGAGGTCGAGGGCTCCCATGCGTTGATCGGTGCCGAGATCGCCCGTCGATTCGACGAGGATCCTGCCGTGGTCCACGGGATCGAAGCCCACCACAACGAGGTGGAGCCACGCACCATCCTGGCGGTGGTCGTCCAGGCAGCTGATGCCGTCTCGGCGGCCCGCCCCGGAGCGAGAAGGGAGACTCTCGAAGGCTATGTGAAGCGTCTCGAGCGTCTCGAGAGCATCGCTCTCGAGTTCAGCGGTGTCGAGCAGGTCTTCGCCCTCCAGGCAGGTCGTGAGGTTCGTGTCGTGGTCGACCCCGGCGACGTCAATGACCTTCAGGCCCGAGACCTATCCCGTCAGATCGCCCGTAAACTGGAAGAGGACCTCCAGTATCCGGGCCAGATCCAGGTCACGGTGATTCGGGAGTTCCGCGCCACCGACTACGCCCGCTAGAACCGAACCCGGAGTTGGTGTAGCCACATATGTCCGCAAACAGCTCAACCACGCAGGTGATGCTTCCGTCACCCACGGTGCGGGAACGGTCGGCGCGTCCCGCCACCCGGTCGGGTAAGACGTACTTCATCCGAACCTTCGGCTGTCAGATGAACGAGCACGACTCGGAGCGGATCGCAGGGCTCTTCGAACTCGACGGGATGTCACCGACCACTGGATTCGATACGGCGGATGTGGTCTACATCAACACCTGCACGATCAGAGAGAACGCCGACAACCGGATGTACGGGAACCTCGGTCAACTCAAAGCGGTCAAGGATCTCAATCCAGACATGCTTCTCGTGGTGGGCGGCTGCGCCGCCCAGAAGGACAGAGACATCGTCCGAGAGAAGGCACCCTGGGTAGATGTGGTGATGGGCACCCACAATCTCGACAGGGTGCTCGATCTAATAGATCATGCCGAGCAATGGGGCCCGATCACCGAGGTGGTCGACGAACTGCAGGCGATGCCCTCTTCCCTTC
>DASTBQ010000006.1:0-3451 GCA_035711995.1 Acidimicrobiia bacterium | reverse complement strand
TCGACATCCAGAAGTGCCATGCCCAGGAGTTTTCTGGCAGGTACGGCGCCAACTCTTCTCTCCGGTCCTTCACGTGCGCCCACAAAGTCCGCGTCCTGGCAAGTCGGGTGACCAGGTCGTAATGGGCCAAGGCCGTCTCGGCCGCAGTCTCGTCTGCTCCCGATGTCTCCAAAGCCCTTCTCGCCGCGTACCGCTCCTGAACCCAGGGGGGTACCCCTGGCCCCGAGTTGACGATCAGAAACGACGTGTCGGGGCGCCGGGATGCCGCGTCGACGGCGACCCAACCACCCTGACTGTGCCCGAACAGCCCGATGGGCACATCGGTCATCTCGGGGAGCGCAGCGAGACGGTCAGCAGCGGTGATCAGATCTCGACCCTGAGTCTCGATCGGTGCGTCCTCCCATCGTCCGGATGACCCCCCGACGCCCCGTTTGTCGTAGGACGAAACCGCATGTCCTGCGTTTATCAGTGAGTTGCGGAGGACGACGAAGTATCCGTCGTTGTCCCGGTCTGAAGGACCCGAGCCAGGGTGCATCACGATGCCGGTGCGTGGACGACTCGATGGAAGCCAGATCGACCCCGCCAGGGTCACCTCTTCGCTCTCGACGAGAAGGTCGCGACGCTCAACCAACCCTGCCACCTCGAGCAGTCACCCGTCCGGCGATGAGGTCGTAGACCTGATTACGCAGCCGGTCGGCGTCGGCGCTACTGAGTCCGGCGGTTGGGATCGGAGGATCGATCACCGCGGTGACGGGCCCACCGCGAAACCATGGCTTGCCTGGAACTGCCGCCTCGTAGGTGCCGTGGATGGTCACCGGAAGGATCGGCAACTGGCTGGCTATCGCCATCGTGAAGGCGCCTTTCTTGAAGGGTTTGAGCGACCCGTCCCTGGGCCGGGTGCCCTCCGGGTAGATGATCAGGCTGCGCTTGTGCTCGATGAGCTCCTTGGCCTGTCGGTTCACCGAGAAGTGGATGGCGCTGCGCGCTGCCCTGTCGACCTCGATGATCCCAATCGCCCTCATCGCCTGGGCGAGAAGGGGAATCCGGAACAGCTCCTTCTTGGCCAAGTACCGGATCGGAAGGGGAACAGCCAGGAAACAGACCATGATGTCGAGTGTCGACAGGTGGTTGGCGACAACGACGTACGACTGGTCGGGGTCGATGTTCTCATCACCCTCGACCGTGAGCTTGGTCCCGGATGCGCTCAGCCACATCCTGCTCCACCATCTGATGACCGATTCGATCTTGGGCGAGGCCGGGCTGACGAATGCGAGAACCAGAGCCGACGATGCCCCGACGACTGTGGCGAACACACCGGCTATCCACGTGACGACGGTGCGGTACAACGTGGAGGGACCGGGCATCGGCTGAGCGTAGTGTCGCGTTTAGCCTCCAACCGTGGACAAGATGGCACTGCGGGCCGCCATGCGCGGCGTCGGATCGATAACGCCTGATGTGGAACGAGCGGTGGTGCGCGGGCTCTTCGAGTGGCTCTCGGCTCGTGTGCCGGGGACCGTCTCGGCGTTCCTTGCGATGACCGGCGAGGTCGATGTGAGCCCTCTGTTCGAGCGTCTACCCGGCTGGCGGTGGGTGTTGCCCCGGGTGGAGCCGGACAGGACCATGACATTCCGCGACAGGGACGTCCCCAGGGAGCGGCACCGGTTCGGGATGGAGCAACCAGGCGACGTCGGACCTGTGATCGCGGTCCATGAGATCGACATCTTCCTGACACCAGGTTTGGCTTTCGATCGCCGGGGCGGGAGGCTGGGCAACGGGGCCGGGTTCTACGACCGCGTCCTCAGCACCAAGAGGGGAGATGCGATCGCGGTCGGGGTGACGGTCATGAAGCACCTCGTGGACGAAGTACCTATGGAGACCCACGACCAGCGGATCGACTGGTTGGCGACTGAGACAGGTGTCAGGGAGTGCTCCATCCCGTGACGACGTCGGTGGTGATTGCGATGACCGGACCTTCCGGGGGTGTCTCCCGGTACTGCCGGTACTTCGAGGCGAGGCCCTCCACGGCGAGATCGAAGATCTCTCCGGCGTTCTCGACCCCGGCCCAGCCGTCTACACGAACCCACCAGAGGGCTGTCCAGGCTTCGTCGTATCGGTCCGTGAGAAACGACACAGCGGGGTTGGCTTCGATGTTGCGGAGTCGCTGCAGGTCGCGGGTCCGCTTTGGTTTGTGATCCACCGCGGTCACAACGACCTGGTCGATGAGCGCGAACGTGACCACCACGACGTGGGGCCGACCGTCGGGTCTGACGGTGGCGAGATGACCGGTTCTGGCACCGGCGAGACGGAATAGAGCTTCAGACCTGTCCATCTCCGAGTACCCGCTCCAGGGTTCGCCATGTGGTCTCTGCCCAACGGGCATGACCCGCTCCGCTGACGTGGAAGTGATCTGCGGCCCAAAGCGATCGATCCCGATACCACAGCGCTGGCTCGTCGCTCCTCTGGTCGATCACGTGTGCGCCGTGTCTGGCGGCGACTTCTCTGTGGATTCTGTCAAAGCGAGCCGATCGCAAGGTCATCGTCGTGCTCAAAGGGGGATAGAGACGAGGGATCGTTCCCATCACGCCGACTCCTGATTGGACGATCACAGCCCCGGTCTCGGCAAGACGTCCGATTATCTCGTCGAGTTCGCCCGCAAATCGCCCTGGGCTGACTCCACGGAGGGTGTCGTTGGCGCCTATCGAGACAAAGGCGAGGTCGGGATCGAATCGGACAGCCTCGTCGAGCTGGCCATCTATCACGTCACGGGCCCTGGATCCGCCGACAGCGAACGATTGCATCACGACGTGTCTTCCTTGACCGGCGAGACGTGTACACACCCGGGATATCCAGATCTCTCCCGGTCCGTGGACTCCCGGGGCATGCACGGACGAGTCGCCTACCACCGCGACCCTCAACGTCGGAAGGCCAGGATCGCCAAACTCAGCCGAGGGATCGAAGCTCTCCATTTCCGGAGATGGCCTGAAGATTGCGTAGAGGATCTCGGCGACCAGCACACCGACCGCCATTGCGACGACACGCGTGAGGAGTCTCCTGACCATCGTCGATATCTTGGCAGCAGACTCAGGTCGTCTAGCTGTTGACCGTGCGCTCGATCCGCTCTCGCAGGCCAAACCGGCTCTTCGGTTCGGTCAGGTCGATGATCGCCCCGATCGAGTCCGAGAAGCTGGACGGATCGTCAGGGTAGAAGTCGAAGCTCTCGGTTTCGATCGCAAGGCTGAACCTGTAGATCGACGTCCTCTCGGCAGTGATCCGTTCCAAGGGCCACGATCCGAGTTGGATCCGTCCCGCCGAGACTCGGAACCTGCCGTCACTTATGTCGATGAGTACGGAGCTCGGCTCCAGCTTTGGTCCCTGTAGCCGCCCGGTGAATTGCGCCATCCCAACACCAATCTAGTCGTCTCGAATCCGATGTGACGAGGGGTCAGCTTCA
>DASTBQ010000005.1:0-3218 GCA_035711995.1 Acidimicrobiia bacterium | reverse complement strand
GGCGTCGACGAGGGCCATGAAGTCCTGGGGTGTCCCGTATCGAGAAGTGGGGGCGTAGTAGCCCGTCGTCTGGTAGCCCCACGATCCGAAGAAGGGGTGCTCCATGACCGGAAGAAGCTCGACGTGGGTGAAGCCCAAACCCGCCACATAGGAGGGGAGCTCCTCCGCCAGGTCGAGATAGGTCAGGTGACGGTGACTCTCTGTCCGTCTCCATGACCCAAGATGGACTTCGTAGATGCTGATCGGCTCGCGATGGGCGTCGTGGTGGGCACGTTCCACCATCCAGACACTGTCCTGCCATTCGTAGTCGAGATTCCTCACCTTGGACGCGGTGCGAGGCGGTGTCTCGTGGTGAAACCCAAAGGGGTCAGCCTTGTTCACGGAGTACTCGCCGTTGACGATGTGGTACTTGTATGCGGAGGCTTCGAGATCTGTGGACACCGACAACTCCCAGATGCCCGACCCACCCGCTGGTTCCATTCGATCAGCTTCGACGTCCCACCCGTTCCAGTCGCCGATGACCGACACCGTTTCGGCATTCGGAGCCCACACCGCAAAACGAGTTCTGCCGTCCTCGACGTGTGCCCCCATCTTCTCGTAGAGACGGAAGTGGGTTCCCTCATTCGACAGGTGGAGGTCCTGTTTCGAGAGTGCGCTCAGGTCATTGGACTCTTCGGTCATGTTGGTGAAGCTGCAGCGAGGCTAACGGCCCAAGCGACATGGGTCTCGTGTGCTGCCGCCAGATACCCTGCGGAATCCGATGAAGGTTCTGATAGCCACCGCCGAATTGGCCCCCCTGGTGAAGGTCGGCGGTTTGGGAGACGCAGTCTCCGGCTTGGTCAAGGCTCTGGGAGGGCGCGGGCTCGACGTCGATGTCGTCATCCCTGACTATTGGGGAGATCGTCATCGCACCAGAGAGGCGATGTCTCTCGAAACGCCGGACTGGGCGGAGGCCGCCGAGGCACATCCCGTGGAGTTCCCAGGCCCGGGACGGGTGTTTCTCCTTTCCACGCCATCGCTGCCGCGCCCCGACCCCTACAACGATGCCGAAGGGTTGGGTTGGGCCGATAACGACCGGAGATTCTTCTCCTTCTCGGCGGCCGCTGCGTCGTTCATCAGAAGTACCAACCCCGATGTCGTGCATCTCAATGACTGGCACACCGGAGCGGTCCTCGGTCTCCTCGAGGAGGCTCCTCCGACTGTCTTCACGATGCACAACCCGGCTTACCAGGGGGTCACCGATGAGTCGTGGCGCGACGTGATGCTGCGCCGATCCGATGCCTATGAGTGGTACGGCGGGACCAACCCGCTGGCGGGCGCGGTCAGACTTGCCGACATGGTGACCACTGTGAGCCCGGGCTTTGCCGCTGAGCTCGAGGTCGAGGAGACCGGTTTCGGTCTGAGCGAGCTGCTTTCGGACCGGGGAGAGCATTTCGTCGGGATCATCAACGGAATCGATACCGAAATCTGGGACCCGGAGACCGACCAGCATCTACCTATCACCTATGGGATGGCTTCAGTCTCCAGGAAACGAAAGGTGGCTGCCGAGCTGCGCGACGAGGTGGGGCTGACCGGTGGCAACGGTCCGCTCCTTGGAATGGTGACGAGACTCACCGGTCAGAAGGGGGTCGATCTCGCGCTCGAGGCCGTCGCTCGTATCCCTGATCCCGACATCTCATTCGTCCTGCTCGGCTCGGGCGACCCGTCGCTCGCTGAGTCGGCACGAGCCCTCAGCGGTGCCCGCGATGGACGGTTTGCCTTCGTCGAAAGCTTCGACGAAGGCTTGGCACATCGGATCTTCGCCGGTTCGGACCTCGTCCTCGTCCCGTCCCGATTCGAACCGTGCGGGTTGACTCAGATGCAGGCAATGCGCTACGGCGCCTTCCCGGTGGTTACCCCGGTCGGAGGTCTGGGTGACACCGTCATCGACGCCGACACCGATCCCGAGGCAGGGAATGGTTTCGTCGCAGCCGATGTCTCTTCCGACGCCCTTCTCGATGCTTTGGGTCGAGGAATCCGGGCGTGGCGATCGACTCGGCGTCGGGGACAGATCAGACGGCTTGGGATGCTCCAAGACTGGTCGTGGCGTCGGTCGGCGGCGAAGTACGAAGAGATCTATCGAACGATTAGACGGGCTCGGTGATCTTGTCACCTTTGCCGATGACAACGACACCACCCGGAGAGACGTGGAATCGCTCACGATCCCGCTCCGGATCGACCCCTATCTGAGTTCGCGGCGGGATCACCACGTTCTTGTCGATGATGGCTCGATGGATCACAGACTCCGATCCGACCTTGACGCCGTCGAGAATCATCGACTCGCTGATCGACGCCCCACCGTCGAGCCGGACTCCCGGGGAGATGATCGACCTGGTCAGTGAGGCTCCGGAGACGATCACACCGTTGCACAGAATCGAGTCGACGATCTCGCCGGAGACACCCTGTTCAGCCACCACCTTCGCTGGAGGAGCGGTCGCACTGGCCGTGTAGATGGGCCACTGGTCGTTGTACAGGTTGAAGGCGGGCTCCGGCTCCACCAGGTCGAGGTGGGCCTCGTGGTAGGAGTCGACCGATCCGACGTCGCGCCAGTACCCCAGATCCCGACCGTATGAGCCGGGCACCTCGTTACCGGCGAAGTCGTAGACGTGGGCCCTCCCCAGCTCCACCGAGCGGGGTATGAGGTTGCCTCCTATGTCGTGATTGGAGTCCTCCCGTGACTCGTCCTCGGTGACCAGTTCCTTCAGGTACTCGGTCTCGAACACGTAGTTGCCCATCGAAGCGAGAATCGAATTTGGGTCGTCGACCAGCGGCTCCGACTTAGCCGGCTTCTCGAGAAACGCCTTGATCCTGGTGTCGGCTTCCTTCTCGATGACTCCGAGATCCGGTGCTTCGGCGAATGGTCGTCTGATGGCCGCGACGGTGACGCCGGCTCCCGTCTCGATGTGCTGGTCCAGCATCTGGACCGGGTCCATCCGGTAGATGTGGTCTGCGCCGAATACGAACACGTGTGAAGGATGTTCATCGTTGACGAGGTTGAGGTTCTGGAAGATGGCGTCTGCCGAACCGAGGAACCAGCGGTCGCCATGTCGCTGCTGCGCTGGCACTGACGTCACGTAATAGCCAAGGAGGGTGGACATTCGCCATGTGAGAGAAATGTGACGGTTGAGGCTGTCGCTCAGGTACTGGGTGAGGACAACGATCTTGCGGAAGCCCCCGTT
>DASTBQ010000004.1:0-5143 GCA_035711995.1 Acidimicrobiia bacterium | reverse complement strand
TGATCAGCGACCAAGAGCCTGCGTCCTTGTTGGCGAACCAGGGACCGCCGGGGTGGGCGATCAAGACCTCCAAGACGTCGCCGCCCCGGTATGGGAGAAGACCCGCGGATCTCACGACCCCCGACATTACGCTGGACCGGTGACAGTCTTGGCCACCACCGCGCCAGATGACCAGGACCTTGCTGTCTTCGACGCGAGTCTGCAATTGGGGGACTCAGAACCGTTGAGCGTCGGGGTCAAGCGGGTGACGATGGAGCAGCTCGAGAAGGCTGTGGGCGGGTACTTCACGGCTCGGAGTTCGATCGGCCCTGCCGTGCACGAGTCCCGCAAGGCGGTCAAGCGGGTGCGTGCCCTGTTGCGGCTCGTGCGCGGAGAGCTGCCCGACCGAATCTACGAGTTCGAGAACAGATCGCTCCGCGAGACCTCCCGTCTCGTCGCCGGGGTCCGTGCTTCCCAGGGCGTCTTGGACGCCGCCGAGTCGATCCAGCGCATCTACGGCGACCTCCTCGCCGATGGCACTTTCGAGGAGATGAGGCTGCGTCTCACACGACGTCGTGATCTCGCCGAGGTGCAGACCGCCGACGACCCGAACACCCTGGGGAGGGTGGTTCGCGGCCTGGAGCGGGCCCACCACCGTTTCGCATCATGGCCGACCGACCCCGAAGCGCGCCAGGTGTACGGCATGGGCATTCGCGACACCTACTCCGCGATGGCCCCCGGGCTGGGCAGGAGCTATGACCTGGGCCGGCACAGGATGGTCACCGCGTACCGACGGGGTGGTCCGGGGGACTTCCACGAGTGGCGGAAACGGGTCAAGGACATGAGGCATCAGATGGAGTTCCTGGCCCCCCTGTGGCCCGAGGTTGTGGTAGGCACCGCGATGACACTGGAACGTCTGGGCAATGTTCTCGGCGATGACAACGATCTCGCCGAACTCTCGATCCTGCTCAGCTCCCGACCGGACCTGTGCCCCGAGCCGCGAGAGCGTTCACTGTTTCGTGCGCTGGCCGGCCAACGTCGGAGCGAGCTCCAGCTGGCAGCCGAGATTCTGGGGCGGCGGGTGTACGCGGAGAAACCCAGGTCGTTGTCCTCGCGTTTCGCCGAATACTGGGAAGCAAGGAAAATAGCCGCCACCGGGTCGTTGGAGACGATCTCCGTCTCCTGAGGCGGAATCAAGACTCTTCCGACTGCGTTGTCTCCATGAGACCGTCGACGGGAGCTGCTCTTGGCCGAACGTGGCCGGATCCGAATCGAATCGGGCGCCAAACGCGTCAGGGTGATGTTGGCCGGTGAGGTGATAGCCGACACCGCATCTCCGCTTCTCGTGTGGGAGGTTCCTTACTACCCGACGTACTTCTTCCCGGGCGACGACGTGAAAGTCGACTTCCTTGCCGAAACGGGGCAGACCAAGAGGAGCCCGAGTCGTGGCGAGGCCACCTTGTATCGGGTGGAAGTGGATGGCGCCGAAGGGGCTGCTTACGCCTATCACGATGCGAAGATCGAAGAACTGGCGGGGTACTACGCCTTCGTGTGGCACACGATGGACCACTGGTTCGAAGAAGACGAAGAGGTCTTTGTCCATGCCCGCGACCCGTCTACGCGTATCGATATCGTGCCTTCGAGTCGAAGAGTGAGAGTGGAGATCGACGGTGAGACCGTCGCAGACTCCACAAACGCCTCGTTTCTATTCGAGACCGGACTCCCCACCAGGTATTACATCCCAAAGACCGACGTGCGGATGAATCTCCTATCCCCGACTGCCAAGGGGACATCGTGCCCGTACAAAGGCACGGCCCGTTACTGGTCGGTAGCCGTGAACGGGGAAGTCCATGAAGACGTTGTCTGGGGATACGACAACCCGCTCCCGGAGTCGCAGAAGATCATGGGACTGGTCTCTTTCTACAACGAGAGAGTCGACCTCTACGTCGACGGGGTCCTCCAGGACCGGCCGCACACCAAGTTCAGCTGACCTGTCCCTCGCGTCGAGACTGCATCAGACTCCCGTTTCCGGAACGGTGTGAAGGTTGGAGACGACACCTAGAGCTGACCCGAATCCACAGAGGTGATCGAAGCGACGTACGAAGGGTCGTCGTATCTGGCGAGCAGGAAGTCGGTGGCGTAGTCGGGGAGATCGGCTCCGACGATGTGTCGGGCGACCAGGTCGGCGGCACCTGACGACACCATCACCCCAAACCCCGACATCCCTGCCATCAGGCTGATTCCGTCGACTCCGGATGGTCCGAGCAATGGTCGGTTCTCGGCGGTCTTGGTGTAATAGCCCCCGTCGACGAAAGACTCGGGCATCCGATCGTGATACACCTCCAGACCTGGAACCATCCTGGTCAACCCACGCATCACGATCTCGGGGTACAGGGGGTCGCTGGGTATCGGCCAGACCGGTTCGACTACCTGACCGTGGTATTCCCACAGAGCCAGCACGTATGGGGACTGAGCACCACCTTCGGGACGGAAGTGACAGAAGATCGGCATCTCCCCGAGCACGTCCTCTCGACCCATCTCCTCCAACCCCGCCCGTTCCTCTGGCGTCCACGCCAGTTCTTGGGGGTCACTCCAGATCGTCATCGGAGCGTCTCTCGGGATGACCCCCAGGTGGTCACGGAACCCAACCTTGAGATGGAGCTCCGAGAACAGAGGTAGCTCGATACCGACAAGCCCTGCGACCCCGGCGCAGAGCGGACCGGCGGCGATCACGATCTCCCCGGCCGCCAACGCCGTGCCGTCGTCGAGGACGACCCGGCCAGACGAGAGGTCTGTCACCTCCCGAGGGAGGACGGTCACACCGGCTTCCCGGGAACGATCGAGCAGCCATTGCCCGAGATCTTGGGCTCGAAACCAACCGGCCCGAGGCACGAAAACACCCCCCACTGCGTCTTCGGTGAGAAACGCCCATCGCCGTCCCAAGTCTTCGGGGGTCAGCAACTTTGCGTCTGCGCCGAGACGGCTCGACTCCTCGGCCTGTCTCACGAACCCGGACATCCGGGACGCATCACCGGTCACGAACAGGTAACCGTTGCGATTGAAGCCGTAGTCGGTCTCCTCGGATAGTTCTTCGAAGAGGTCGATCGACCGGTTCATCAGCCCCACCATCGGTGCGTTGGGCCACCAATTGCGATAACACTCTGTCGACTTGTCAGACGTGAGGGTGAGCGGAGGTCGCGGGTCGACGATTGCGACGTTCCTCACACCGTGACGGACAGCCAGGTGATAGGCCGCGGAGACCCCGGCGATGCCGGCGCCGACCACCACGACATCGGCGGTTCGGCTCAACGCCCCAGGTAGGTCCTCACCTTGGCTGCGATTGCCTCGGGAGTGAAACCGAAATGATCTGCCAGCACGTCGGCGGGGGCAGATGCGCCGAAGTGGTCGATACCGACCGACAGGCCGTCCCGTCCGACGAAGGTCTCCCAACCGAAAGTCGATCCCGCCTCTATCGAGACGCGCGGTGCATCTCCCAGGACTTCTCTGCGGTAATCGTCTGTCTGTGAGCCAAACAGCTCCCAGCATGGGAGACTCACCACCCGTGCCTCGATGCCTTCGGTGGCGAGGAGGTCGGCGGCGCCGAGGGAGGTCGACACCTCCGAGCCGGTGGCGATGAGGGTCACGTCACTGCCTTCCCGGGCTATGTACCCACCCAGACCGACATCCCCTGCTGACAGGGTCGGCAAGTCCTGACGGGTGAGGATCAGGGCCACCGGCCCGTCCTCTCGATTCAGGGCGAGTTCCCAGGCCTGGATCACCTCGTTGGCGTCGGCGGGGCGAATCACCCACAGATTCGGCATGGCCCGCAACGAAGCGAGGTGCTCTATCGGCTGGTGGGTTGGGCCGTCTTCACCAAGGAATATCGAGTCGTGGGTCCAGACCCAGATCGAAGGAATCTCCATGAGGGCGGACAACCGGACGGCGGGCCGCATGTAGTCGCTGAATATGAAGAAGGTGGCCCCATATGGCTTCAGCCCTCCATGGATCGCCATCCCGTTCACAGCCGCACCCATGCCGTGCTCACGTACCCCGAAGGGGATATCACGCGCGGCTCTGTCGGTCTTTGAGAAGAGCCTGTCACCCTCGATCACCGTCTTGGTAGATCCGGCGAGATCCGCAGATCCACCGATGAACCCGGGGGCCTTCTCCGCCATCTCCGCGAAGAGCTTGCCAGAGGACGACCGGGTCGCGATCTCTTCACCTTCGGAGAACCCGGGGCCGTCCAGGGACACCGGACTCGGCGAGAAGAACCTGTCCCACTCGGTGGTGTCGGCTGCATCGAAACGCTCCTGCCAGGCAGTTCGCGCCTTCCTGCCCCGCTCCATCGCACCTGAGAAGAATTCGTAGACGCGGTCGTCCACGAAGAAGGCAGGCTCGGTGGGATAGCCCATCCCCTCCTTTGTCAACTTCACCTCGTCAACCCCCAGCGGTGAGCCGTGTGCGTCGGCGGTGTCCTGTGCATTTGGTGAGCCTGCGCCTATGTGGGTGTGGCACACGATCAAGGTCGGTCGGTCATCCACCGAGAGGCCTTCGTCGATCGCCTCGGCAATCGCACTGCGGTCATGGCCGTCGATGGTGAGGGTGTGCCACCCGACTGCCGAGAAACGCTTCGAAACGTCTTCGGAGAACGTGATGTTGGTTGAGCCGTCGATCGAGATGTCGTTGTCGTCGTACATGTAGAGAAGCTTCCCGAGACCGAAGTGCCCCGCCATCGAGGCCGACTCGGAGCTGATCCCCTCCATGAGGTCGCCGTCGGAGACGAACCCGAAGGTGCGGTGATCCACCAGCTCAGGACCGAGACGTGCCCGGAGATGCTCCTCCGCGATCGCCATACCCACCCCAGTGGCGAAGCCCTGCCCGAGTGGGCCGGTGGTCATCTCGATACCCAGCTGTTGGTTGATCTCGGGGTGACCCTCCGTGTGGTATCCCCATTGCCTGAAGTTCTTGATGTCGTCGAGGGTCATCGGAAATCCCGACAGGTGGAGGACTGAATACAGCAACATCGAGCCGTGACCGTTCGAGAGGACGAAGCGGTCGCGATCAGGCCAGTCGGGATTGTCGGGGTCGACGTTGAGATATCTACCCCAGAGGGTCACTGCGATGTCGGCCATCCCCATTGGCATCCCGGGATGACCCGAGTTGG
>DASTBQ010000003.1:0-2757 GCA_035711995.1 Acidimicrobiia bacterium | reverse complement strand
GGGGCGATCGTCGCATTCGTCTTCGCCGACCAGTTGAGGGAGATCCTCGAGGCCCCCTTCTACACAGCAGTACCCGAGTTCGACTTTCAGGGTCTCAAGGTCGCCGAGGAGTGGGGGGTCCTCATGAGGATCGCCATGTTCGGTGGAGTGCTACTGGCCAGCCCGGTGATCCTCTATCAGACGTGGGCCTTCATCAACCCAGCACTCACACCCAGAGAGCGGAAATGGGCCTTCCCGGTCGTGGCGGCACTGGTCGTCCTTTTCATCGGGGGCGTCACGTTTGGCTACTTCGTGCTCCCCAGAGGGCTCGAGTTCCTCCTCGGCATATTCGAGAATGTCGAGAACAACCTGCTCATTGGTGAGTACTACTCATTCGTCCTCAGGTTCCTGCTCGCCTTCGGTCTCGCTTTCCTGTACCCCGTGTTTCTCTTCGCCGCGGCCGCCGCAGGCATCGTCACATCCGAGCAGCTCGCCAGAGGGCGCCGCTGGGCAATAATCCTCGTCGTGGTCGGGGCCGCACTGATCACCCCGACCGGAGACATCCTCAATCTGATGATCCTGGCAGTGCCCCTGTATCTCATGTATGAGATCGTCTACTGGCTGGTGCGACTGGTACTGAAGAAGTGAGCCTCGTGGAGTTCTGGGGACGGTTCGACTTCCCACCCGACGAGTTCCAGGTCGAAGCGGCGGAAGCCATCGCAGATGGGCTGTCGGTCGTCGTCACTGCCCCGACTGGAGCAGGCAAGACGCTGGTCGCGGAGGTCGCCACCTATCTGTCGCTCCAGAAGGGCCGCCGCGTGTTCTACACGACGCCGATCAAGGCCCTGTCCAATCAGAAGTTCGCCGACCTATCGGCAGCTTATGGCGACTCAGGTGTCGGTCTGCTCACCGGGGACAATGTGGTGAATCCGACGGCCTCGGTGATAGTGGCGACGCTCGAGGTGCTCCGAAACATGATCTACGCGGACCCGGACCGTCTCGACGACGTGGAGACGGTGATCCTCGATGAGGCCCACTATCTCCAGGACCGCTCACGTGGGGCCGCCTGGGAGGAGGTGATCATCCATTGCCCGGATCACGTCAAGTTTGTCTGTCTCTCGGCCACGATTTCCAACAATCAGCAGTTCGCCGACTGGATTGCTGAGCGAAGAGGCCCGACAAAGTTGATCAGTTCCGTGGAGAGACCCGTCCCGCTCGAGTCGATGTACATGATCAAGGAAAGGTCGGGCAGCGGGGTCACACACTTCCTACCGATGTTCGTGACCAGGGATGGACGTCGCCGCAACAACCCGCGTCTCGAGCACATGCTCGGTCTGGAACGGGGGAGACGAAAGCGGTTCAAGACGCCCGGCCGTCATGACGTAGTCGAGGAGTTGGCGAACGCTCACATGCTCCCCGCCATCTACTTCATCTTCTCACGGGCGGGTTGTGACTCGGCGGCGATGCGGCTGGCCGATTCCGGAGTCAGGCTCACCGACGCAGAGGAGAGGTCTCGCATCAGGTCCATCGCAGAAGAGCGCACCTCGCACCTGACCGACGACGACCTGGCGGTACTCGGATACGAGAGGTGGATATACACGTTGGAGTGCGGTCTGGCCGCCCATCACGCCGGACTCGTGCCCGCATTCAAAGAGACGGTCGAGGAACTGTTCAAACAAGGGCTGATCAAGGTCGTGTTCGCCACGGAGACCCTTGCTCTGGGGATAAACATGCCGGCCCGCTCTGTCGTGATCGAGAACCTGTCCAAGTTCGATGGGGAGTCCCATGAGTTACTCCAGCCTGGCGACTACACCCAGCTGACGGGTCGCGCTGGTCGCAGGGGGATCGACGTCGAAGGCTTCGGCGTCGTGCTCCACTCGCCGTTCGTCAACTTCCGCCAGGTCACGGACATCGCGTCGGTAGGCGCCCATGAGCTGAGATCGAGCTTCAGGCCCACCTACAACATGACAGCAAATCTGGTGGCCAATTACGACGAGGAGCTGGCCGAGGATCTTCTGCGTGCCTCGTTCGCCGCATATCAGCGGGAGGGGAAACGGAGTGAGTCCGGGGAGCGAATCGAGGCCCTGGAACACCAACTCGCCAAGGAGGAAGCGCAGGCGACCTGTGAACATGGCGACGTCGAGCAGTATCTGGCGTTGATCGAGGCGGCCCCACCTTCGCATCGGAGGGAGGGGATAGCCAGCTTGCTCGGCCCGGGTGCTGTCGTCGACGTGGTTGGAGGCCCGCGCGACGGCAGGTACGCGGTGCTCAAACGACTCTCTTCGAAGAACGGGGGCGCCCGCTATCTGGTTCTGTCGACGTCGGGCAGGGTGTCGACGATCGGTTACCGGCAGATACCTGATGCGAGTCACGTTGTCGCCGGGATCGATCTTCCCAGGCCGTTTCGCCCTCGAGACTCGAAGTTCGTTCAGGACACTCTTCGGCTTCTTCGCAGGGTGCCTCCGAACGAGCGAGACCGATCGCCGCGAAAGCACATCACGGTCGATCACCCGGTGGCCGAGTGTCCCGACGCCGCCCACCACGTCTCAGCGTTGCGTCGAGCGAGACGTCTGCGAATCCGTCTCGAACAGCAACGGGCGATGAGACGCACGTCGGGCTTTGGTCTCGTCGAGGAGTTCAGAGCGATTCAGGAAATGCTCGCCGGGCTGGACTATCTGCGTGGCTGGGCACTGACCCCACGCGGAGAGCGGCTCCGAAAGATCTACAACGAGTCAGATCTACTGGTGACCGAATGTCTCGAGAGGGGACTTCTCTACG
>DASTBQ010000002.1:0-2824 GCA_035711995.1 Acidimicrobiia bacterium | reverse complement strand
GATTCACGTCTTGCTAGGCGAGAACGGTGCGGGCAAGACGACGTTGATGAACATCCTGTTCGGTCACATGCGGCCCGACGATGGTGCGATCCTCGTCGACGGCCAGGAGGTCGAAATCGCTGCGCCCAACGACGCGATCGCTCACGGGATCGGCATGGTCCACCAGCATTTCAGCCTCGTGCCTTCTTTCACAGTGGCCGAGAATGTGATGCTGGGTGTGAACAGGGTCACCGACCTGTCCTTCGGTGAGGATGCAATCGAACGGGCGGTGGCGGAGCGTGCAAATGAGTTGCATATGCCGATCAGGCCCGACGCCGTCGTTCAGGACCTGCCCGTCGACCTGCAGCAACGGGTCGAGATCATCAAAGCGATGTATCGCGGCGCCAGGACTCTGATCCTCGATGAGCCCACCTCGCTGCTCGGACCAACACAGATCGAGAATCTGCTTGGAATCCTCTCCCAGCTGCGCGATCAGGGCAACTCGATCATCCTCGTCACTCACAAGCTGGCCGAAGTGATGGAGGTCGCCGACAAGGTGACCGTGCTCAGACGTGGGAAACAGGTCACTTCGATGGTCAAAGGGGAGTTCGACGAGCGCACCCTGGCGAGGTCGATGACCGGGCAAGACCGACAGCGTCTCCCCGAGCGTGGCGATGTGGGCGGAGCTGGGTCGCGCCCTCTTCTGGAGATCACCGATCTCGTGGTGCCTGCCACTCACGGGCACGGGTTGGCGATCGACCGTCTGTCGCTGGTGGTCCGCCCGGGAGAGATCCTTGGTGTGGCCGGGGTCGAGGGAAACGGCCAGCGTGAGCTGGTCGACTCTCTGATGGGTCTGGCCACTCCGGACTCGGGCACCATCCTGGTCGACGGAGTCGAGGTCACCAACTCGGATCCGCACCATCGACGCGCCGCCGGGATGGGTGTGATCCCAGAGGACCGACATCGGCTGGGGTTGATCCTCGATATGACCCTTTCGGAAAACCTGGCCGTCGCCGACATCGCGTCTGGCCGGTATCGGAGAAGGGGCGTCATCGACTGGAAGGCAGTGCGTCAGAATGCCGAGCATCTCCTCGTCGACTACGACGTGCGGCCGCCTGACCCCGATGCCACCGCGGCGTCTCTATCAGGCGGGAATCAACAGAAGGTGGTCCTGGCCAGGGAGATGGCACGGGAGCCCCGAGTCCTCATCGCCGACAATCCGAGCTGGGGATTGGATGTGGGTGCGATCGACTACGTCCACCTCAAGCTCCTGGAGATGCGAGACCGGGGTGGAGCCGTGCTGCTGATCACCCTGGATCTCGAGGAGCTGTACAAACTCTCCGACCGTCTTTTGGTCATCTACCGCGGCCAGAAGATGCTGGAGGGGCCGACCGGGCAGATCGACGACGACGACCTGGCATTGGCGATGGTGGGTCGATCCACCAGTTAGGAGTCCTGCGATGGGCGCACTCGAAGGACGCAAGGCGGTCGTGGCGGGAGGTGGCCGCGGCATCGGTAGGGCCATCGCCCTGGCGTTCGCTGCCGAAGGTGCCGACGTGGCGGTGGTAGGGCGCGACCCTGACACATTGACTGCGGTGGCCGACGAGATTCGAGCCGCCGGACGAACTGCCGTTGGCGTGTCCCAGGATTTGACGCAGGTAGCTGAGATCCCCGATTTGTTCGATCGGCTCGCCGCCGAACTCGGAGGCCTCGACATCCTGGTCAATTCGGCTGGGGTCCAGATCACCGGGCCGTCGACGGAGGTCACCGAGGAGCAGTGGGACACGACCATGGACGCCAACCTGAAGTCGATGTTCTTCAGCTGTCAGGCTGCGGGAGGACGCTTCATCGATCAGGGCCGGGGAAAGATCATCAACCTCGCCTCGACCTTCAGCTTCGTAGGCTTTCCGGAATTCGCTGCCTACTGCTCGTCGAAGGGGGGAGTTGCCTTGCTCACCAAGACCTTGGCGGCCGAATGGGCTTCGTCGGGCGTCAACGTCAACGCTATCGCCCCGACGGCGGTGAGAACCGAGATGAACGCCTATCTCCTCGACGACCCCGACTTCCTTGGCTTTTTCCTGCCCAAGGTCCCTGCGGGTCGTGTCGGCGACCCTTCGGACGTGGCAGGTGCGGCTGTCTTCCTTGCCGGTGCCGGGTCAGACTTCGTCAACGGGCACATCCTGCTGGTCGACGGCGGTTACACCGCGGTCTGACCGGCCGCCCCGGCCTCACCCGTTATCGCTCTTCGTTATCCTGAGTGAAACGTCTGTATTGCTACTCAAAATCCACCGCCCGTGGTTGGGAGGACCCGTGTACAAGTCTGAGATCGCCGACGGGATGCGAATCGATTGGGACGTCGAGATCCCAGTCGACGATGGGTTGGTGCTCCGCGCCGACATCTATCGCCCTGTCGAGGAGGGTCGATATCCGGTGATCCTCAGCTACGGACCGTACGCAAAGGGGCTGCCGTTTCAGGTCGGATATCCCAGTGCCTGGAATCGGATGGCGGACAAGCATCCCGACGTGACGGCGGGATCGACGAACAAGTACCAAAACTGGGAGGTGGTGGATCCGGAGAAATGGGTCCCCGAGGGATACGTATGCCTGCGGGTTGACTCAAGGGGTACTGGGCGCTCGCCGGGGTATATCGATCACTTTTCTCCGCGGGAGACGCAGGACTTCTACGAGTGCATCGAGTGGGCTGGTGTCCAGCCGTGGTCGAATGGAAAGGTGGGACTCAACGGGATCTCTTACTACGGGATCAACCAATGGCACGTGGCCACATTGCAGCCACCCCATCTTGCTGCGATGTGCATCTGGGAGGGATCGGCCGATTGGTACCGGG
>DASTBQ010000001.1:0-20814 GCA_035711995.1 Acidimicrobiia bacterium | reverse complement strand
GCTGAGTCTGCGCGGCAAACCCGACCGTGAACCCGACGGATTCACGCCTCCGCGGGCCGTCCCTTGGTCCTGGGGAGCTTGCGGTCGAGTTTCAGCGACTCGGTCACTTCTTCCGGCTCTTCGACCTCGACAGCAGCGGCCACATCCTCACGATGCTGCGGCAGCACCGGGTTCTCCGGATACTTGATGCGCAACGACCCGTCGAAGGCATGCTCCCACTTGGGGACGTCGGCGAAGATCGCGGCGACTTCGTCCTTGTCGACGGTCTCATGCTCGAGCAGCGCCTCCACCATCCGCTCCATGGAGTCTTGATGCCGTTCGAGGATGGTGCGGGCCTCGACGTGAGCTGCGGTGATCATCTTGCGCACTTCGGCGTCGATGAAGGCTGCGACCTCGTCGGAGTAGTCCTGCTGACGTGAGTAGTCGCGTCCGAGGAATACCTCGCCATTGGGCTTGCCGTATTGCATGGGCCCAAGCTCGTCGCTCATCCCATACTCCATGACCATGCGTCGAGCGATCGAGGTGGCCTTCTCGATGTCATCGGCAGCGCCGGTCGAAGGGTCAGAGAAGATCAATTCCTCGGCGGTGCGTCCACCGAGCAGCATGGCCAGTCTGTCGACGAGCTCGCTGCGGCGGGAGAGATACTTGTCGTGTGTGGGCAGTGCGAGGGTGTGGCCCAGCGATCTGCCCCGGGAGACGATCGTGATCTTGTGCACCGGATCGGAGTTGGGCAGGGCGTACCCGACGAGAGCGTGACCGGTCTCGTGATAAGCGATCACCTTGCGCTCGTCGTCGGAAAGGATCCTGGTCTTCCGTTCCGGGCCGGCGATGACCCTGTCGATGGCCTCTTCGAGCTCGACCATGGTGATCTGCTTGGTACGTTTCCTGGCGGCGAGGAGGGCGGCCTCGTTTATCAGGTTGGCCAGGTCGGCACCCGTGAAGCCAGGCGTGCGTCGGGCGAGGACGGCGAGGTCGATGTCCTCTCCGAGCGGTTTGCCTTTGGAATGAACACCGAGGATGGCCTCACGTCCCTCGACATCTGGGGCGTCGACCGTGATCTGACGGTCGAAACGACCGGGACGGAGAAGCGCAGGGTCGAGGATGTCGGGACGATTGGTGGCCGCCATCACAATGACGCCGGTGTTCCCTTCGAAACCGTCGAGCTCGACGAGGAGCTGGTTGAGGGTCTGCTCCCTCTCGTCGTGACCTCCGCCGAGACCGGCGCCACGATGACGTCCGACGGCGTCGATCTCGTCGATGAAGACTATGGCGGGTGCGCTCTGCTTGGCCTGCTCGAACAGGTCCCGGACTCGGGCAGCGCCGACACCTACGAACATCTCGACGAAGTCGGAACCTGAGATCGACATGAAGGGCACTCCGGCTTCCCCGGCGACGGCGCGTGCGAGGAGGGTCTTGCCGGTCCCGGGAGGTCCGAAGAGCAGGACGCCCTTGGGAATCTTGGCGCCCATCTGCCGGTAGCGGTCGGGGCTGGCGAGGAAGTCCTTGATCTCCTCGAGCTCTTCTTTGGCCTCGGTGAGACCGGCCACGTCGTCAAAGGTGACCTTGGGTTGTTCCTTGCCTACCAGCTTGGCCCGGGACTTGCCGAACTGCATCACCCGGTTCCCGCCGCCCTGCATCTGCATGAATATGAACACCATGAACCCGAGCAGGAACAACCAGGGCAGGAAGCTGATCAGGAGCTCCCAGAATCCCGCCGGCTCCTCGTCGACGTCCCAAGAGGTCCCGGTTTCCTCCAGGGTGGCAGTCAGCTCGGTCTCGAAGCCCTCCACATAACTGGCAACGAAGTCGAACGCCCCTTCTGGTGCCGGGCTGTCCTCGACACGAGCCTGGGCCCTTCTCGACCTGGCGAGGAGGACAACCTCTTCGTACTCGCCGTCCTCGATGCTCTCGACGAACTGGGAGATCGGGATCTCCTCAGGACCGGCGACCTGATCGAACCACCACGAAAAGAGGATGGCGACGAGGATTATCGACATCCCGTACACGATCAGGGTTCGCAGGGTGCGGTTCACAGGACCTCGGTTCTGAGGGGGTTACTCGTAGATGCTACGACGGAAACGCGTGTAGGCGAACCCCGTCCTCGTCAGCTTTCTTCCCCCATCACTCCCACATAGGGCAGGTTTCGGTACTTGCCGGCGTAGTCGAGGCCATAACCGACGACGAACTCGGGGCCGATCGAGAAGGCGACGTACTTGACGTCGATGGGAACCCGCTGGATTCCTTCCTTGAGGAGCAGAGTGGCAATCTCGAGGGAGGCGGGCTTGCGAACCCGGAGACTCTTGATCAGATAGTTGAGGGTGAGCCCGGAGTCGATGATGTCCTCGACAATCAAGACATCCCGATCTTCGATCTCCTCATCGAGGTCCTTCAGAATCCGCACGACACCCGAAGTCTGAGTCGACGCGCCGTATGAGGACACCGCCATGAAGTCGAACTCACAGGGAAGGTCTATGTGGCGTGCCAGATCGGCCATCACCATGAAGGCACCACGGAGAACTCCCACCAACAGGACTTCCTTGCCGGCATAGTCCTCAGAGATCTGCGCCCCGAGATCGGCCAGCTTGGTCTCGATCTCTTCGGCTGTGATGAGTGGCTTGATATCCATCTCGGTCCTCGGCTCGTATCGGTGAAGTCGGCGCCGAAAAATTAGCCAGGTCGGTGACGCGACACCAATGGCCTATTCGATGGCCAGGAGAGCCTCGCGTCTCACCACTGACCTGCCCCCGTTCAGGTCTTGTCGGGACGTCTCACCTTTGGCAACCGACCAGACACGGTCGACGGTGTCGGCCGTCACTGCCACTTCATGCGCTGCCAGCCAGCGGCGGACAACCCGGCTGGCGACGGGTCGGGGCAGGGCAACAACGACTGCCGTCGCAAGCTCTCCCCCGAGATCGATATCGGGATAGGCGCGGTCGATGTGGTCGATTTCGGCACGAACGGCGGCTGCAGCCCTGGCGATTGACTCATCGACCTTTGGATTGAACTCTCTGAGCACCGGGAGTAGCCGGTGTCTTACCCGGTTGCGGGTGACCGTGAGGTCTTGGTTCATCGGATCGTCGAGAAACCCGAGACCGGCGAGTGTGGCCATCTCTCGTGTCTTCTCGCGAGTGATCTCGAGCATCGGGCGATGAATGTTCGGGGCGCGGAAGACAGGGATCCCTCCCAGCCCATCGAGCCCGGTCCCCCGGATCAGATTGATGAGAACGGTCTCGACGGTGTCGTCCCGGGTGTGAGCGGTGAGTACAGGGCCCTCCACCCCTTCCAGGACGTGATATCGAGCGTTCCGCGCCATCTCCTCGGGCGAAGGTCCCTCGGCCACTTCGACCGTGAGGATCTCCAATGTCATGTCAAGATGGTCGGCGATCTCCGAGGCCGCATCAGCAAGCCGACCTGACGCCGGAAAGCCGTGGTTGACATGGACGGCTCTGATGGTGAGTCCCGCACGGACACCGAGGTAGGCGAGGGCTGCCGAGTCTGCGCCACCGCTCAGGGCCACGACCACCGGGCCACCGGGCAACCGAAGCAGGCTCAGCGCCTCATCTGCCAGCTCGTTCAGGCGACGCGTTGCAACCATGAGGAGGGGTTCCGGATCTCCTCGAGGTCGGGCAGGCTGGATGCACCACGGAAGGCGAGGGCGACGGTGTCCCAACCTGCCTCTCGCTCAACGGACAGAACGAATTGCTCACCTTCCTTGTACTGGATGAGCTTCATCTCGAGCCCGGTCAGCCTGAAGAAAGCCGCCACCCTCTTGTCTTGTCGGCGGCCCTTCAGCACCCGGCTCATCCTCTCCTGTGACTTCAGCTTGTCCGCCCCCACTCGGTCCATCACGACGTGGCCATGACCTTCGAGAAGAGACATCAGAGCCTGAACCTTGTCGACGACCGCGTTCTGCTCAGGTGATCCGAGAAGACCGAGAAGCCCGCGCTCATCGATCACAGGCGTCCCTGCCGAGCGTCTGGCCCCGATCTCCTCGACGACACGACCCATCACACCCGGCTCAGGCTTTGTCGAGTCGACCAGTTCGTCGACGAGGCTCATGAAGTAGTCGCGCATCCAGGGAATGCCCTGAAACTGGGCGCGATGTGTCAATTCGTGGAGAGCCACCCAATACCTGAACTCTGAAGGTTTGAACTGATGGTTTCTCTCCAGCTGCAAGATGTTAGGCCCGACGAAGGCAACGACGTCTCCGGCCTCGCCAGAAGGAAGCACGAGCTCGTATTGGCCCAGGACACGACGACTGAGCAGGCTGAGCACCGCTCTGGTCTCGACACGCATCACCCGTTCGGCCAGAGCCGCCGCGGTCTGGGAACGGGTACCCGACTCCTCCATCCGCTGCTCCAGCTTGCGACGGGCAGGCTCGGTGAGGTGGGCGAAGCTCGAGACGTTCCGATCGATCCACTCGGGTCTGTCGATCACGACGGTGTCGGGACTGCCGGGCAGGGAGAGACCCGTGGCCGCAGGGACGATCGCAGAGACCTCCGCTGTGATCCGGGTCATCTCGTCGGTCAGCGACCGGGTGTGATAGGTGTCGGCCAGGGGATACGTACCCGCCAGCCTGCCCGATAGACCGTCCCGGGAGGAACTCGAGCTGGTCACTCCTGGACGATGCGGTACCGCTTGCGGACCACGTCGGTGAAGTACTTGATCGCGGTGATCAGGACGACGATCGCAGCCAGCGCCAGTGCGGTTGGGATCATGTAGCGGTAGGTCCAGTCGACTTCTACTGCCGGGGGCTCCTCGACCGTGGCGTCTACGGCAGGGACGAGTCCACTCTCGATGGTCGTTGTCGTGGCCGCGGTTCCGTCTTCCTCGGTGGTGCCTTCCTCCCCTTCCGAGGCGGCCATGGCGGTGAGACTCAGACTCATGGCGAACATGGCGACGAGCATCACCAGGAGTGTGTTGCGGCGGGAACGCCTCATGAGCTCAGCCTACCGCTCCACTCGAGGCGGGCCAATCTAGGCGGTCTCGTGGCGGAGCAACTCTCTGACTTTGTCTTCGAGGCTGACCGGCATGTCCTCGGCGAGATGGGTGCGGATGATGCCTTTGAGGCGACGATGGAAATCGAAGGAGTCGGAGCAACCTCCACAGTCATCGAGATGATGACGGACACTGGCCGCAGTCGCCTCGTCGAGCTCGGCGTCCAGGTACTGGAAGAGCTGGTCTTGTGCGTCGCCGCAATCGCAGTCGTGGCTCATGGTCTTTCGGCGTCCTCAGGCAGAAGGCCCCGGTCTCTTGCAAACTCCCACAACCTCTTCTGCATCGCTTTTCTTCCGCGGTGAAGCCTCGACATCACCGTACCGATCGGGATGTCGAGGATCTCGGCTATCTCCTTGTATGAGAAACCTTCGAGATCTGCGAGCAGCACCGGCATCCTGAAGTTCTCGGGCAACTCCTCGACAGCCGACTTGATATCGGACTCGACGAGTCCATCGAGGACGCGATCTTCGGTGGTGCGTGACGCCTCGGCCGTGTCCTCCGAGCCCAGCCGCCGGTAGAGATAGAGGTCCTCTACGTCCCCGAGGTCGACCTCGTTGGGACGACGCGAGTCCTTGCGATACTTGTTTATGTAGGTGTTGGTGAGGATCCGGTAGAGCCAGGCCTTCAGGTTGGTCCCCTCCTGGAACGAGTCGTACGCCCGGTACGCCTTGAGATAGGTCTCCTGGACGAGATCCTCGGCGTCCGCCGGATTTCGAGCCATCCGCATCGCGGCGGAATAGAGCTGCCTCGAATATTGGAGGGCGTCGCGCTCGAAGTCAGCCTGATCGGCCATGAAGCGGCACGGTAGCCCGGGGTGTCAAGGGCAACGATTTTCTAACTCACCTGCCACCTAGGTTGAGCGAATCATGGAATTCGGAGTGAGTGACCTGGTGGTCGTTCTCGGTGTGGTGGCCGTAGTCATCGGAATCAGGTTCCTGACGCGACGCCCACCTGACGACGAGGGATGACCGGAGCCGGAGAGGGGAGTCGAACCCCTGGCCTATTCATTACGAGTGAATTGCTCTACCACTGAGCTACTCCGGCGGGGTCGACAATGGTAGATGCCAACCGGCCGTTGGGCATCTCGACCGATCAGACCGGTTTACCCGCGCAACGGTCGGAGTAGAGGATTGCCGGGCACTTCGACCGATCAGACAGGTCGTTATGCACACCGATTCTCAGTCTGCGGTGCCCAACTCCGCGAAGAGGTTGGCCAGCACTAACTCGCGACGCAGATTGCCCTGGATGTCGACCACAGCGTCGAGGATCGACTCGGCGGCCGACACCGCACGACGGGGCGCCACATCGGTCAGAGAGGCGAGATCGACGTCGCTGTTTCGGATTGGGCCCCCCAGCTGCAACGCGGCAGAGTCGGAATACCAAGAGGCGAGGATCTCGAGACCGCTCACCAGCAACGACATCTCGGCCCGACGTCTCGCTCGCTGCGCCTTGTCCTTGGGCAGCTCTTCTGACACAGACTCCTCCACCAAGGGCGCCAACTCGTCGAGGACCATGGTGGCCAGCCGCTGACCATCACCGGGATGGGGTGTCACCTTGCTCGGAATCGCCAGCCACATCTCACGAAAACGGGCCACTTCGGGCTGACTCATCAGGGCCAAGGCCAGACCGGGACGGCCACCTGACACGATCGCCACCCCGTTCGCCTCATCCTCGCCGAGACCGCGCTCGACGAGCGCCGACACCAGGTCTGGTTGAGGGACACGCCCCATGTGGACTGTTCGGCAGCGGGAGGCGACCGTTGGAGGGAAGTCGTCCTCGGACTCGGCGACGAGGAGAAACACCACCTGGGCCGATGGCTCCTCGAGCGTTTTGAGCAGAGCATTGGCTGCCTGCTCGGTCATCGCACCAGCCTCCGGGAACAGGAAGACGGTCCGGCTCGCCTCGACCGGTGACAGGGAGGCCCGAGCAACGACCTCTCTGGCTTGGTCGACCCCGAGACTCGTTGCCCCCTCGGGCTCGAGGACCCTGAGGTCGGGATGGGCGGAGGCGAGGGCCAGCCGTCGTGACCTCTCGTCGGACACACCACCCAGCAAGCCGGCGGCAAAGCGAAGGGCGACGGCTCCTTTCCCAACCGACTGAGGCCCGACGAACAGGTAAGCCTGGCCAGGATGGTCCATCTCGGATTCGAGGAGATCGACGACCCCTTCGTGCCCGATCACGTCTTCGAAGAGCCCGCTCAGAGCACCACCTCCAGGATCCGGGTCACCATCTGCTCGATCGAGAGGCTCCCATCGATGACCACCACTTTCTCTTCGACCCGCGCCAGGTCGAGGTAGGCCTGTCGTACCGCCGACTGAAACCCGATTCCCTCCTTGCCGATCCGATCGGGTGAGTGCTGCCGAGCCAATGCGACTGCCGGATCGACGTCGAGAATGAAGACGTGGTCGGGGAGCACCCCGTCGAGACCTGTTTCGTTGATCTCGCGCACCCGGTCCTCGCCGAGACCTCTGGCCCGACCCTGGTATGCGATCGACGAGTAATAGGTCCGGTCCGAGACCACCCACGTGTCCGATTGAAGAGCTGGCAGGACGACACTCCGCGCCAGTTCAGAACGTTGTGCCGCGAACAAGAACACCTCGGCCCAATCGTCGAGATCATCCGAGTCGAGAAGCAGCCCGCGCACTACCTCGCCAACCCGGGTGCCGCCAGGCTCACGGACCAGAATGGCCTGGTGGCCGTGTTGTCCGAGTGCTTCGATGAGGGCGATCCCAACGGTGGTCTTGCCGCTCCCGTCGACCCCCTCCAATGCGAGGTATTCACTCACGTCTGACACGGTAACCAGCCGGTGGGACGGGTCGGGAAGATTGACATTGGCCCCCGATGTGGTGTCAACTGCCCCGGAATGCCCAAGTCACTCGTCATCGTCGAGTCACCCACCAAGGCCCGCACGATCTCGGCTTTTCTCGGCTCCGACGCCACGGTCGAGTCGTCGATGGGACACATCCGCGACCTCCCCAGATCGGCAGCCGAGATCCCGGAGAAGGCGCGTGGCGAAGACTGGGCGCGTCTCGGTGTCAACGTCGACAACGACTTCGAGCCGCTCTACGTCGTACCCAAGGAGCGCAAGAACCAGGTCAAGAAACTGAAAGACCTCCTCGCCAATGCCGACGAGCTCTACCTGGCAACCGACGAGGACCGCGAAGGCGAGGCCATCGCATGGCACCTGGTCGAAGTGCTCAAGCCGAAGATTCCTGTCAAGCGGATGGTGTTCCACGAGATCACCAGACCAGCCATAGAGGAGGCATTCGCCCACCCCCGTGAGCTCGACGAGAGGCTGGTTTCGGCCCAGGAAGCGAGACGAATCCTCGACAGGCTGTACGGATACGAGGTCTCCCCGGTGCTCTGGAAGAAGGTGCAGCCTCGCCTGTCCGCGGGGAGAGTTCAGAGTGTGGCGATCCGCATCGTCGTCGAACGCGAGCGGGATCGGATCGCTTTCGTGGCCGCCGGGTACTGGTCGATAGAAGGCTCCTTCGCGCCGGCCCAGGACCTGGGCAAGACGTTCGGCGCAACGTTGCTCCGCGTCAACGGGGTGAAAGTGGCTAGCGGAAAGGACTTCGACTCGGATGGCAAGGCCAAGGAAAAGGTGACAGTCCTCGACCAGAACACTGCCACCAGCCTGGCGACCAATCTCACCGACTCGGACTTCACTGTGAACTCCGTCGAATCGAAGCCTTACACAAGAAAGCCCTATCCCCCGTTCCGCACCTCGACCCTACAACAGGAGGCAGGACGCAAGCTTCGCTATTCGTCGTCGCGTGCCATGTCCGTGGCCCAGCGGCTCTACGAAAACGGGTTCATCACCTACATGCGGACCGACTCGGTCGAGCTTTCAGACACGGCGGTGGCGGCCGCACGCAATCAGATATCGAAACTCTACGGCGACGAGTACCTCTCTGCGACGCCGCAGAACTATTCGGGCAGGCAGGCCAAGGGTGCCCAGGAGGCCCATGAGGCCATCCGCCCCGCCGGCGACTTCCTCACCCCGGAACAGGTCGCCACTTCCGTAGGGGCCGATGAGGCGGCCCTCTACGACCTGATCTGGAAGAGAACGGTGGCCTCACAGATGGCAGACGCCAAGGGGGTCAGCGTGTCGGTCAGACTCGGTGCCACGGCAAACACGGGCGAGGAAGTGGTTTTCGGAGCATCGGGGCGGACCATCACCTTTCCCGGCTTCCTCAGGGCGTACGTCCAGGGTTCCGACGACCCGGAGTCCGAGCTCGACGACAAGGAGAAGATTCTTCCACCGCTCGAAGAGGGTGACAGTCTCGCCGTCGAGCGTCTCGAGCCCACCGGCCACGAGACCCGCCCCCCTGCCCGGTACACGGAAGCGTCCCTCGTCCAGCGTCTCGAGGAGCTGGGTGTGGGCAGACCTTCGACGTACGCATCGATCATGACGACGATCCAGGACCGCGGTTATGTGTTCAAGAAAGGATCGGCGCTGGTCCCGACCTTCACAGCGTTCGGCGTCGTGGGTCTTCTCGAGAAGCACTTTCCGGATCTGGTCGACTACGAATTCACCGCCGGGATGGAAACAGACCTCGACCGGATCGCCGACGGAGAGGCGGAGTCGACACCCTGGCTTCGGGCCTTCTACTTCGGGGACGACGGTCTCAAGCAGAAGGTGGCGACCCGCCTCGACGAGATAGACCCCCGTCTGATCAACTCGATTCCGCTGGGCACCGACGCCCAAGGAAACGAGATAGTTGCCCGGATCGGGCGATATGGCCCCTACGTCGAGCGAGGTGAAGAAAGGGGTTCGATCCCCGACGGTCTCGCCCCTGACGAGGTGACTGTCGAGAAGGCGATCGAACTCATCGACGAGCAGAACAAGGGCGACAAGATCTTTGGCACCGATCCCGACACCGGTCTCACTGTCTACGGGAAAACCGGACGATTCGGTCCCTATGTCCAGCTGGGCGAGCAGGAAGAGGGATCCAAGGAGAGACCAAAACGGGCCTCACTGTTCAAGACCATGGAGCTCGAGGAACTCGGACTGGACGACGCCCTACAACTCCTCTCGCTGCCGAGGACCGTCGGCACCGACGAGGAAGGGATCGAGATCCTCGCGTTGAACGGTCGATACGGCCCGTATATACAACGTGGAGATGATCGACGGAGCCTCGAGGACGAAGATCAGCTGTTCACCCTCACCACGGACGAGGCGCTCCAGCTGCTTGCCGAACCACCACGTCGTCGGGGCCAGGCTCGGCAGAGCAACATCAAGGAGATCGGAGCCGATCCCGTGTCAGGGAAGAACGTGACCTTGAGATCGGGACGGTATGGGCCATATGTGACCGATGGTGAGGTGAACGCTTCGTTGCGACAGGGCGACTCACCCGAGTCGATCACCATCGAACGCGCCGCCGAGCTGCTCCAAGCGCGTCGAGACCGACTCGGTCAGTAGCTACCGGGCGAGGTTCAGAGAACGCGCGCTGCCATCTCGGCGAGCGGCGACCGCACGGTGCGCTCCAAGGTCACATGTGCAAAGAGGCTCGAGTCCTTGAACTTCTCGATGAGTGCGGCCATCCCTCCGTACGGGGAGATGTAGGGGTTGTCGACCTGGGTCAGGTCACCACAGAAGACCACTTTCGAGTCGCGTGACATCCGTGTGAGAATCACTTTGAGTGTCGACAGCTCCAAGTTCTGCGCCTCGTCGATGATGACGAACTCACCGGTGATGGAGCGCCCCCGCAGGTAGGTCACCGCCGCCATCTCGAGCTCACCACGGTCGACCAGCTCTTCGATTGCTCCCTTGGCACCATCGACGCCCGCATCCGAGAAGAGTGCGTAGAGGTTGTCATGCACAGCGGCCATCCACGGCGCCAGTTTTTCAGAGAGGTCGCCAGGCAGATACCCCACCTCCTGACGACCAACGGCGACGAGCGGACGGTAAACGGACACCCTTCTGTATCTGCCTTGCTCCAGCACCTGCTCGAGGGCGGCGGCCAGCGACAGGAAGGTCTTTCCGGTGCCAGCCATGCCCATCAGGGACACGGCAGGGATGTCGGGATCGAGCAACTGGTGGAGCGCCACCGTCTGGCGCACGTTCTTGGGCTCGACGCCAAAGGCTCTCACGTGAGTCGGCATACGCTCGACGATGACGTCGGGCTCGGCCTGGATCACCCGGGCGAGAGCCGACCGCGAAGCGCCGGCACGCAAGACCACGAACTCATTGATTGGCGCTTCGATCCCGTCAACCTGGAGCTTTCCCTCATCGAACAGCCTGTCGATCACATCCCCGGCTACCCGGTGCTCGACGATCCCGGAGTGGAGACTGTCGACCTGAGCGGTGTCGGCTCGATAGTCCTGCACGGCAACCCCGAGTTGAGCGCCCTTTATTCGCAGGGAAGCGTCCTTGGTGACCAGGACGGCATCTCGGGGCAAGTTGAGACAGGTGGCGAGGATTCGGTGGTCCGGGGTGGTGGGATCGAGCACAGTGGGGAGGCGATCTGAAATGATCCCGTTCAACTCGATACGGAGGGTGCCCCCGTTGGGGAGCCGCACCGGCTCTCTCATGCCGGACCGGGACGATGCGCCCAGTTCTTCTAAAAGCCGAATGGCTGCGCGTGCGTTGGCCCCGACTTCGTCCATCCGGGTCTTCTTGCGGTCGAGTTCCTCGACGACAACGAGAGGCAGGACGACATGGTGCTCCTCGAACCTGAGGATGGAGTTCGGGTCGGCTAGCAGGACACAGGTGTCGAGTACGTAGGTGGGTTGCGGGACGGTCTCGTGGGTTGTCGTCGCCAAGGTCGACAGCATCACCCATCGCGACGCGAATTACAAGGATCGGATTCAACCTTCATCGACCCGAAACACCGGGAAACTCTCCGAGGCTGCCTTGAAGTCGGCCGGCGACGGGTCTTCGGGCAGGTCCATGAACTGGCGGGCGAATGGTTCGCGTCTGTAGTACGCGTCAACCACCTGATCTTGCTTGCCTGTCACCTCCTCCAGGGTCACCCGACGGTCATGGCCCCCCCGACTCAAAGTCGCACTCGGGTCGGCACGAAGGTTCAACACCCATCCCGAGTCGCCATACGGGGAGACGAGATACTCGATCCCTTGGCTCGTGATCGGGGAGACAGTGACGCTTCGAGGCCGGCCGCTGCTGCGCCCGGTGGTCGTCAGGACCGCGAAGCCTCCAACGCCGAGCCGAGCCATCTTCCCCATCAACCAACTCACGACCCGCT
This sequence comes from Acidimicrobiia bacterium, assembly GCA_035711995.1. Classification (GTDB taxonomy): domain Bacteria; phylum Actinomycetota; class Acidimicrobiia; order Spongiisociales; family ZC4RG35; genus JANQRA01. The sequence goes on along the minus strand of DASTBQ010000001.1, from coordinate 8,608 downwards.
TTCCCCTCGTGGCCTCGTATTCCTTCGCCATCTAGCCCTTCCTTCGTCGCATCCAGGCGAGAAACTCCTCCGGAGTCTTCGTGTTGACCACTCGGTCGGGTGTCACCCAGGCTCTCTGCGCGTAGAGGACCCCGTACATCATCCGTCGTAGGTCGGAGATGTGATGGGAATCGGTGTCGATGATCACATCGACGCCGACGCTCATCGCCTGCCTCGTCACCTCCGTGGTGGCATCCAGCCGGTCGAGCGCCCCGTTCACCTCCAAGGCGACGCCTGTGACAGCCAACCCCTCGAGCACAGATGCGACGTCCAGTTCGACACCGGGGCGTCGTCCCACGTACCTGCCGCTCAAGTGTCCTATCGCGTTCACGGCTGGGTCGGCTAGCGCGGTGAGCACGCGCGCAGTCTGACGCTCTTCGGGAAGGTCGAAATGAGAGTGGATCGACGCCACGCAGTAGTCGAACTCCAGCCTGAACTCCGGGTCGTAGTCGAGCTCACCGTCGGGCCCGATGTTCAACTCGCAGCCGAAGAGGACCGTGATTTCAGGTCTGGAAGCATCGATGTTCCTGATCTGCTCACGGTGTTCGAGCATCTGCTCCTGGCTCGACCCGTTGATGGCCAGGTTCTCGCCGTGGTCGGTGAACGCCACGTACTCGTATCCAGCTGCGATTGCGGCGTCGACCATCTCCTCGAGACTGGACCTGCCGTCGCCCGATCGGCTGGAGTGGTAGTGGAGGTCGCCCCGAATGTCCTCACGCGAGATCAGCACCGGTAGCTCCCCTCGGCTGGCTGCCTCCACCTCCCCACCACCCTCACGCATGGTCGGGGGAATGAATTCGAGCCCGAGCGCTTCGTAGATGGAGTCCTCGGTCTCCGAAGCGACGACCTCTTCACCGTCGAACAACCCGTACTCGCTGAGCAACCAATCCCGATCCAGCGCCTTCTGGCGAAGCTGAATGTTGTGAGCTTTGGAACCTGTGAAGTAGAGGAGGGCAGATCCCAATTGCTTGGGGGCGACGGTCCTGACGTCCACTTGGAGACCCTCGCGAGTCAGAAACGAGGTCTTCGTCCCACCCGAACCGACGATGTCTGCTGCCTCGGGATAGCCGACCACCGTCTCGTGGACCCGGGATGGTTCAGTGGTGGCGACCACCACGTCGACATCACCAACACTCTCGGTGAAACGCCGTAGCGACCCGCAGGGCACCGCTTCGGTGACCCCTGCAATCGTTGCGATACGGCCGGCCAGCCCGTTGGCGAATCCGAGTACTTCCACCAGCGGTGTCCGTCGGTCCTTGCCATGAAGACCAAGCCGGTCTATCGCCTTCTTGATCTTCTCCTCCGACTTCTCACCAAGACCTGGCAGTTCACGGAGGCGCTCCGCCTCGAGCGCTTCCTTGAGCCCGTCCAGATCTTCGACCCCGAGCTCGGACCGAATCATCTTCAAGGTTTTCGGGCCCAGACCGGGGATCTTCGTCAGCTCGACGAACCCAGGTGGGTACTTCTCCCGCAACGTCTCGAGTTTCTCCACTCTGCCGGTGGCGCCCAGTTCGAGGATCTTGTCGGCGGTCGAGCCACCTACACCTTTGATCTTGGTCAGTTCCGCCTTGCCCAGACCGTCGATCTCACCTCGATAGGCCTCGATTCCGGCGATGGCGGTTTCATATGCCCTGACCTTGAAGGCTTGTGGCGACCCCTCGTCGAGGGAGGTGAGCTTCGCCAGTTCGGCGAGCATCCTTATCGCCTCGGTTCGGGTGGTCATGGCGCGGGAGGATATCCGGACACCTCACCCGCCCAGCCAACGGAGCGGGTCGAACTCGGCTCGTGCCACGGCTCGGACGTCCCATTGCCCGAACACGGGGACCAGTGCCGTCACCACCGTTACCACTTCCACGACGCGAACCACGAGGGAGCTGTCACGTGGACATCGACAGGTCACCAGACCGGCTCCGTTCTCGGCAGCGGCGCGACTGGCGGCCTGCACCGGGTGCATAGGTGATGCGGGTGGGTAAGTCGACACCGCCGCCGCCAGGGCTGCGGCCTCTGCTGCGGTCTGAGCGTTGGCCCGAGCTGCGTACAAGGCACCGAGACCGGCGACCGACGTGGCCAGCACGATGACGACAGCGACGAGTCCGACCATGACCACCGTCACAGACCCTCTGTCTCTCAACGTTCTACGAGCATGGATGCGGACGCGCGCACCTCGAATCCAATGTCCTCGAACAGCGGAACCGGGAGGACGTGCCGATAGCTGGCGACGACCTTCGCCGGACGGCCTACAACTCCGGGCCGTGACACCGAGATCCTCACCCGATCACGCTGACCCGGTGGGAGCGCTGCCCGAACCGCGTCGACGGCCCTAGCCGGATCCGGCGTGGTGGCAGCGACACGAGCCCCTTCTCGCACCGCCCCGAGCAGTTCGATGCGGGTGCGGGCCACCGAGATCGTTTGGATCCCGGCGACCAGCACCACGATGAGGAGCGGGACGACGAGAAAGAACTCGACTGTCATCGACCCTCGGTCGCCCTTCAGAACGCGCTCGTCACCCATGTGATGACCTTGCCGAAGAGGTCTCCGAGGAGACCGCCCCCGCTCCCTGACTGCAACCACTTCAGGGCGATGATCGCCAAAGCAGTGGCTGCCAGGATCACGAGGAAGTACTCGACGGTCGCCTGACCCTCGTCAGACCCCATCCGGGCCATGACCCAACTCCAGACTCGTGTCATTGACACTCCTTCCATTCCGGTGACCGACCGGTGCGGGAGGAAGTGCGGATCTCATCGCAGGACCCCGGTCAGGTCCTCGAAAGACGCCAACAGTGACGGGGCATAGAGAAGAAGGACCAGCCCGGGGAGCATCAGCAGGGTCACTGGCACCATGAGACGGACCGGGAGGGCGCGGGCTCTGGCGATCTTTCTGGACCGTTCCTCGGCAAGACCGTTGTCGATCATCCGACGCATGGCTCCGGAAAGGGAGGCTCCGAAGCGCTGCGCCCGAGCCAGTTGCGCGATCACTGGTCGAAGTACTTCGTCCGCATGTGGTACGGCCGCTGCCAGCCCTGCCACCAGGGCAACACGAGCAACTTTTCGCAGACTCTCGTATCCGGAGAGGGTCTCGGCAACCGAGATCAAAGAGGCAAGCACCGACCTGCCGGAACGCAACTCCACGAGGAGCAGCAGCATCACGAGGTTCATGGACGGGGGCGGCGAGGGTCTTGACCTGACGCGACGCCAAACCGAAGGTGCCAGAACGGCGATCAACCCGGGTGGCCCTGCCACGAGGACGCCCACCGCGCCCGCCAACACATGACTCATCGTCCCGCCCTCCAGATCAGGAGGAGGGTCACAGCCGTCCCGGTGAGGAAGAGCCCCAAGCCGATCAAGGTCACCATCCGTTGTGGGGTGCTTGCGACGAGAGGGTCGAGACCGCTCGTGGAGAGACGATTTATCACGAAGACGATCGGCGCTCCGACCAGAAACAATGCGGTGGCCCGCGCCGGGGCCGTCGCCACTCTGGTCTCGTGGCGTATATCTGCCTTGGCCATCGCCAGTGAGCCGATCTCGTCGAACAGGTCGGCGGCATCGCTGCCCGATCGTGCGGCGTTGAGGACAGTCAGGCGGACTTCGTGTTCGATGTCGGGAAATGTCGCGGCAACGGCGGCTGCCACATCGCCCAACGGCGCCACCACCGGGGACACCCCGAGCGCGGCCAAGTTGCGATCGAGGGAGGAGGCAGAGGTGACGAGCGCCTCGCGCAGAGTAGAACCGGCCCGCAGTTCAGCCGCCACGCCCTCGCAGAACAAAGACGAGAGGTTGTGACTGTCGGGTCTGGCCCTCCAGGCCAAGACAGCCACTACCAGCGCGAACACAAGGGGGAAGTAGAGCGCTCCGGCCAGGAGCAACAGCCTGCGGACATCGACTCCCACGGCGAAGGCGACAGCGAGTGCGACCGGCACTATCACGCCAAACCGTCCAGCGCTTCCCGGGGAGCGATCTCCACGATGCGTCTCCCCGATCCTGACCGCTCTACTTGTATCACCCGATCGACAGCCGCCCGCAGCTGACGCCGAACCACGCTCTCGGAAACATCGCCTGCGCTGAGCGCGAGGGTCTCGAGCCGAAGCATCGCTTCCCTAGGAGAGTTGGCGTGGACTGTGGTGAGTGATCCGCGATGTCCCGTGTTGAGTGCAGAAATCAGATCGAGCGCCTCGGGACCGCGGACCTCACCAACGATGAGACGATCGGGTCTCAAGCGCAGCGCGGAGCGGACGAGGGAACGAATCGTGATCGCACCCGCACCCTCGGCGTTGGCAGGGCGGGCCTCGAGCCGAACCACGTGGCCCGGCAACGCGAGTTCGGCGGCATCCTCGATCGTGACGATGCGGTCGCCAGTGTCGATCGTCGCCGCGAGCAAATTGAGCAATGTGGTCTTTCCGGCACCGGTGCCACCGGAGATCACAATGGTCTCCCGGGCTCGGATCGCGGCCCTCAGCTCTTCGAGCTGCTGAGAGGTGGCTGCACCGAGAGCAACGAGATCGTCGAGAGTTTTCACACGCTGGGTGAAGCGCCGTATCGCAACCAGCGGACAGTCGACCGCAGCTGGTGGCAGGATGGCATGAAGACGAGAGCCGTCGGGAAGCCGCGCGTCGACCATTGGTGAGGATCTATCGATGCGTAGCCCGAGCGGTGCGATAACCCGCTCTACCGTCGCAACGAGATCGTCTGTGGAGAGGAAGCTCGCGCCTGTCAGCTCCAGGCCCTCACCACGGTCGACCCAGACCTCCTCGGGCCCATTGACCAGAACATCGCTGACCTCTGGATCTCCGACCAATTCCTGGATCGGCCCCAGGGCGAGGACCCTGTCGACGACCATTGCAACCTGGGCCGGGTTGTGCCACGGAGCCTCCATCCCGAGGAGGCGACCCGCCTCGGTGCCAACTTCGCCGGGACGTAGCGGCGTCGAGCCCGTTGCGATGACCCTGCTGATCTTCTCGACTACGCCCACGGCATGTCCCAGACGGGACGCCATGCGTCGACCCAGCGACTCCGGCGAGGCACCTGTCCTGACAGGAGACGTCGCAACTGCCCCGCCCTGAGCCTGGGCAACACGGGTCCGGGTCCTGGAGCACGACCCGACCCTCCGATCGGTTGCCAGACGCCAAGTGGCTCGGTGCTGACCAGAAGTCGACCGGGGTATATCGGGATAACCGGAACCACAGGGAATGGCCAGCCCGGGCCTTCGACCCTGACCGCCACGGCGGGCCATCTGATGGCCAGTTGCTCGATCAGATCGATCGCATCTCGGGGATCGATACCGCCGCCTGGGATCATGGCGACGCCGCGGCGACCCGGACTCAGCTCCGCCAGCGTCGGACCGTCGGCACTGATGTCGCGCAGACTCCGGCCTTCATTCGCACCTGAAGGACCGAGATCGATCACGAGTGCCGTGCCCAGCGAGGCGGCGAGACCTATCGGCCCCACCAGCGACAGGATCGGATCGATTGAACGCACCCCAATGACGGAATGTCTCCCCTTCCCAGCCATGTGTTCGAACGTATGGAGGTGACGGGCCGGCTTCAAGGGGTCTGTGCGGAGGTGGGTTATGTTGAAGTGGTGAGAGCGGTCGCATTCTTCGATCTCGACAAGACGATCATCGCCAAGTCGTCCACGCTCGCCTTCACGCGGCCGATGTTCAGAGCCGGTCTGCTGAGTGGGACGACGCTGGCCAAGGCCGGCATCGCCCAGGCCTACTACCAGGCCTTCGGGGCCGACCACGACCAGCTGGAAAGGGTCAAGGAAGAGCTGGCGGCGATGACCAGGGGTTGGGACCGTGCCGAGGTGGAGGCGTTGGTGACCGAGACCGTCGATGAAGTGGTGACTCCCCTGGTCTACGCAGAGGCACTCGCCATCATGGAGGAGCACCGGGGCGAAGGTCGCCGGGTGGTGGTGATCTCAGCGAGCCCCGAGGAGATCGTCAGACCACTTTGCCGTCATCTCGGCATCGACGAGGTCATCGCCACCAGGGCCGCAGTAGACGAAGAAGGCAGATACACCGGGGAGCTGGAGCTATATGCCTACGGCCCGGGCAAGGCCGTGGCAATGCTGGAGATGGCAGAACGCGAGGGCATCGACCTCGACGCGAGCTACGCCTACAGCGATTCGATCACCGACCTCCCCATGCTGGAGGCGGTCGGGAATCCCGTCGTGGTGAATCCCGATTCCGAACTGGCAGCAGTTGCAGCGGAACGGGACTGGCCGGTGCGAAGATTCGAGTCGGCGGTGACGATGCGAGACAAGCTGCCGACGATCGCCACCACCGGGGCAGTGGCCACCGGTATCGCGGCGATCCTCATGTACTGGGCGCTCAAGGGGAGGAAGTCGGGCTGATTTGCCAGGCGAACCCGACCTGCCTCACCTCCTCGATGAGCTCCTCGGCCGTGTATTGACGATCGGGTAAGCGGTCGAGCACGACGGCGTTGAGGAAAATGACGTCGACGGACCAAAAAGCATTCTTGTCCGCTGAGCCGACGAGGTCTCCCTCCTCGTCCGTCGTCTTCAAAGCGTCTGTCACCGGCGACACCGCCAGTGCCGCAGGGCCGATGTCATTTGGGATTGGGTAGTCGAGAAGCGTCCCATGCCTGTCGAAGGCGACCCAGTTGCCCACCAGGCCAGCACGCAGGTCGGTGAGTGCGATCACATTTGCAAAGTAGCCTCGAACCATGTCGTCGCGGGCAATGATCGTCGTTGGTGGGGGGTCGAGCACACGTTTCGGGGCGGACAAGCTGCTCATCCCGGTGGCGGGCAGAGCACTGATTGTTCACACGATCGAGGCTGTCGCCCGGCACGTCGACAGGTGTGTCGTGGTTGTCAGGACAGAGGTCGTCGAGCAGGTCGAGGAGCTGCTCCCAGAGGTCACGGTCACGTCTGGCGGGGCGACGCGGACACTGAGTGAGATGGCGGGTCTGGCCGCTTTGGGTGGGGACTTCGACTTGATCGGGATTCACGACGCAGCCCGGCCGGCGCCGGGCTCCGACCTGGTCGAGCAGCTGTTCGCAACCGCGGATACGGCGGGCGGGGCCGTTCCGTTGATCGAGGCGGACTCGATGATCCTCGACCGTAAGACCCATCGTGCTGTCGCCGGACTGCGCCGGGCGCAGACACCTCAGGTATTTCGTGGACCCGACTTGATGACGGCCTATGTGAGGGCGGCTCAAACAGGCTTCGAAGGCCAGGACACGGCGGAAGTCGTCATGAAGTTCACCGACGTCGTGGCTACCGGCGTCCCCGGCGACGATTCGAACCTGAAAGTCACCTATCGAGAAGATCTCTCGACGCTGGAGCTCATCCTCGAAGAGCGGTCTCGTACCTGACTTCAGTGACCTGGACCCCGCCTATCTCCTCGATTCGAAACGGAGTTGCCAGCACCCAGCCTTGTCGCTCATAGAAAGACCGGGCCCGAAGATTGTCCTCTAGGACCCAGAGCATTCCACGCGAGAACCCCAGTTCGCGGAGCCGCCGCTCACCTGCCCTGAGCAGGTCGGCACCATGGCCCCCGTCCCAATGACCGGGGTGCACGTAGATCGAAAAGATCTCACCCCAGGAGTCGTCGTCACGGGAGGCATTCGCCACGCAAAACCCGATGACGCGCTCGACCTCTGAAACAGCCGCCCAATCGCCACGCTCGAGATACCCCCGCCACCAGTTGGCCCGTCTATCCCTATCCAGGGCCCCCAGGAACTCTCGGGGAAAGATCCCGGCATAGGCCACCTGCCACGCGGTGACGTGAACGTCGGCCAGGTCGTCCTCATCGCCGAGGACCGCATGGCGGATCATCATTCTTCCTCGTCGGAGGTCTGCTCCTCGAGTTCAGCGTCTCTGCCACCCAACACCCAGAAAGCGAGTGCCGAGAGCGAGGCCGCAGCCAGGGCGACAGCGAGCCACAACCACCTCCGAGTCTCGGGTGCCATCCCTTCCTCATCGGGGTCGGTCGTGGTTGGGCCGGACTCAGGACCGAGATCGGCACCCAGCTGAGTGAGCGTCACCGGATTCGACTGCCCTGACTCATCGCCAATCACCTCGAACACGACGACGTAGTTCTTCGGTTCCAGCTCGGCTCGTATCCCATAGAGACCCTCGCCCCGGTCGATCAGGGGCAGCGTCGCCACCTGCTCGTCGTCGAAGCTGAGATGGGCTGCCACCGACTCCGCCGAAGCGAGCACTTCGAGGTCGATGGTGACCACCATCATCTCTGAGGTCATCTCCTCGACGGTGGCGGATGCGCTGCCGAAGAGGCCACCGATGAGAACCGCTGCGATCAGAGCTCTCATCACCACTCCCCTCGGGTCTCGAGAACGTTCTTGAGGCGGTCGGGTCTGTCCGTGATCAGACCGTCGACACCGATGTCGAGGAGACGGTGCATCTCAGTCTCCTCGTTCACGGTCCAAACGTGGACTTGCAGACCCGCTGCGTGGGCCACGTTCACGAGCTTCTCGTCCACGACCCGAACACCACGCATGTGTGTGGGGAGTTGCAGGGCCGCTGCGTCGCCTCCTCCACTACGGCCAACACGTGAGGCCAGAACCCAGAGTCTGGCTAGCGCGGGCCCGGTT